>JAURHS010000051.1 GCA_030833205.1 Prosthecobacter sp.
ACCATTGATGAAGTCAACGGCACGACCACCCTCACTCCCACGCATCCCCCGCAACCAGAGGGTGAAGCGATCCCTCCTGCGCCACTGCCACTCCATTTGCCAATCGCGCATCCCACCGCACTTGAGGCGGTGGAATCCATGCTGGTGGAATTCCCCCAGACCCTCTTTGTCACCCGCAACGGCGAAGCCAGCTATCAAACCGACAACTACGCACTCTACGGAGAGCTGCTGCTCTGCGCCGATGGGCCACAACTCAACCCCACGCAATGGATTGACCCCAATGACAGTGAACCCTCGGGAATGAGCAGCAGCGGCACCTCTGAACGCTTGAGGATTCAGGCTGCCGAGGACGCCCATGCGCTCAACGCCTTGTTGCTCGACGATGCCAGCCGCGCCTATCGCCCCACTCCAACCCCCTACCTCAATGCCCTTGGCACTCGCCGCATCGGAGACAGTGTGACCGGTCTCAGGGGAATCATCGTCGAGGGTTTTGGCAGTCACCGCCTCCACCCCGAGTCCCCCGTCACCTTCGCAGACCAGAATGCCCGCCCTGAAACGGCGCCGCAATCCACGGGGCGACTGCGCATCGTGGCACAAAATCTCCTCAACTACTTTGTGACCACTGGCGGCGCCGATGATCGCGGCGCCAGCACGGAGGAGGAGCGTCAGCGACAGCGCAGCAAACTCGCATCGGCTCTTGCTGCCATGCAGCCCGACCTCATCGGTGTCATGGAGTTACAGAACCATCCATTGGCGAGTCCCGACTTTATGGCGGCCCTGCGCAGCAAGGGCCTGACTCACCGCAGCATTGTTGACCCCTCTGGCGGCTACCCAACACCCGATCAAGGAGCCGATGTCATCCGTTGCCAATGGTTTTACCGCCGTGAAATCTTGGAATGTGTTGGCGAACCCACATTCGACAGCGACTCAATCTGGGCTGGTCACCGACCACCACTGGCCCAGGTCTTCCGGGAAATTGCCAGCGGCGAAAGCTTCATTGCCTGCCTCTGTCACTTCAAAAGCAAATCCTCAAGCGGCGCCAGTGGTCTGGACATGGATCAAGGCGACGGTCAGGGAGCTTACAATTTCACCCGCGTGGCACAGGCCGCGCGCCTTCATGCATGGTTGGCTGAGCTCACTCAAAATGCCGGCGAACAAGACTGCCTGATCATCGGCGACTTCAACAGCAACGCACAGGAGGACCCTCTGGACCTGCTGCGCTTCAGCGGCTGGCAGGACTGCAGTGACCCGTCTCATGCCTCCTCCTACAGCTACCAACATCGAGCCCAACGCGGCTGCCTTGATCACGCCTTCGCCACCCCAGGACTGATCCCGCAAATCACAGCCGCGACTCGCTGGCACATCAATGCGGATGAGCCGCTGATCATGGACTATCATCACCCCGTAGAGGGTGCGATGCACCCCTATCGCTGCTCCGACCACGATCCGGTTATTCTCGACCTCAATCTCAACGACCCCAATCCAAGCTTCAAACTGTGGGCACTGGCTCAGGAGGACCCAGAGACAAGGCCTCCCGCCGCAGACCCCGACAACGACGGCCTGAGCAACCTTGCCGAATTTCTGCTGGCGCTGGACCCCAAGACACCGAGCCCACAGCCCCTACAACTCAAGACCGATCGCCTGATTGGGACGAAAATCCTGTGGCAGCAGCGGCGCCACTTCAAGGCGGCGGAGTTGCAACTCCAAATGAGTGTGGACCTTCAAAACTGGAGCCCACTACCGTCTCAAAACCTCCCTGATCACCCCAGTGATGCCGCCACCCTACTCAAGCAGGCGACGCTGCCACCTCCCCTGCCCGACCCACTCTTCCTGCGACTGATGCCCGTGGAGGAGTCACCGATGCACTGACCAGCAGTGCTACACAGCAAGGCCAGACCGGGAGACTACTCTCCAGAGTGTGCTGACTCAAAACTCCTGAAATTCCCCGAGGAGCGGCAGCAGCGCAGCCCATGTTCAGCCCTCAGGCACATGCTCGAGATTGCGCTCGATGGCTTGGGAAATGATCGGGTTGAGGTTCTGCTCAATGGTCATGCAGGCCTGGCGCAGGGCGTTCTTCATGGCCAGGCCGCTGGCGCCGCCGTGGGAGATGATGGTGACGCCGTTGAGGCCAAGCAGGGGCATGCCACCGGCTTCATCGGCGCTGGTGCGCTGATGGATGCGGCGGAAGGCGGGCTTGGCCATCAGGGCGCCAAGCTTGGTCTTGAGGCTCTTGCCCACCTCGCTGCGGATCATGCCAAACATGGCCTTGGCCAGGCCTTCGCTGGTTTTTAAAATCACATTGCCGGTGAAGCCGTCGCAAACCACGACATCCGGGGGTTCCTCCCAGAGATCGTGGCCCTCGACATTGCCGATGAATTCAATGCCCGGGGTGTGGCGCAGGAGCTTGCCGGTTTCCTTGCAGAGGCTGTTGCCCTTTTCCTCCTCGGTGCCGTTGGACATCAGGCCAACACGAGGCTTGCTGCGCCCAAGCACGCCGCGGGCGTAGGCGCTGCCCATGATGGCGTTGTGCACGAGGTGCTCGGGTTGGCTGTCGGGGTTGGCTCCGGCGTCAATGAGGACCCAGGAGTGGGTGGCACTGGGCATGACGGCGGCGATGGCCGGGCGCTCCACCAAGGGCAGCGTGCGCAGCTTGACCAAGCTTGCCGTGACTGCGGCTCCGGTGTGGCCGGCGCTGACCACGGCCTGGGCCTGGCCGTCCTTCACCAAATCCACGGCCCTGGCAATGCTGCTGTCGCGTTTGCGGCGCACCGCGTCCAGCCCGCTGTCGGCCATGTCCACGACCTGCGAAGCGGGCACGATCTCCAGTCTGGGGTCAGAGGGGTCAATGCCCAGCTCCTTCATTTCGCGGGCAATGGCCTCAGGCTGCCCCACCAAGAAGAGCTTCTCGATCTGTGGCAGTTCGCGCAGAGCCAACTGCACACCAAGCATGGGGTTGCGCGGGGCAAAGTCCCCGCCCATGACATCCAGGGCAATCTTCATGGTTTCAGTTGAGGGCCTAGCAAAGGACGAGAACGGGCTGCAAGTCAAGCCCTTGCGCAGCAAGAGACTGACGCCGGGCTGCGTCCCTGCCCGCCGCCTTCATCAATGCAGGAAGTGGCGGTGGCCGGTGAAGACCATGGCCATCTTGTTGGCGTCGGCCGCGTCGATGACCTCCTGATCGCGCAGGCTGCCGCCGGGTTGAATGGCGGCGCAGGCGCCGGCCTGGGCGCAGGCCACAAGGCCATCGGCGAAGGGAAACATCGCGTCACTGGCCACGGCACTGCCCTTGAGGCTGAGGCCGGCCTGCTCAGCCTTCCAGACGGCGATGCGGCAACTGTCCACGCGGCTCATCTGACCGGCGCCAATGCCCAGGGTGCGATCCGCAGTGGCAAAGACAATGGCATTGCTCTTCACATGCTTGACGACGCGCCAGGCGAAGCGCATGGCCTCAATCTCCTCGCGGGTGGGTGGGCGCTTGGTCTTGACCTTGCTCTCCAAGTCTTCAAGGCCAAGGGCGCGGGAATCGCTGTCCATCACCATCACGCCGCCGGGGGCGCTGCGGATGATGGGCTCGGCCAAGACTTCGGCCACGCCTGGCAGGGCCTGAATGAGGCGCAGGTTCTTCTTCTTTTGCAGCAGGGCCCGGGCATCGGCGTCGAAGTCCGGGGCAATGATGATGTCCGTGAAGATCTCGGAGATGATGCGCGCCAAGGACAGCGGCATGCTGCGGTTGATGACAATCACGCCGCCAAAGGGCGCCTGCTTGTCGGTCTCGAAGGCCTTGTCCCAGGCCTCGCGCAGGTCCTCCTGCGCACAGCCTACGCCGCAGGGATTGGTGTGCTTGAGAATGGCCACGCAGGGACGGCGGAACTCATGCACCAGAGAGACCGCGGACTGAATGTCGAGGATGTTGGTGTAGCTGAGGTCCTTGCCGTGAAGTTGGTTGAAGTAGTTGCCGAAGTGACCGTAGAGCGATGCCTTTTGATGCGGGTTGTCGCCGTAACGAAGTTCGCTGTGCAGGGGCAGGCTCAGGGAGAAGGTCTTCTGGGTGACCTGCTCGCGGTTGAGGAAGCTGGCGATGGCAGCGTCATAGGAGGCCGTGCGCTGAAAGACCTTGCAGGCCAGACGCTCACGGGTGGCCAGCGTGGTGTCCCCGCCATGTTCGCGCAGTTCATCAATGATGCCGCGGTAGTCGGCTGGGTCGCAGACCACAGTCACCCAACGGTGATTCTTTGCGGCACTGCGCAGCATCGAGGGCCCGCCGATGTCAATGTTCTCGATGGCCTCATCCAGGGTGACATCGGGCTTGGCCACGGTTTGCTCGAAGGGATAGAGATTGACGACCACCAGATCAATGGTGCCAATGCCATGCTTGGTGGCGTCGCGGCGATCCTCCTCGTTGTCGCGGCGCTGCAGGAGGCCGCCGTGGACCTTGGGGTGCAGGGTCTTGACGCGACCGTCAAACATCTCCGGCAGGCCGGTGTACTGCGACACATCAATGACCTTGAGGCCCGCCTCCTTCAAGTGTTTGGCGGTGCCGCCAGTGGAGAGCAGCTCGACTCCGGCAGCCGCGAGATCGCGGGCGAAGTCGGCAAGGCCGGTTTTATCAGAGACAGAGAGAAGAGCGCGCGCGATGGGCATGGTGATTGAGATTGGTGGCCTGCATGGGCGCGCTGTCAAATGCTGCTGCGCCAAGACTTGCGACGAAAGGCAGGAAGGCAAAACTTCAAGCTCTGCAAAGCAATGGCCACAAGCCCACGCGCCGAGCCGCAGGGCGCCAACACTGCGGGCCCGCGCCAAAAGAAGGCGCCGCCTCAACCCATGGGTCAAGGCGGCGCCAATGAACCGACGAAGTCCTCTCGCCTGAGACTCAGAAGCTGGGCCTCAAGACGCAACAGGCCTTAGGCCGTGGGGACTTCCGAGATGGTCTTGAGCACGCGCGAGGCGATCTGGTAGGGATTGCCCTGGCTGTTGGGGCGACGATCCTCAAGGTAGCCCTTCCAGCCGTTGTTCTTGAAGCTGTGCGGCACGCGGACCGAGGCCCCGCGATCGGCAATGCCCCAGGAGAACTTGTCAATGCTCTGGGTCTCATGCAGACCGGTGAGGCGCATGTGATTGTCCGGACCATAAACGGCGATGTGCTCGTGACGGTTCTTCTCGAAGGCAGACATGAGGGCGAGGAAGTACTTCTCGCCGCCCACTTCGCGCATGTGCTTGGTGGAGAAGTTGCAGTGCATGCCCGAGCCATTCCAGTCGGTGGCACCCAGGGGCTTGCAATGGTACTCGACATCCACAGCATACTTCTCGCAAAGGCGCTGCAGGATGTAGCGGGCCACCCAAACCTGGTCGGCAGCGGTCTTGGAACCCTTGCCAAAGATCTGGAACTCCCACTGGCCCTTGGCCACTTCGGCATTGATGCCTTCGTGGTTGATGCCAGCGGCAAGGCAGATGTCGAGATGCTCCTCGACGATCTGGCGGGCAATGTCACCCACATTGCTATAGCCCACGCCCGTGTAGTAGGGGCCTTGGGGGGCGGGATAGCCGTTTTCCGGGAAGCCAAGGGGGCGGCCGTCCTGGTAGAGGAAGTATTCCTGCTCGAAGCCAAACCAGGCGTCAGCATCGTCAATGATGGTGGCGCGGTCGTTGCTGGCATGAGGGGTGCCATCGGCATTGTAGACCTCGCACATCACCAACACGCCGTTGACGCGGGTGCTATCGGGGAACACGGCCACGGGCTTGAGCACGCAATCGCTGCTGCCGCCGGGAGCCTGCCGGGTCGAGGAGCCGTCAAAGCCCCAATTGGGGAGCTCCTCCAGCTTGGGGAAGCTCGCAAAATCCTTGATCTGAGTCTTGCTGCGCAGATTGCGCACGGGCTCGTAGCCATCGAGCCAGATGTATTCGAGTTTGTATTTAGCCATGGTTGTGGGTGTGGGAGGGGGTCAGTAATGCCGCCTTGCCTCAAGCGCAAGCCCGAGGCAGAGGCGATAATGGCGTTAAAGCACCAACCGTGCCAAGTGCCATGACTTTTTGGATGAAGACTCCCAAAACCCTGACAGAGTTGAGAATCTGGCGGGAAAACCGGTTTTAAAACCACCCTCATCCGTTTGATTGAACCACCTGTTAGGGTCGGTCCCCGGCGCTGATCCGCAGTTGCGCAGGTCTCCAGCCCAACAGCCCTGCCAAGGATTGGGCCCACTGCCAATCCCCGGGCTTGGCACGGTACAGGGCAAGTTCCCTGCCCTCGGCGGCGAGGGCTGCCACCTGGGGCAGATCCATGGCCTTGAGCACCGTGAGATAGGCCGGGCCGCTGTCGTGCGAGGCAGGCATGTCCTGCAGGCTCAGCCGGGTGAGGCCCTCTTGGGCGAAGCTGGCGTACAGCGCGTTGACGGCCATCTCGCCGTCAGCCTGCACCTCCACGCCGAGATTTTCAAGGCCGCTGAGCTGCCGCAGAGAGGCCACGGCACGGCCAATGTCCCAAGCACGCATGCTGTCCACCGTTTGACCCAAGAGGTAGAAACGGCGCAGTCGCTGAATTTGGGCCTTCTCACTGCCGGTCCACTGCGTGGGTCCAATGCCACGCGGCGCCACAAAGGCCAGAACCTCCCCAGGCTTGGGGCTGCCGAAGTCCATGGGCAGCGAGCCAGCCTCCTTGGCAGGCATCTGCAGCTTGGCGCAGAGATTCGGGGCCTCCGCCTGCAAGGCCAGGGCAAATCCAGGCCAAGTCTTTTCATCGAGGACAAGCAGACGGACGCCCTTGATTTCACCGGCGGTCCGGCGCAGCCAGAGCTTCAGCGGCAGCCCTTGCTGCGCGGAAAACTCCAGGCTCTGCCAAATTCCCTGCCCCTCCAACTCCTGCTGGGCCTGCAGCTTGGGCTTGCCGCCCACGGCCTTCTTTGGCCACCCCGCCAACACTTGTCCGCGCAGATGCTTGAGCAAGGCCTCACGCTGTGGTCCCCAGTCGCCTTGCGATGCGGGAAGTGCAGGCTTGGCCTTGGGCACAAAGAACTCATCAGCGCGGGTGTTGATTTCGTCCTTGGGCAATTCGCTGAAGGCACGCAGAGCCAATGGATCGAGTTGTTTGCGCGCTCCCTCATCAATGACGGACATGGGGTCTGCGCCCTTGAGGTGCCGTTCGAACCAATGAAAGGCGCCAATGTTCAACGGCTGCAGATCCTGGTGTGGTCCCTCGGCAACCTGCAGACCCAACTTGCCAGAAGCACCGAGCATTTCATAGATGCGGCTGACCTCCTGATGCAGGGCAAAGACCCCGGCGATCGGGAAGATCGGGTCCTTGTCCGTATTGACGATCAACAACGGACGCGGCGCCACCAAGGCCACCATGCGGTCGAAGTCCCAGCGGTAGGTGTTGACAAAAAACATGCAATCGCAATGCCCCTCAACGCAACCCTGCGGAACCTGAGTGCGCATGCTGGTGACCCCAGCCGTTGGGGCCGCCGCCTTGATGCGCTCATCCATCGCCGCGATGAACCAGGAGTAGGCTCCGCCACCGCTGCGACCGGTCACGCCAAGCCGACTGCCGTCAACCTCGGGGCGGGATTGCAGATAATCCAGTCCGCGCATGCCACTCCAACACTCCAAGCCCGCGGGCGTGTAGCCGCGCGAGAACCACCACCAGCGCCCCTTGTTGTAGGTGCCATGATGCTCGCCGCGAATCTCGCCCAACTCGACAGTATCAATGATGAGACAAGCGTAACCGTGCCGGGCGAACCAAATGCCGTGGTGATGATAGCCGGCCTTGTTGCCGCAACTCACCCCATCCTTGACCACCACCGCATGACCGCAAACATAGAGGATGGCAGGCACTGGTTTCTCAATCTTCTCCGGCAGGTAGAAGTTGGCGCTGACATACAAGCCCGGCATGGCCTGGAAGTGCATCTTCTCCATCTTCCAACCCTCGCCCTTGAGTTCTCCAGTTTTGACGGCCTTGAGGTCCGTGCGCTGCGGCAGGGGCTCGATGCCCAGCATCTCTCCCAACTGCCGCCGATACAGCGGCACCAGGCTCTGCCACTGCTTGGCATCGCGAACCTGCTTGAGCCCCCCATCGCGCTCGATCTCGCGGGTCTGCGACTCCCAGTAACGCTGCAGCAGGCGATTGCCCTCAGTGTCAGGCGTGGGCTGCGGATAGGGCGAGGCGGCCTGAGTCGAGCCCAGAGCCAAAAGGAGAGCAGACAAGGTGGAGAGCAAGCGCATGGTTCTCTTACGGGCCAGGGAGAAATCCTCTCACAGACCGGGACGAACTTGCCCTCATCTCCTGCCCATGCTAAGAGCCGCCCATGTCCAAGCAAACCCTCGTCACCCTCGATTTGGAAGGCGTTTTGGTCCCCGAGATCTGGATCGCCGTCGCCGAGAAAACCGGCATTGAGGCCCTGCGTCGAACCACCCGCGATGAGCCAGACTACGACCGCCTCATGCAGGGACGCTTGGACATTTTGGCCGAGCATGGACTTGGCCTGCCTGACATTCAGGAAGTCATCGCCACCCTCAGCCCGCTCCCAGGAGCCGCTGCCTTTCTTGAGCAGCTTCGGGCCCGCACCCAGGTCATCATTTTGAGCGACACCTTCGAGGAGTTTGCTCAGCCCCTGATGCGGCAACTGGGCTGGCCCAGCATCTTCTGCCATCGCCTGCTTTGCGATCCGGCAGGACGCCTGAGCGGCTATCGCCTGCGCCAACCCAATCAAAAACAGGCCGCCGTGGCTGCCTTCAAGGGGCTCAATTACAAGGTCATCGCCGCCGGCGACAGCTTCAACGACACCACCATGCTGGCCGAGGCTGATGTGGGCTTCTTTTTCCATGCTCCCGAGAACATCCGCGCCCAATTCCCCCAGTTCAGGGCCTTCGATGAGTATGCCGACCTCCGGTGCTCCATTGAGGAGCAGCTCTAAATTTTAATAAAAAACTTGTCATTTGCCAAGGAGAGGGCAATATTTAACACTTCTTGACCGATCGTTTTTGTAAAAATATTCCTCTACTCCATTTTTTCTCAAAATAGAGCTGTCCGAGGGCCTGAATATTTTGCAAAACCGTAGGCTCAAATTCACCTTCCCTTTTCCCTTCCCATCATGCACGGAGCCACACAGACCAAGGAGCACGCCAAACTCGCCGAGTTCATCATTTTCTCTCAGCGCGAGTTTCTCCTCAATCTCTCGCGCGAACTCAACCGTGAGAACATCTCCTACGCGCAGTTCTTTCTTTTGAGCTATCTCTCCTCCTCCGGCGAAATGACGATGACCGACATTGCGCGCAAGATGGGACACAGCACCGCCGCTGCCACCGGCCTGGTGGATCGAATGGAAAAACTTGGATACCTCGAGCGCACTCACGCGCTGGAAGATCGCCGCAAGGTGATGGTTCGCGTGACCGCCAAAGGCAATGAACTGGTCAATCAACTCCGTGGCTCGCTTGCCCAATTGGTGGCCAACGCCATGCAGGAAACCTCCAGTACCGACGCCGCAAGCTTCCTCACCAACTTTCCCTCAGCCGCAAAAACGGCCTGAGTGCTTCGCTACAGGGCTAAACAAGGCCCTTCCGTGCTGACCACTGGGATAGCTCTTGAGTGCGCAGCGCCCCTGATTAAGGTGCTTGGATCATGGTAGCCACTGTCACGCCCGGTCTTGTTGACGAGATTTTGCGCCTCAAAAAAGAGCGGCGCGCTGTCATCCTGGCCCACAATTACCAAAGCCGCGAACTGCAGGAAATCGCAGACTTTGTCGGAGACTCCCTTGGTCTCGCCTACCAGGCTCAAAAAACCGACGCCGAGGTGATCGCCTTCTGCGGCGTGCACTTCATGGCGGAAACCGCCAAGATTCTCAACCCAACGCGCACCGTGGTGTTGCCTGACGCCAACGCCGGCTGCTCACTGGAGCAAAGCTGCCCTGCGGACCAGCTCGAGTCCTACCTCAAGCTGCACGCTGCGCGCAACTTTTATGTGGTTGCCTACATCAACTGCAGCGCCCGAGTGAAGGCCCTGGCCGACTGCATCTGCACCAGCGGCAACGCCCCGGCCGTTGTGCGTGCAGCGCCTGCGGATCGGCCGATCCTGTTTGTGCCAGACCAAAATCTAGGGGCATGGGTGATGGAGCAAACGGGACGCCCGATGGAACTCTGGAAGGGCTCCTGTTATGTGCATGTCGAGTTCACACGCGACAGCATCGAAGCCATTCGTCGCGAGTATCCCGATGCTGCCGTGGTGGCTCACCCGGAGTGCACCTACGCCGTGCGCCTCCTGGCCGATGAGGTCTGCTCCACCGAGAAGATGGTGCATTACTGCAGGCAAAGCCCAGCCAAGGCCTTCATCATCGTCACGGAAAGTGGCATGCTGCATCGCCTGCGCCGAGAAGTGCCCGGCAAGGAATTCATCGCTGGTCCCACTGGCCACTGCGCCTGCGCGGATTGCCGCTACATGAAGCTCAACACGCTGCAGAAATTGCACGACGCACTGCGCGATCTCACTCCGCAGGTTCAACTGCCAGAGGACATCATTGAGCGCGCCAAGCGCCCGATTTTGCGAATGCTGGAGATCAGTCGGTAAGCAGGCTTCAACCTCAGCAGGCAGGCTTTAGAGAAGCCTGGCCCCCGCTTCAGCCAGCGGACTGCGCTCGCCCTTGTTGAGGGGGACATGCGCGGCAAAGCTCTGACCGCGCATGCGCTGGCGGGTGTAGACCAAGCCATTGCTGCGGCTGTCCACATAGGGATTGTCAATCTGCGCGGGATCACCCACCAGCACCAACTTACTGCCGCGCGACATGCGCGTGACGATGGTCTTGGCCTCAAGCGGCGTCAGCTGCTGAGCCTCGTCCATGACGAAGAAACGATCAGGAATGCTGCGTCCGCGGATGTAGCAAAGGGCCTCGATCTCGATGACGCCCTGCGCCACCAAACCGTCATAGGGCGCCACCGGGGTGGACCCTGGCGCGGGCTCAGGACTGGGCCGACTGCGCTTGCGCTGCGGCCCCTGCCCGGCCTGATCCACCGGGCGCATGAGCAAATCCAGGGCATCATAAACTGGCTGCAACCAAGGCCGCATTTTCTCCTGCAGGGTGCCGGGCAAAAAGCCGACCCCCTGCCCCATGGCCACAATCGGGCGACTCACCGTCAGCCCTTGATAGCCCCGCGCAAATACCTGGGACAGCCCCGCAGCCACCGCGAGCAGAGTTTTCCCCGTACCCGCCTGACCGTATACCGTCACCAGACTGATCTCAGGATCCATCAGCGCATCGAGCAGGCAGGTCTGGCCCAGGTTCATGGGCTTGACCGCGCGCCCTTGCCCCACCTTGATCAGCTCGGGGGTGAAGCGCAGACGCGTCCACTCGCCCTGGCCATTCAAGCGGGCAGGCATGGCATTTTTCTCGCCTGCGCTCAACAGCGCGTAATCATTGACGACGAAATCGCCAAGCCTGTCGGCAGCCAACTGCAACCGCCCGCTGCTGGCAAAGCGCTGCAACTCGTGGGCACTGACCTCAATGCGCGCAATCTCGCGGGTGGCAATTTCACGAGGCTCGACCTTGTCATTGAGATAGTCCTCACACTCGACACCAACAGCACGGGCCTTGAGCTGCATGTTGATGTCCTTGCTGACCAAGACCACACGCGGCGACTTGGCCTGACGCAACTGAAGCACACAGGCAATGATGCGGTGATCCACCTTTTCACTGCCAGGGAAAATCCGCTCAAAGCGCCGCACCGACTCGATCTTGCGCGCGGCATCAGGGTCAAAGCTGATCAGCCGCAGGCGACCGCCACCGGGCGTCGGCACTCCATCCATCACCGAGACCTCGGCGCGGGAAAACTCCTTCATGAGCAGGCGATGGACCTCACGCGCTGAGGCCCCGCGCTCCGTCATCTCGCTCTTGAAACGATCCAACTCGCTGAGGACATCCACGGGGATACCGACCTGATGCTCCTCAAACTTGTGAATGCAGCCCGGGTCGTGCAGCAGCACATTGGTGTCCAGAACGAACAACTTGCTCTCGATGGCGGCAGCGCGGCGCGATCTCGGGCTTGGGGTCGCGGCGGAGCCGCTGTCATCGCAGTGCATGGATTTTGGGGAAACGCGGAGGGACCAGACCGGCCGAGGCGAACCACCGCGGCCAGGATTAAATTCTGGGCGCAGCAGGCGCAGCGCACAAGAGGTTTATTGGCAGCAGGGAAACAGCCCATTTCAAATCCCCGCGGGCAGGGCTTGCCATGCCAAGCGCCCCGCCCTAATCTTTGCGCCCTTCCAAGACCGCCATGCTCGACATTCGCCTTCTTCGCCAAGATCCGCAGGGAATCCAGCAGCGCCTGAGCGCCCGCAACCCCGACCTGGCCGCCATGGTAGAGGAGGTGCTCGCCCTCGACAGCAGACGCCGTGATGCGGAAACCCGCCGGCAGCATCTGCAAAGCGAGCGCAACCGCATCAGCCGCGAAATTGGCATGGGCAAAAAGGCCGGATCTGACACCTCCGCCCTCGAGGCCGAAGTGCGCGGCATCAACGAGGGCATTGAGCAAATCGGCACTGAGGCCGACGCCTGCGATCGGGCTCAACACGAGCTGCTGCTCGCCATTCCCAATCTTCCCCATGAGGCCTGCCCAATTGGCCACAGCGCACAGGACAATCCGGTGGTGCGGCAGTGGGGTGAAGCCCCCGTGTTTGATTTTGCGCCAAAGGACCACACTCTGCTTGGACAGCAACTTGGCATCCTCGATTTTGAAGCGGGCGCCCGCATCACCGGCAGCGCCTTCGTGGTGTATCGTGGTCTTGGAGCGAGGCTGGAGCGGGCGCTCATTGCATTCCTGCTCGACCTGCACAGCGGCAATCATGGATACACCGAGGTGAATGTGCCGCATCTGGTGCGTCCCGAGTGCCTCGTGGGCACCGGCCAACTGCCAAAGTTCGGTGATCAGGTCTATCACAGCCCCACCGATGACCTCTACCTCATCCCCACGGCCGAGGTGCCTGTCACCAACCTGCATCGAGAGGAGATCCTCGATGCCTCCCGCCTGCCCATTCGCTATGTGGGCTACACCCCCTGTTTTCGGCGCGAGGCCGGCAGCGCAGGGCTGGGCACACGCGGTTTGATTCGCATGCACCAATTCGACAAGGTGGAGTTGGTCAAGATCACGGATGCGGAGAGCAGCATGAAGGAGTTGGAGACCCTCACAGGCCATGCAGAAACCGTGCTTCAGCAGCTTGGCCTGCACTACCGGGTCATCGAGCTGTGCAGCGGCGATCTCGGTTTTGGCAGCACCAAGACCTATGACATTGAGGTTTGGGCGCCAGGCCAAGGCGCATTCCTTGAGGTATCCAGTTGCTCGAATTTTGGCGACTACCAGGCGCGGCGCATGGGGCTTCGCTACAAGGATGGCGAAGGCAAAAACCGCTTCTGCCACACCCTCAACGGATCAGGCACCGCCCTGGCCCGTCTCTATGTCGCCCTGCTGGAAACCTACCAGCAAGCCGACGGCAGTGTCCTGCTGCCGGCAGTACTTGAGCCCTACCTGGGCCGCCGCCTGATCAGCCCCTCATCCTGAGGGCCGCACCGCGACCAGCCAAGCTTGCCGCGCCCAACACGCCCTTGTTGCCCAATCAGACGAGGTCCAAACGGCCTGAGCTGTCCCCCACCTTGTCTGCCTTGACCCCCATGCGCTCCAGCATGGCGAGGTACAGGTTGGTCATTGGCGTCTCTTGAGCGAGCACTTGGCGGCGCCCCGTCTTCCAGGTCCCGCCTGCGCCGCCAGCCACCACAATGGGCAGATTGTCGTGGTTGTGGCGATCTGGGTCGGCGATGCCGCCGCCCCAAACCAGCATGCAATGCTCCAAGAGGTTGCTGCCATCGGCCTCCTTGGCCGCCTTGAGCTTGTCGAGGAAATAGGCGAATTGTCGCAGGTAAAAGCGATCAATCTTCGCCAACTTATCCAGCTTCACCGAATCTCCCTGATGGTGTGAAATCCCGTGATGGCCATCGGGCACGCCAATGCCAGGGAAGTTCCGATTGCTGCCGTCGTGCGCCAGCATGAAGCTGGCGATGCGCGTGGTGTCGCTTTGGAAGGCCAGCAACAGCAGATCAAACATGATTCGAATGTGCTCCTCATACTGGTCGGGCACTCCCTCCGGAATCTTGGTTCCCGCGGGCAAGGCGGAAGCAAACTTCGCCGCGCGCTCGATGCGCAACTCGATGTCCCGTACCGCATCAAGATACTCGCCGATCTTTCGACGGTCGTTGCCACTGACCCGGGCTTGAAGGCGCTTGGCGTCCTGCATCACCGCGTCGAGAACACTGCGCCCAAGGCGCTGTCTGGCTGCCCCCTCCCGCCCACTGCCTGAGGCGGCCGCGCCAAATCCGAACAGTCGCTCAAAGACCAGCCGGGGGTCCATCTCAGGAGCCATCGGCGTGTTTTCATCCTTCCAGGACAGATTGAACTGGTAGGCGCATGAATACCCGCTATCGCAGCGGCCAGCACTGCGCTGCCCATCCGTGCTCAACTCCAGAGACGGAAGGCGTGTCAGGTGACCGATCTTCTGCGCCGCGATCTGATCCACCGAAATCCCAAGCTCGATGTCAGCTCCCGCAGTCTTGCGAGGCTTGCATCCCGTGAGGAATGTGGCGGTGGCACGGGCATGGTCCCCTCCACCGTTGCCGTGGGAGCGGGCGAAGTCCTGTGCCAACCCCGAGACGATGAGCAATTCCTGCCGATGGCGCTCCAATTCGCTGAGCGCCGGACTGAGCTGGTAATTGGTCCCCTCACCACTGGGATACCACTGATTGACATTGACTCCGTTGGGAATGTAGAGCCAGGCGGCACGCAGCGGTGGCCGCGGCACAGCAGCCCGCACGAAAGGCCGGAAGCCAAGCGAATCGAGGAACGGCAGGGCAACCAAAGAGCCGGCACTCCGCAAAAAACCTCGACGACTTGGCAGTTGGGTGGATTGTGCGGAAACGATTGGATCAACCATAGGGGGGCTGGTGGTAATACGCCGCAGATGACCACAGATTGCAGCCATCAATGGCCAATTGAGATTTGAGGACCTTCAAGGCATCCAAACTGAAATTTGTGTTCGGGTTACCAAGTTTCTTGACAAAATGGGTATTTTTTTCAGAACAGTTAACCCATCATGGGAAAATTGATCATCATTGACGACGACGCCACCACTCTCGAACTCCTCACACGGCTATGCCGCAAGGCGGGGCACGAGGTGCAGTCCTTTGGATGTGGTGAGAGGGCTCTCGAAGCCATCAAGGCCGGGCCACTCGACCTTCTGATCGCGGACCTCCACCTCAAACGCAGCAGCGGTTTGCAGGTCGTTCATCAGGCCGCCGAACGGCACCCAGGCCTGCCCGTCATCATGATCACCGCCAATGACACCCTGGAGGCGGCAGCAGCAGCCATGCGTCTGGGCGTGTACGATTTCCTGACCAAGCCCTTCAAGCCAACCCAGCTGATGCAATCCATCGGCAAGGCTCTCAAGACTCTTGAGGTGGGCCAGCCCAAACCAGATGCCAGCGCAAAGACGAGTTGCCACTCCATCGCCAGCAGCAATTCCACGAGCATGCAGCGCTGTCTCAATGTGATGGAGCGCCTGATTCCACTGGGTTGCCCCATCCTGCTGCAGGGAGAGTTCGGCGTCGGAAAACGGTCCGTTGCCCAATGGATCCATCAGGAATCCCAGCATGGGGACCCAACAGCCACTTTCATTGAAATCGCCTGCGTCAAGGCCAATGAAGAGCTGCTGATGCGCACCTTTGAAGAAGGCACAGGCAGCCCCTGCACGGTCTATCTCTGCGAGGTGGAAAACCTAAACGAGCGCTCGCAGGCCATGCTCAATCACCTCTTGGATGAACGGATGGCCAGGCGGAGCGCTTGGAGTCAGACCACTGAGTCACAATGCAGAATCGTTGCCTCCTCTTGCCTCGACCTCGAGCAACATACCAGGTTGGGCCGTTTCCGAGAGGATTTGTTCTACAAGCTGGCGGTCATCCCCATCCGAATTCCGCCGCTGCGGGAACGCGTGGAAGAGTTGCCTGATCTGGTCCATCAAGAGCTGATCCGCATCTGCAGGGGCACTGGACGCGAAAAGCCTCCGCAACTGACGCCTGAGAGCATGAGCCTGGTGACCACCTACAACTGGCCAGGCAACCTCGCTGAACTGCGCAATGCCCTCGAACGATCCTGCATTCTCTGCGAGGGTGACCTCATCAAGCCAGACCATCTCCCCACCAAACTGGGGCTGCCCGCCGCCTTTGCCCCAAGGACGAGCTGGTCGAGCACCTACCCTGTTGGCATGAGCCTGCACTGCTTTCTCAAGCAGCAGGAGCACCTCTTCATCCTTGAGACACTCAAGCACTTTGTGGGCGCCCGCGAGCGTGCGTGCAGCACTCTTGGCATCAGCGCCGCCACACTCTACCGCAAGACGGGAATCCGGCGCGAGCGCGGCCGCGATGCCCGCGCTTCGTTCAATCCCTTGCAGCCGCACTCTGAGTCAGGGGCTTGTGGCGAGGACTGATTCGAGCTAATGAGGGCTTCATGCTCTCATGCCTCAGCTTCGATCGCCACGGCCGGCCTGCAGACTGTCTGCAACTCCAACCCCTGCCCCCTGCAAGTTGTCTTGGCCCCGAAGAGGTCAGGGTGCGCATGGCCTGCTCTCCCATCAACCCCGCAGATCTCAACAGCATTGAAGGCACTTACGGCAAGCTGCCGAGCCTTCCGGCGATTGCCGGCCACGAGGGGGCAGGCTGGGTCACCGAGGTTGGCGCCAATGTGCACGAGCTTGTCCGAGGAGACTGCGTGGTCTCACTGACAGCTTCGGGTTGCTGGAGTCAGGAAGTTGTCGCGCATCGGCAGCAGTGGTTCCGTCTGCCCTCGGGCATTGACCTCAAACAGGCCTGCATGCTACGGGTCAATCCCGTCACCGCCTGGTTGTTGCTGCAGCGCCTGCAAGGAGCGCCGGCGGGATCTTGGATTGTTCTGAATGCCGCCAACAGCGGCGTAGGCCAGGCGCTGCTGGCCCTCGCCTCCCGCGGGGGATTTCGAACTCTGGCCATGGTACGGGACCTGTCTTGGGCACCATCTCTCACCGCGCAGGGGGCGAGCGCCGTGGTTGCCGATGATGCAGATGGCCTCAGAACCGCATTGCAGATCATGGGAGGCGAGGTGGCACTTCTGGCCGCCAACGCGGTGGGTGGCGAAAGTGCGCTGCGCCTGCTGAGCCTTTTGGCCGCAGGCGGCGAGATGGTCACCTATGGAGCGATGAGCCGACAAAGCCTCAAGGTCCCCAATGGCTGGCTCATTTTCCGGGATTTGCGCCTCAGCGGCCTCTGGGTCAGCCAATGGTATCGTCAAACCAACCCATCGCAAATCCGCGAAACCCTCGAGGACTTGGCCGGCCTGATTCACTCGGGTGCACTCGCGGTGCCCATTGACAGGGTCTTCGGCATGGAGGACTTCCCCGCAGCCCTGGCCAGGGCCTCAGTGGGTGGCCGCCAGGGCAAAGTGCTGCTGGACCTCGGATTGGCGGATCTTCCGACTGGAATTCCGCATTGACCACAGCCCTGCTGCCTCTACTCTCCACGCCGGCCGTCGGCCAGCACATCTCCACCCATTCCATCATGTCACGATCCTACATCTTTTCCTCTGAGTCTGTCGGCGAAGGCCACCCGGACAAAGTCTGCGATACCATTTCCGACGCCATTCTCGATGCCTGCCTTCGAGTGGATCGCAAGAGCCGAGTGGCCTGCGAGACCTTCGCCAAAAGCAATGTGGTTGTGGTCGGTGGCGAGATCACCATCCCCTCGATTGGCAGCAAGCCAATTGGCGATGTGATCAATGTTGAAAAAACCATCCGCGATGCAGTGCGCGGCATCGGCTACACCAATGATGACGATGTGTTTCATGCGGACCGTCTGTTCATCAACAACTACCTCACCACGCAATCTCCCGACATCGCTCAGGGCGTTGACGCGCGCAAGGTCGAGGGCAAAAAGACCGCGGAACAGGGCGCTGGCGACCAGGGCATCATGTTTGGCTATGCCTGCGATGAAACCCCGGAGCTGATGCCTGCGCCGATCATGTTTGCGCACCGCCTCGGCCGCGAACTGACCCGCATTCGCAAAGCAGGCAAGCTCGCCCCTTGGCTGCGCCCCGATGCCAAGTCCCAGGTCTCCGTGGAGTATGTGGATGGCAAGCCGACTCGCATCGTCAATGTGGTGATCTCCACCCAGCACGCTGCCGATGTCAGCCACAGCAAGATCGAGTCCTTCTGCATTGAGCAGGTGATTCGCAAGGTCCTTCCCAAGGCCATGCTCACCAAATCCACGGAGTTCCTGATCAACCCCACGGGCAAATTTGTGGTCGGGGGCCCTCAGGGCGACAGCGGGCTGACGGGCCGCAAGATCATCGTGGACACCTACGGCGGCATGGGACGCCACGGCGGCGGCGCCTTCTCTGGCAAGGACCCCTCCAAGGTTGATCGCAGCGCGGCTTACATGGGCCGCTGGGTCGCCAAGACAGTCGTGGCGGCAGGTCTCGCCAGCCGCTGCGAGGTGCAGTTCGCCTATGCGATCGGCCACCCCCTTCCCGTCTCAGTCCATGTCGACAGCTTCGGCACTGGCAAGATCAGTGATGACCGTATCCTGGGCGCCATCCTCAAGGTCTTCTCGTTCAAGCCTGCAGACATCGTCAAACAGCTCAACCTACTTCGCCCCATTTACGGCAAGAGCACCAACTACGGCCATTTCGGCAAGATTGGCGATCCGGATCTGACTTGGGAGCTGACCAACAAGGCCGCCGCGCTTGCCAAGGCAGCACGCTGAGCAACCGCACTTAGAGGCCCTCTCAGGGCAAACGGCTGCGCCACCCCCCTGGGGATCGCAGCCGTTTTTGCGTTTGGGCCCTCGGACCAGCCGAAGTCAGTTGCCTGAAGCACTGCATTGACCACAGCTTGAGCGTCGGCATGATTCTGGCCCATGGCCCTGCCCCCAACCATTGCCGAGCTGCTGCAATTCGACCGCGCCTCTGAAGGTGTTGTTGCCCAGGGTTGGGTGCGGACGCGCCGGGACTCCAAATCCTGCTCCTTCATTGAACTCAATGATGGTTCAACGGCACGCGGCCTTCAAGTCGTTGTGGATGCCGGCTGCAGCGACGCGGCCCTGATGCCACAGATTCTGACTGGCGCCAGTCTGCGCGTTCGCGGCGACTTGATCGCCTCGCCCGCTGCAGGTCAACGATGGGAACTGCAGGCTCGAAGCCTTGAAATTCTGGGCCCGTGCGATGCAGCCTACCCCTTGCAAAAGAAGGGGCACAGCCCAGAATTCCTGCGCAGCATCGCGCACCTTCGCCCACGGACCCAACTCTTTGGCAATCTCCTGCGGGTGCGCAGCCGGTTGGCATGCGCGGTACACGAATTTTTTCAGCAGCGCGGATTCCACTGGGTACACACCCCGATCATCACCTCCAGTGACTGCGAGGGCGCTGGAGAGATGTTCCGCCTGACCACGCAGAAAACCAATGAGGTGCTCGGCGCCAAGGGAGACTTCTTTGGGCGCCCCACCTACCTGACGGTCAGCGGTCAATTGCAAGGCGAAGCCCTGGCCTGCGCGATGGGCCGGATTTACACCTTTGGACCCACCTTCAGAGCCGAGAACAGCAACACCACCAGACATGCCGCTGAGTTTTGGATGATCGAACCGGAAATGGCATTCTTTGACCTGGAGGCGGACATGACGCTGGCGGAGGAGCATGTGCGCTTCATGGCCTCGCACATGCTGCAGAATAGCACCGCAGAACTGGAGTTCTTCGGGCGCTTTGTGGACAAGGAGGTTCAGGCGCGGCTTGAGCAAACCGCCTCGCAGCGCTTTGAGCGAATCAGTTATACCGATGCCATTGAGATCCTATTGGCCAGTGGGCGAACCTTCACTCATCCCGTGGTGTGGGGAGAGGGGCTGCAGACCGAACACGAACGCTACCTCGCCGAGGAACATGTCCGGGGACCGGTGACCTTGTACAATTATCCGCGGGCCATCAAACCCTTTTACATGCGCCGCAATGACGACGGCAAAACCGTCGCTGCCATGGACTTGTTGGTGCCCGGCATCGGTGAGATCATCGGCGGCAGTCAGCGCGAGGAGCGCCTCGATCTGCTTCTCGAAGCCATGCAGGCTCAGGGCCTTGAGAGCAGCGATTACGATTGGTATCTCGACCTTCGTCGGCATGGCACAGTACCACACTCTGGATATGGCATGGGCTTTGAGCGTCTGTTGATGTTTGCCACAGGCATCAGCAACATTCGCGATGTGATCGCCTTTGCACGCACGCCCGGCCACGCCTTCACTTGAGCTGCCTTCTGCCTGACACCCCATGCTCAACTCAACCTCAAAGCTGCTTGCCTTGACGCTGGCGATGATGGCCGCGGCCCCTCACCTGAGTTGCCCGGCAGCACCGCTCGCGCTGAAAGGTCTGACGCTGGAATTGGTCTGCGAGCAGGACGCCTTGGTGCCAGGGAAACCCCTGAGCCTTGGTTTGATGATTCATCATGAACCCGGCTACCACACCTACTGGAAACAACCTGGAATCGTGGGCGTCCCCACGGCCCTGCGCTGGGATCTGCCCAAGGGCTTCATGGCCGGAGATCTGCTCTATCCCGGCCCCGAAATCACCCACATGTTTCAAATTCGGGCTCAGGGTTTTGAGCGTCCAGTCTTGCTGCAAACCCTGATCACCGTGCCCAAGGAGGCACGCATCGGTGACCGGATCACCCTTCGCGCTCAAGCCAGTTGGATGTGCTGTGCCAAGACCTGCCACCCTGGGCAGGCGATGCTGAGCGTCACCCTGCCGGTGAGGGATAGGGCAGCCCCCGACCCGCAATGGCAGCCGATTTTTGAACAGGAGCGCTCGCGATTTGCCCGGACCAGTACCCAGTGGCAAAGTCAGGCCACTCAGCGAGGGCAACGGGTGGAGCTGACGCTCAAGCCTTTGGGCCCTTTGGCGAGGCCTCTTGCCAAGTCGGATCTCGAGGGATTGCATTTCTTCACCCTCGACGGATGGATCAACACAGACACACCTCAGGAACTCATTCTCAACCCAGAGGGAGGCATCACCATTCGACTGCTCGTCAGTGAGGTGTTTTTGGGTGGCCAAACCCCAAAAAGCCTCAATGGCATTGTTGGCCGTGAGGGGGCGGGCTGGCTTCGCGACAAGAACCTGCGATGTTTGATCGTTACTCCCAAGTTGTCGCGGCAGACAACTCAAGCCGGCAGTTGAAATTCTCCATCCCCCCTCTAGCTTCATCCCATGAAAGGGCTTTTGATCCTCATCCTCACCGTGGCCATGGGCTATGTCGCCTACCAGTATGGCTATCCCATTCTCACCCAAATGGTGAAGCTGGAGCCGCCCAAGGTCGAAGTCGTGAAGGCCCCAGAGCCGGCTCCCGAGCCCAAGCGCAAGAAGAAAATCACGGTTATCGAGGCTCCAAAGCCAGCGATGGAACCCAAGCCCGAGCCCAAGCCCGAGCCCAAGCCCCAAATGGCAGCCACGCCGGCTCCTGCACCGATGCCGGCCGCTGACCCCAGCGGCTATGTTCCCCCGAAGATCCCCACCGTTGAGGAGCGCACGCAAAATTGGACGGTGCTACCTCCTTCCATCTTCCCAAGGCAGGTCGTCATGAAGCGTGACTTGAGCCTGGCGATGAAAATCGGCAACAACAGCGCCTCCCGCAAGGTGAAGGCCGGAGAGCAGCTCTTCGCCATCGGCCAGGAAGGCGGCAACATTCTGGTGGCCCCCACGGCAGACTCTCCGATGCGTGGCCCGGTGGCTCTGGATGACACCAACATCAAGGAAATCGTAACCGCTGGTTATGAGAACTGGAAGATTGCGTATCTGGCCTCGGATCGCCGGGCCTTCGACTATCGCAAGTCCAATCCAGAAGCAGCCACCAAGACTGTGGCCTCGGCGAAGGGCAAGGCCAGCCCCGCCGGTAATGACAAGCCGTCGCGGGACAAGGACGGAACCTACCCTCTTCTTTTGGCTAGCATGAAATCCGGTCAAGTCACCGAGATCAAGCCTGACGCCATCAAGGAGTGGGGCGAACCCGTTCTCGAGGACGGCATCTGGAAGGTAAATGTGAAGTACGAGACGATGACCATGTTCGGCAAGTTCGACACCGAGGCCCAAGCCCAAATCAAAAACGGCGTGATCGAGAAGTGGATCTACACCGGCTCTGGCGAAGTGGTTCCTTAAGCCTGTCCAGCCCGCGCCACAGCGCGCCCCACCATGAATCCGCAGCATGCCGGCCCTGACGAGCTCAGGTGGCTGTTCCTGGATCTCAACAGCTACTTTGCCAGCGTTGAGCAACAACTCAATCCTGCACTGCGAGGCAAGCCGGTGGCAGTCGTCGCAGTGATGACCGACTCCACCTGCGCCATCGCTGCAAGTGCGCAGGCCAAGGCCTTTGGCGTCAGTACAGGAACGCGCATTGGCGAGGCGAAAAAGCTTTGCCCCCAGCTGCAGTTGGTTCGTGCCGATCACTCCCGCTATGTGGAGTATCACGAGCGGGTCAAAGCCGAAGTGGAACGGCACTTTCCCGTCGAGGTCGTGGCCTCCATTGATGAGATGGGCTTATTGCTCGACCCACCCCGCCGCAGCCTCGATGCTGCTGTTGACCTTGCCCATCGCATCAAAAGGGGTCTGCGGGCCAATGTGGGCGAGTGCATCACCTGCAGCATCGGCATCGCGCCGAACCGCTATTTGGCGAAGGTCGCCAGCGACCTGCAAAAGCCCGACGGCCTGAGTATTCTGCGCCTCGCCGACATGCCGGGGCGGATCAGCCACTGGAAATTGACTCAACTCTTTGGCATCGGCAAACGGATGGAACCCCGCCTCAGCGCCCTCGGAATCACCAGCATTGAGGCACTCTGGGAAGCGGGGCCCGAGGTGCTTGCGCAGGCCTGGGGCGGTGTCGGGGGGCGGCGGTTTTGGCAGCAGTTGCACGGTGGGGACATCGGTGAATTTGCCCAGCATTCGCGCAGCATTGGTCACAGCCATGTCCTCTCCCCGGAGTTGCGCAAGCCTCCGGAGGCACTGACGGTGGCCAGGCGTATGCTCACCAAAGCCGCGAGCCGAATGCGGCGTGAGGGCCTCTGCTGCGCCAGCCTGACCCTCTCAGTTCGTGGCGAGAGTGAGCAACGAAGCGATGTTGGCTTTAGGCTGCCCGCCCCCTGCAAGGACAACTTCAGCCTGATGCACCTGCTCGATCAAGCTTGGCCCAAAGCAATGGACGAGGTGCACTGGTGCCGCGTGCGCAAGGTCGGAGTGACACTCAACGATCTCACTTCAGCAGACGCCCCTGAGCAACTCAGTCTGTTTGCCCAGGCCGATGAAGCTGACCCGGAACTCAAACGACGCCGGGAGCGACTCAGCAGCGCCATGGACCACATCAACCAGCGCTTTGGCCGAGATAGCATTGCCATGGGGTTTCTGCCTGGCGAGGTCAAGGAGTTCTCAGGCACCAAAATCGCCTTCAGCCGCATCCCCAAGGCCGAGGAGTTCCAGGAATAAATCGT
>JAURHS010000201.1 GCA_030833205.1 Prosthecobacter sp.
CCTCGATGTGGGCGGCGGCGTCGCTGCGGAAGCCCTGAAAGCTGCCAAGTTGGTCCAACAGGCTGCGGGGGATGACAAGAACGTGTTCCATGGCGGGTGGCCAAGGGGTATGGGGCGGGTAGGGCCGCAGGTCAAGCCTTTCTCAGGCATTGCAAAAGGCCACAGGCGGGGCATAGCTTGCGCCCCATGTCCCAGTCCTACCACATTGTCCCCACAGCGGCGCATCGCGAGTTGGTGCGCCAGGCCTACCAGGCCCGAGGTTACACGGCTGCCGAGGCCGAGGACGGCGCGCGCTTCTGCGAGATGGCCAGCCAGCACGGCATCCGCACGCACAACGCCATCAAGGCCCTGCATCTCGATCACCTTTTCGGCAGCGCCACGGGCGGCTGCAAGCCAGGGGCGGAGATCCGCGTGCTGCCAAAGCCCTTTGCCGCCAGCGAGGTCTGGGATGCCAACCTCAAGCTTGGACAAAGCGTGGCCTTCGCGGCCATGGAGCGCTGCATCGAGATGGCCGACAAGTACGGAGTGGGCCAGGTCAGCGTTGACAACGCCTTTCATTATCTCTGGGGTGGCGGCTATGTGATGGACGCCGCCCGTCGCGGTTACATCGCCTACACCCAGTGCACCAGCACCCTCGCAGAGGTGGTGCCCTTCGGCGGCAAATTCCCGGTGCTTGGCACCAATCCGCACTCCTGGGGCCTGCCCACCACCAAGGCCTGCGGTTTCCCCATCGTGATTGATTGGGCCACCAGCACGGTGGCCATGGGACGCGTGCAACAACTCAAGCGCGAGGGCAAGCCGCTGCCAGCAGGCGCTGCGGTGGACGCCGAGGGGCATCCCACCACGGATGCAGAGAAGGCGGCTTGGTTGCTGCCCTTCGGAGCGCACAAGGGCTATGGGCTCTCGCTGCTCATCGAAGTCCTTGGCGCCATGATCGGTGGCAGTTTGCCCACCCTGCGCGGTGGCGGTGCGCATCCCAGCATCAAGTCCCAGCCACTGCCTGCCGGTGAGAAGCGCACCAGTAGTTTTTACTTTCAGGTCATTCATCCCGACGCGGTGAGCAGTGGGCAGTTTGCCTGTGGCCGCAATTTTGAGCAGAACCTCAAGGCCGTGATTGATGACATGCTTGGCCATGGCAACGAGGGTTGTCTGCTGCCCGGCCAGCCTGAGGCGCAGAATGCGCAGCACAGCCAGAAGGCTGGTGGTCTGCTCTTCACTGCGGCCGAGGTTGAGGCCCTCAACGAGTTGGCCGCTGAGGCTGGCCTTGCGCCCTTTGATCTGCAGGCCCTGCCCACCTACGAGGTGAAGTAGGTTGTTGCTGTTGTTGTCTGTCTGAATTTTTTTCCGCGATGGCCACCCCTGCCTTGGAGGCTCTGCACTTTGTGCTCACGCGCGAGGGCTTGTTGGATGTTGCGGGCAAGACCTTGTTTTTGCGTGCGCAACCCGATGCCTGGGTGGTGGAGTTGGCTGCGCGCCTGCGCTGCGTTCAGCCCTGGAAGCCGATGGCCACGGTTCTTGAGGATGCAGGGTTGAGGACGGAGCGCCTGCTGCTGCCTGGCAGCGGTCTGCACGACAGTGCCTGGTTGCTGCCCAATCGTCAGCGCGAGAGCATGCTTGCCGATGTGGCGGCGGCTCACGAGGCGTTGCGTCCCGGGGGGTGGTTGTTGGTTTCGCTGCATCAGGATTGGGGCGCGCGAGGTCTGGAGCGACAACTGCAAACCCTCGGTGTTCCCATGCAATGCTTCAGCAAGCACCACTGCCGGGTGGCCTTGCTGCGCAAGCAGGAAGGCGAACCTTGGGACGCAGGCGTGTTGGAGCGCTGGAGCAGGGCAGGGGCCATGCAGCGCATGTTGCAGGGGCGGTTCTGGTCAGTCCCCGGTTTGTTTTGCTGGGACGCGGTGGACCGCGGTTCTGCGCTGTTGGCGGAACATCTCCCTCACAACCTGCGCGGTGATGTCGCGGATCTCGGCGCAGGCTGGGGCTTCTTGAGCGATCAGGTGCTGCGGCATTGCCCCGACATTGACAGCCTGGACTGTCACGAGGCCGATGCCCATGCCTTGGAGTGCCTGCGACGCAATCTGGGACTGGTCATGACTCCGATGCGGCCGCGCTTGATCTGGAGCGATGTCACCGCTGGCGTGGGCCGTGGACGCTATGATGTGGTGGTGAGCAATCCGCCCTTCCATGAGGGGCGCGATGCGGATCCCACCCTCGGCCTGCGTTTTATTGGTGCAGCGGCAACGGCCCTGCGTGCAGGTGGGCATCTTTGGTTGGTGGCCAATCGCCAGTTGCCCTATGAGGCGGCTCTCGAGGAGTTGTTTGCGCGCAGCCGCTGTGTGGCGCAGCGCGATGGTTTCAAGGTGCTGCATGCCGAGGCGCCGCGCGTGATCCATGCGGGCCGCGGCGGCAGAGGTCGGCGCTGAGTCTTTGCGGAATCGCAAAAGGCCATTTGCGATCCCCCCGGCGATGATGATAAAAACTCCGTCCTGCCGGCGTGATGCTTTGCGCCCGCGGTTTCTCACTTCATGAAATTCCTCACCCTGGTGCGCCATGCCAAATCCAGCTGGGAAACTCCCGGTCAGGAGGACCACGATCGCGTGCTCAATGAGCGCGGCCGGCGTGCGGCTCCGGCAGTGGCTGCATTTTTGCGCCAGACCTATTGGTGTGCCAATGAGGGGCAGGCGGCCTTGATGCCCGCTCCCTCCAAGCTGGTGAGCAGCACCGCGCAGCGGGCTTGGGAAACCGCACGCGCCTTGGCCGCCACCACGGCCGGGGGCGAGCAGGCCCTGCTGCTGGACAGTCGGCTGTATTTGGCGCAGCCCAGTGCCATCCTCGATGTGGTTCGCGGTTTGGATGAGGCCTGGCAGCATGTGGTGCTGGTGGGGCACAACCCCGGACTGCACGAGTTCTCAAATCAGATCCTGGCCCGCGGAGTCATCAGCCGCATGCCCACCTGCTCGGTGGTGATTGTCGCCCTGCCCACGGAGTTTTGGGGGCTGGCCGATTGGGGTACAGGGCAGTTGCTGGGGCATGTGACCCCGAAGTCCCTCGAGAAGCGCTTCCCAGAGCTTTACCAGGGCATCTCTCTGGCCGATGGCGACGACTAGACGATGGGACAGCCCCGGAAGGGTGCCCGCGGGCTGAAGGCCCAGGCTTGGTGCCGACCGCTGGAATGGCCGCGATGATTCACCGCAAGACCTTGTTGATCAGGCTTTTTGAAGGAACTTGAAGACGATGACGCCCAGCAGGAGGAAGCCGACTGCGATGAGAATGCCGTTGAACATGATGGCTCGGAAGCTAGAGAAAAAACCCGCGCTGACTAGCGAAAATTTGCGTTGCAAAGTGCTCTGGCAGGGGCAGTTTACATGCTCCCCTATGGCAAAAACCTGCTGGCTCGAACGCGAAAAGCGCAAACAGAACACCGTCAATAAGTACGCCAAGCTCCGTGCTGAGCTCAAGGCCAACAAGGACTATGTCGGTCTGACCCTCCTTCCTCGCGATGCGAGCCCAACTCGTCTGAAGAACCGTTGCCGCGTCTCTGGCCGCCGCCGCG
>JAURHS010000004.1 GCA_030833205.1 Prosthecobacter sp.
TATCTTGAGGCGACGCCGTTGACCAGTTTCGTGCTCATCGCCTTGATCAATGCGCAGGAGGGCAATCATCCCGCGCTGCTGCCAGCCGTGCGGTTTTTGTGTGCTTCGCAGCGCGATGACGGTGCCTGGCCCATTGACAGCGATTTGGCCACCTGGGGCACCACGCTGGCCTGCAAGGCTCTGGGGCAGGGAAGTGAGGAGACCTGGGCTTGGCTGCTTGGTCAACAAAGCCGCAGTGAGCATCCCTTCACCGGCGCGGCGCCAGGGGCCTGGGCCTGGACCGATTTGCCCGGTGGCGTGCCCGATGCCGATGACACCTCCGGGGCCCTGATTGCCCTGAGGCAGATTGCCGACCGACCCAAGGCAGCGGCGGCCGCAACGCAGGGGCTGCGCTGGTTGCGCGATTTGCAAAACCGCGATGGCGGCATTCCCACCTTCTGCCGGGGTTGGGGCGCCTTGCCCTTTGACCGCAGCACGCCAGAGATCACCGCGCACGCGCTGTTGGCGATGAGTTTGTGGCGGGATTCGTTGAGGGGCGGGCAGGAGTCGCAGGGGCAGCGCGTCGTGGACCGCGCTCTGCGTTACCTGCAACGCACTCAAGCCGCGGATGGCTCGTGGCTTCCGCTGTGGTTTGGCAATGAGGCGGCGCAGGGCGAGAACAACCCCGTGTACGGCACGGCGGCCGTGCTGCAGTATCTCGGTGCCGAGGGGCAACTTGCCCAACAGGCCAGGGATCTGATGATCAAGGGACGGGCTTACCTGCTGGCGGCGCAGGGCAGGGATGGGGGCTTTGGAGGGGAGGCAGGGCTGAGGGCTTCGATTGAGGAAACGGCGATGGCCTTGTTGGCCTTGGTTGGAGGACCTGCGGACTGCCGCGAGGCGGCAGAGCGTGCCCTGGGTTGGTTGCTGCGCCAGACCCAGGGCGGGCGACAATGGGCAGCGGCGCCCATTGGGCTGTATTTTGCACGGCTCTGGTATTTTGAACGGCTTTATCCGATGGTTTGGGGAGTGCAGGCGCTGAGGATGAGCGTCTTGCAGCGCCTGGTGCCGCGCTGAGGCTTGGCGCAGGCCTTTTTTGATAGGCAGCAGGCCCCTGCAGGCGTATCATTGAGGCTTCCGCCCTTTGGCGGGCTCAATCAACCTCAACACAAAACCTCCCATGAAAAAACTGATCCTCCTCGCCTTGTCTCTGGTGGCCAGCGCCGGCTTTGCCGCCGAGTTCCCTGACATCAGCATCGCTGACCTCAAGCAGGCCATCGCCGCCAAGAAGGTTGTCGTCATTGATGTCAATGGCGCGGCTTCCTATGCCTCCGGTCACATCCCTGGCGCCGTGGATTTCGCCAGCAAGGGTGCTGACCTTGCCAGCGTGCTGCCTGCCGACAAGGGCACCCTCGTGGTGGCCTACTGTGGTGGCCCTTCCTGCTCGGCCTACAAGCGCGCCGCCAACAAGGCCTCGGAGCTTGGCTACACCAATGTGAAGCACCTCTCCGCTGGCATCTCTGGCTGGAAGAAGGCCAACGAGTCCCTTGAGAAGTAATTTCGCGCTGCAGGCCCCAGAGGTCTGCAGATTGTGATTTGTGGCGTCGGGGCGCTGGACAAACCAGCGTCCCGACGCTTTTTTGTGTCCATGAAATCTCTCCTGACCTCCCTTGGCGCCGCGCTGCTGGTGAGCATCGGCATGTCCCTCTCTGCCGCCGAGCCCGCCTCGGTCACCTACGAGGGCCGGATCAGCGGGGTGGTCTGCGTTTCCTGCAAGGATCATGTGACCATGTCCCTGATGAAGAAGCTGCCCTTCATTGAGTCGGTGCAGGTCAAGAATGATCCGCAGAACCCCGCTGCGGAAGAGAAGCGCCTGATCATTGTGGCCAAGTCTGGTGAGGCCCTCACCCGTGAGATCGCGATGGATGCCTTGGGCAGCTTCGCCAAGAATTACAGCATCACTTCCCTGGAGAGGAAAACCGCCAGCGCGGCACCATGAAGTTGCCGCAACTGCGCGAGGAGGTCTGCGAAGCCAATCTCGAATTGGTCCGCGCGGGGTTGGTCACCCTGACTTGGGGCAATGTCTCCGCCATTGACCGTGCCAGTGGCATCTGGGCGATCAAGCCCAGTGGCGTGGACTACGCCAAGCTGCGCCCCGCAGACATGGTGCTTCTGGATTTGGAGGGCAAGGTGGTGGAGGGCAGTTTGCGCCCATCCTCCGACACCCGCACGCATCTGCATCTTTATCGCGAGTTTGAGGTCTTGGGTGGCATTGCCCACACACACAGCCTGCATGCCACGGCACTGTCGCAGGCCGGGCGTCCGCTGCCCTGTCTTGGCACCACGCACGCCGATCACTTTCATGGCACGGTGCCGGTGGTGAGGGCTCTGAGCCCGGAGGAGGTGGCTGCCGATTACGAGCACTTCACTGGTGTGGCGATCGCACAGCGCCTGCGCGAGCTGGGCCTCTCTCCGCTTCACATGCCTGCGGTGTTGCAGTTGCATCATGCGCCCTTCACCTTTGGCCGCAATGCCATGGACGCGGTGCACAATAGCGTGGCGCTGGAGTGTTGCGCGCAGATGGCTTTGGCCACCTGGGCCTTGCAGCCCTCGGCCTCCACCATCCCCGCGCACCTGTTGGAAAAGCATCATCTGCGCAAGCACGGCCCCTCTGCCTATTACGGGCAAAAGTCCTGATCCCATCTCACCTCCTTTCCATCGAACCCATGAGCCAATCCGAATCCATCCCCAATGTCCTTGCCGAGCGCTATGCCAGTGAGGCGATGTGCGCCATCTGGTCGCCCCAGGGCAAGGTGCGTCTGGAGCGCGATTACTGGATTGCCGTGCTCAAGGCACAGGATGAGTTGGGTTTGAAGCTCCCGGAGGGAGTGATTGCCGACTACGAGAGAGTCAAGGGGCAGGTGAATTTGGAGAGCATCATGCGCCGTGAACGCGTGACCCGCCACGATGTGAAGGCGCGCATTGAGGAGTTCTGCGATCTGGCCGGCCACGAGCACATTCACAAGGGGCTGACCAGTCGCGATCTGACCGAGAATGTGGAGCAGTTGCAGAGTTTCCGCGGGCTGGAGGAAGTGCGCCTGAAAACCGCGGCAGTGCTGCACCAGTTGTCCAAGCGGGCCAGCCAGTGGCGCGATCTGCCCTTGACGGCGCGCACCCACAATGTGGCCGCCCAAGTCAGCACCCTGGGCAAGCGTCTGGCCATGTTTGGCGAGGAATTGCTGCTCGGCTTCGAGGCGCTGGAGTCCCTCATCGCCCGCTATCCTGCGCGCGGGCTGAAGGGCGCGGTGGGCACGCGTTTGGACCAGATCACGCTCTTTGATGGTGATGCCGGAAAAGCCCGCGAGCTTGAGCAGCGCGTGCTTCGTCATCTTGGCATGCACGCCTCCTTGGACGCGGTGGGGCAGGTGTATCCGCGCAGTCTTGATTTTGAAGTGATGGCGGTGCTTTGTCAGGTGGCCAGTGGGCCGGCCAGTTTTGCCCGCACGCTGCGCCTGATGGCTGGCCATGAGCTGGCCAGTGAGGGCTTTGCCAAGGGGCAGGTGGGCAGTTCGGCCATGCCGCATAAAATGAATAGCCGCAGCTGCGAGCGCATCAACGGCCTGCAGGTCATCCTCAAGGGCTACCTGGCCATGGCCTCAGGCTTGGCTGGTGATCAGTGGAATGAGGGCGATGTGTCCTGCTCGGTGGTGCGTCGAGTCATGCTTCCCGACGCCTTCCTCGCCATGGACGGTCTGCTGGAAACCACGCTCACGGTGCTCTCCCAGATGGAGGTGTTTGAGGCCGTTGTGGAGCAGGAGTTGATGCGCTATCTGCCCTTCCTGCTCAGCACCACGGTGCTCATGCAGGCCGTCAAGGCCGGGGCGGGTCGCGAGGGCGCCCACGAGGCCATCAAGGAGCATGCGGTGGCAGTGGCCCGCGAGATGCGCGGCGGTCAGGTCAGTCGCAATGATTTGTTCGATCGGCTCGCTGCCGATGCGCGCCTTGGGTTGTCGCGCGAGGCCCTTGCCGCCGCGCTGGAAGGCGGGCGCAACAATGCCGGTGATGCCGGCGCGCAGGTGGACCACTTCGCCCAGCGCGTGGCAGCGATTGTCAAGCGCATCCCGCAGGCATCGGATTACACGCCAGGCAGTATTTTGTAATGGACAGCGGGTCTGTTGGGGCGGCAGCGCCCCAAGGCCTCGCCGAGGGCTGCTCAGTGGGCTGCGCCAAGCAGGCTTAGGGCGTGCTCGCGTGCGCTCTGGGCCTTGCCGCCGAGCATGCGCGCCAACTCCTCAATGCGCTGCTCGCGGTCGAGCACCTGCAGCAGGGAGCGGGTGCGTCCCTCGCTGACATCCTTTTGCACCATGAAGTGGCTGGCGGCCAGCGCAGCGACCTGGGGGAAGTGGGTGATGGCAATGACCTGGTGCTGACGGCCAAGCTCGGCCATCTTGTGGCCAACGGCCTGGGCGATGTTGCCGCCGACATTGGCGTCAATTTCATCAAAGACCATGAGGGCCACGGAATCGTGCTCGGCCAATGCGCTTTTCACAGCCAGCAGCACGCGCGACATTTCGCCGCTGGAGGCAGTCAGGCGCAGGGCCTTGGGCGGTTCGCCGGGGTTGGGGGCAAAAAAGAAATCAATTTGCTCCATGCCTTGTGGCGCCGGGCTTTCCTGCGGCAGCAGGCGCACTTCAAAGATGCTTTGTTTCAGGCCGAGGTCCGCAAGGTGAACGCTGATGGCCTTGGCCAGCGATGGGGCGGCCTTCTGGCGCAGGGCAGTGAGTTTCCTGCCGCAGTCGCGCAGGGCGGCCAGGGCCTTGGCGACTTCGCCTTCAAGGCGGATGAGCTCGTCGTCGTGGTTTTCGATCTGGTGCAGGCGTTGCTTGGCGCGTTGGCCAAACTCGATGACTTGGGCCAAGCCCGGCCCGTACTTGCGCTTGAGGACCTGCAGGGTGTGGATGCGGGAGTCGAGGCGGTCGAGCTCAGCGGGATTGGTGTCGAGGGTGGCGGCGTAGTCCTGCAGATTGCTCTCCAGCTCGCGAAAGGCCACCAGCATGGAGGGCAGGTCGGCGAGGTAGGGCGCGGCCCCCTGATCGAGGCGCTCCAGTTCCTGGGCCTGACGGTTGAGTTCGCGCAGCAGGTGCTGCAGACCGCCGCGCTCGTCGCTGAGCTTGCCCAGCATGGTTTGGCAGACCTCAAGCAGGCGGCTGCTGTTGGCCACCACGCGGTGGCGCGCGTTGAGGCTGTCTTCCTCATCGGGCTTGAGTTCAGCAGACTCAATTTCCTGCACCTGGAAGCGCAGCATGTCGAGTTGCTGTTGGCCCTCGCGCTGGCTTTCCTGCAGGGTCTTGAGGTCCTCGCTGCACTGTTGCCACTGCGCATGCAGGCTGCGGTACTGGGCCAGGGTGTTGGCTGCGCCGGCAAATTGGTCGAGCAGTTCGAGCTGCCGTTGCTGGGAATGCAGCGATTGATGATCGTGCGGGCCGTGCAGGTCCACCAGCAGCTCGCCCAACTCCTTGAGCACCTGCAGCGTGGCGGCGCTGCAGTTGACGAATTGCTTGTTGCCGCCGCTGCTGCTGATGCTGCGTTTGAGAATCAGGGTGTGGTTTTCGCAAGGCTCAAGGCCGGCACGCTCCAGGATCTGATCCACGGCGCGGCAGTCGCGCAGCACGAAGCTGGCCTCCACGCTGCATTGCTCCTGACCGCTGCGGATCAGGCCGCGGTCGGCGCGTTCGCCCATGACCAGTTTGAGGGCGCCGACGATGATGGATTTCCCGGCGCCGGTCTCACCCGTCACGCCGATCAGTCCTGCATTGAGGTCCCAGGTGAGATCCTCGACCAAGGCAAGGTTGCGGATTTTCAGGCAGGAGAGCATGGCATGCGCGCCCGAAGGCAAGCAGCGCCATTGTGGGCGGTTGTGGGCGTTATGCAACTGCGCTGATCAGCGACCAAAGCATTGCAGCCGTCCGTCCATGGTGCTGACAAAGACCCGCCCCTTGGCGGTGCTGATGCCATCCCAGACCGGTGGGCTTTGCAGTTCAAGGCCCTGGCTCTGTTCGCCGTTCTGAGTGTTGACGGCCCAGAGTTTGGCACCCCGGCGGCCTTCGAGGGCCTCGTTTTGTTCCTCCAGTTCCTTGAGAATGGCAGGGTCACGGGCGGCGAGTCGCTCGAAGGCGTATTCCTCGTCAATGGTGTCCGGGGCGCCGCCGACCAGCACTGTGTTGCCTGCAAGGGCCATGCTGCGGGCCACGATGGGCACAAAGCGATCCCAATCGTGGCGCACAAAACTGCCCTTATCCGGGCCCGGGATTTGTCCGCCTTTGAACCATAGCGCAGCGCCCACCTTGCCCTTGCCGGTCTCCACCGCGGCGCCAATGCCGTGCAGGTTGTTGCCGCTGGAATCGCGACTGTCGCCGTTGTCAAAATTGTAGAAGGCCACTGCCGTTTGTGGACGGCTCTCCGGCGACTCGAAGCGCGCCTGCACTTCCTCGGCAGTGAGCGCCTGTTTGTAAATGGCCACCTGATCGAGCAGGCCGCGCAAGGGGCCCGGACTCTCCTCGGTCACGCCGCTGCCATTGCCCAGATACTGCGGACGCGCAGGTTTGCTGGGCAGCAGGGCACTGGCCTTGCCCTGAGCCACGCTGCGACCATCGACATAGAGTTGCATGTTGGCGGCTTGATCCAAGGTGGCCACCAAATGGTGCCAACCCTCAGTGAGGGCCAAGGTGCTCTGAATGCTGCGCAACTCTCCCTCGGCCCGGACATGAAAGGCAGGCTTGCGGTGGGTGATGTCCAAGGCCAGACCCTGCAGTGGGCCGCCGTGATGCAGGACGGTCCCATTGCCCTCATCCAAGAGCACCCAGGCCTCAAGGCTACGGGCGCTTTGGCTGGGATCAAGCAGGGGATCATTGGGCAGGATCACCGAACCGGGCAGTGGCGGCTCACCCGCAGCAGCAACTGCCTTGCCCTTGCCCTTGGCGCCGGCCTTGGCCATGGCTTTTTTGCCCTCGCCCTTTTTCTTGCCTGGTTTTTCCAGGGCAGGGGGTTGGTTGCCGATGGGTTGGCCATCGGGTCCAAGCACGAGGCTGTTGCCTTGTCGCGGGGTGGTGGCCTCGGCGGTTTCGTAGGCCTCTGGTGGAGGCTCCTTGGGGGTGGAGAACAGCGTGTACTCCATCGTGGTGGTCCACTTGTAGTACTGAGCCTCACGGCCATAGGAGAAGACCTTGTCCTGATCGTGCACCAAAATGCGTCCAGCCGGAGCGTACTTGCCGGCTTGGAAGTAACCGCCATGGCCTCCGGCAAAACTCTTGCCATAGACCCAATAGGAGCGGTGGAAGTTGCTGTCGTCCAGAAAGCCGGTTGGGGCAAAGAGGTGCTTGCCCTCGCCCTTGTGTGCGCCGCCTTGTTTGGCGAAGTCACCACTGACCGGGCCCACCTCAATGCGCTTGCCCTTGGGGTCAATCTTCTGCGTGCGCAGATAAGTCCAGTTGCCGTCACTGCTTAAGATGTCGTTGAGGGCCACGGGCATTTGCAGACTCTTGTGGCGGTCGTTGAGATCGCCGCCGGTATCCGGATCGCGGTCGTCGTAGTTCTCGCGGTGACGCAGCTCTCCGGTCTTGGCGTCGAGGCGATGAAACCAAAGTCCACCGTCCAAAAAGCAACTGCGACCGGCCACAAAGCTCACCAGTCCGTTTTCCACCAACACGCTGCCGTGCACCGGCCAGACGCTCTCCATCATTTCCCAGGCGCTGTGACTCAACCGAATCGGTGCGGCGTCATACTGCCAAAGCAGGGCGCCATCCTTGGCGCGCAGGCAATACACGCGGCCATCCTTGCCTCCAAAGAACACGCGGCCTGCCCAATAACTCGGCGGCGAATCAATGCGGCCACCGGCCACAAACTTCCACAGGGGCTTACCGCTGGCCGAATCAAAGGCGTGCAGGGTGTGGCGATCCACCTCAGACACATAAGTCTGCCCAGCGGCGCTGGTGCTGGCGCTCAGCGGCGGGTTCAAGCGCACCTCCCAGGCCAGGCCGAGGTCCTTGCGAAGATCGCCCTTGCCTGCGCCGCTGCGCGCGTTGTCGGCGCGGTAGGTGGGCCAATCCTCGACATCGGCTGGGGTTTCCTCGAGGGCCTCGGTGTAGGCCTCACCACGCCATAGGCGCGTGGCATCCTTGGTTTTTGCGGGCAGGGGATGGCGCGCCACATCCGCCATGGCGGCCATGCCATCGAGCTTGGCCTCGGGATAGCAGGCGCAGTTGTGCGGGCCGGCGTAGGTCAGGCCGTTGGCGGGCAGCACGCCGTAAAGGCAGGCACCGCGCACCCAGTGGTTGAGGTCCCAGTGCTTTTTCTCCATGTCCACATACTCGATGCCGGTGCGTGAGGGGATCAGGAAGCGCTCGGTGGCCTTGCCCATGTAACAGCGATGATGGAACCAGTAGGTGCCCTCGGGGACATCGGGGAAGAAACTCCTTTTTTTCTCTCCGGTGAGAGGATCAAAACCGCGATACTCGCCACTTTGGTTGCCATTCAAGTTGCCGCTGTTCCAGACCAAGCCTTGAGCGACAACCACATCCTCAAGACTGCGGTAGCCGCTTTTTTCATGGGGAGCCACCCATAGATCCTTGCCGCTGTTGGCGTCCATGCCCTTCATCTCGCCATTGCCGCCCGCATAAATGATCACATCGTTGTGCAGCAGCACGCGCGGGGCGAAGTTGAACTCGTAGAGCTTGCGTCGCTGCTGCGGTCCACTGGAGAACAGAACGCTGCCGTCCTTGCTGCTGCGCGCGGCAATGCCCTCGCCGTCGTAGTAAACCAGACGCTTGTCGTCAATCGCCAGCGTGATGGGGGCAATGCGGTCGCTTTGCTCCCAGAGTTTGTTGCCGCTTTCGAGCTCCAAGGCCAGCAGGCGGCGCTCCTTGCCGTCCCAGTTGAACTCCTCCTCGACGCGCTTTTGATCGGATTGCGCCTTGACGGCGAACTCCTGGTTCAGGCGCCATGGCTCCTTGTTGACCAGGGCGTAGAGCACGCCATTGCGGATGAGGATTTCTTCGGTGCCCTCGGTTTGCGGATACTGCCGAATCAGCTCGCCACTGGCCCCGTCCAAACAAACCACCGGCGCGTCAATGCCGAGGGTCACATAGACCCTGTCGCCCACCGCAACGAGGCGGCGCGCCAACTGCGTTGGACCGCTCTTCAGCGGCCAGAGATGGGTGCTCCACTTGGGGATGGGCTTCTTCCAGAGGACGGTGCCGTTGAAGGCGTCGCGCGCAATCAAGGCAAACTGCGCCGGCATGAGGATGGAGATGCGGCTGCCCTCGTCCATGATGTAGAACAGACGCCCTCCTGCGCTGACCTTGGCGCTGACCGAGGACATGCGATCGTGATGGCGACTCCAGCGCGGGCTGCCCACCCACTGCATTCGGCTGGGAGGACCAACGAGCATGTCGCGGCAGGTCGGGTTGCCCTTGCTGTCGTAGGCGTAGTGCGTCCATTCATCCATCTCCTTGGGCCAGGGCTTGCTGATCTTCTCCCAACGGCCCGCCTGACGCAGCATGGCCACACCCAAGGGGGCCAGCACGCGCAGGATCTCCTCGCGCTTGATGTCTCCGGGCTTTTCAACCACCAACAAGTTCACGAAGTTCTCGATGTAGGGCAGGTGCTCGCCGGCCCAGGAGTCAATGCCGATGACTCCGGAGAGGCCCGCCAGTTGGGCCTTGAGGCGCAGAGCCTGCACCTCAGCAGGGGTGCCGCGCAGAAGACCCTGGACTTGAAAGGCCGCCGAGGGGCGCAGCTTGAGGGTCAGGCTGCCATCGCCGCAGTCGGCGTGGACCACCACGCCGCCCTTGATCCCTGATTGCGCAAGCAGCTCTGAGGCTTCATCGGCGCGCAGGGTAGTTTGCAGGGCAAGCAGTCCGTAAAGGCAGAGGGTGGTCACGAGGCGATTCATGCGCTGGCCTAAACGCCATGCCGTGGCCAGGCTTTCATGGGCTTGGGCGTACCCCACGGAAAATCGCCGGGCAAATCCCTGAAATGCTTGGCAGAAAGCGTTTTTTGGATTCGTATCGTCTCGCTTCCTCGCCCCACCTGACATGAGAACCCCGACTTTTCTTGGCCTGCTCAGCCTCTGCCTCCTCAGCCCCTTGTGTGCCAAGCCCCAATGGATTTGGAGCGCTGCGGGTGGCAACAAGGACAAGGAAGTGATTTTCAAGCGACAATTCAAGGTGCCGGCAGGGGCAGGAAAGATCATCTTGGATCTCACCTGTGACAACGGCGCCGATGCCCTGATCAACGGCAAGAAGGTCCTGAGCAATCCGGACTGGCAGCAGCCCTCCTCGGCGGACATCACGGGTCTGCTCCGCAAGGATGGAGTCAACGAGATCGTGGTGCAGGCGCGCAACAAGGGCGGAGTGGCTGCCCTGGTGGCAAGACTCAAGGCTCAAAGCGGCAAAGGACAACCCGAGGTCTTTCTTGAAACCGATGCGCAGTGGCAGGTGGCTTCCAAAGGCAGCCAGGCCTTTGCTCCTGCCACCATCATTGAGCCCTACGGCAAGGGTCCGTGGGGGCTTGCCCTGGACAAGCCCGGTGGTGGTGGTGCTGCTGAGAGTGGGGATTCCCTGGCGGCTGATGAAATCGGTGTGGCCAAGGGCTTCAAGGTGGAGAAACTCTACAATGTGCCCAAGGCCGAGCAGGGCTCCTGGGTGGCGCTGTGTGCGGATGACAAGGGACGCCTGATTGCCTGTGATCAATACGGCGCGCTTTACCGCATGAGCGTGCCGGCTCTTGGCAGCAAGGCGGGTTTGCAACCGCAGCGTCTCGAGGTGGAGTTGGGCAAGGCCCACGGCTTGCTGCATGCCTTCGGCAGTCTGTATGTGATGGTCAATGAGGACGGCAAGAACAACGGCTTGTACCGCCTGCGCGACAGCGATGGCAACGACAGCTATGACAAGGTGGACAAACTCCTGACCATGCAGGGTGGGGGAGAGCACGGCCTGCACAGCATGGTGCTCAGCCCCGATGGCAAGCGCATCTATTTCAACTGCGGCAACCACAGCAAGCTGCCCGAGGGCATCAAGGAAAGCCGCGCGCCCATGATCTGGGGCGAGGACCACATCGTGCCGCGCCTCTGGGATGCCAATGGCCATGCCCGCGGCATTTTGGCTCCAGGCGGCTACATCTGCAGCATGCTGCCCGATGGCGCAGACCTTGAGTTGTTCTGCTACGGCTTCCGCAATGAGTTCGACATTTGCTTCGATCTGGGCGGCAGTTTGTTCACCTACGACGCCGACATGGAGTGGGACATTGGCACGCCTTGGTATCGCCCCACCCGCGTGAATCATTGCGTCAGCGGCGCGGACTACGGCTGGCGCAGTGGCAGTGGCAAGTGGCCCAATGGCTACCCAGATTCCCTGCCCACCACCCTGGACATCGGCCCCGGCAGCCCCACGGGTGTCGTCAGTGGCAAGGGGGCCAAGTTCCCCGCGAAGTACCAGCGCGCGGTCTTCATCAACGATTGGACCTACGGCACCATGTGGGCCATTCACCTCCAACCCAAGGGGGGAAGCTATGTGGCGCAGAAGGAAGAGTTCGTGTTCGGCAAACCCTTGCCGCTGACCGACCTGATCATCCACCCCCAGGACGGAGCCATGTACTTCGCCGTTGGCGGTCGTCGCACCCAGTCTGGGATTTACCGCGTGACTTATGCTGGCGACGAATCCACGGCTGCCGCTCAGCCTCTGCCCTTGGATGAGGAGTTCCGCATGCGCGAGGCCTTGGAGGCCTTCCATCGTCCTGGCAGTGACCTGAAGGCCGGTGTGCAGCAGGCCTTCTCCTATCTTGGTCATAGCGACCGTCATGTGCGCTACGCGGCGCGCGTCATCCTCGAGAAGGCTCCCTTGGAGTTGTGGCGCGACAAGGCACTGGCGCTGACCCAGCCTGCTGCGAAGATCGAGGCCCTGGTTGCCCTGGCGCGCGTCAGCCGCAAGGCCACGGCAGTGCAGGAAGGCGGCAAGCCCAAGAGCAAGCCAAGCACCACCTCCTCAGAGGCAGTCGGTCCTGTCGCTGCCGATCAGGTAGGCCTTCAAAAGGAATTGCTGGCCGCCTGGAACACCCTGCCTTGGGACAAGCTCAACGCTGGTCAGCAGATGGCGGCCGTGCGCGCCCTGCAGCTGATTGTGATTCGCCTCGGCAAGCCAGGTCCTGAGACCTGCGCCGAGGTATGCAGTTGGATTGAGCCGCACTACCCCAGCAAGGATGTGGGCCTCAATCGCGAGCTCTGCGGCCTGCTCTCCACCCTGGAGAGCAAGAAGGTGCCTGCGCTTACCCTGGGTCTGATGGCCACGGCGGCAGATGATTTTGTGGATGTGGCCAGCGATGCCGTGCTCTCCCGCAACGAGGGCTATGCCAACGCTGCCCGCGCCGCCGCTGGCAGCCGGCCCAATGCGCAGCAGATCGCGTACATGTACAACCTTCGCGACAGCAAGGCGGGTTGGACCCCGGAGCTGCGTCGCACTTACTTCTCCTGGTTTGCCCGCGCCCGCACCTGGAAGGGTGGCAACAGCTTCAAGGGATTCATCGAGAACATCCGCAAGGACGCCATGGGCAGCTTCGTGCCTGAAGCCGAGCGCGCCGAACTTGAAGCCTTGGGCACCAGACAGGAGCCTGTGGTGGCCGCCGCCAATTATGTGGCGCCGAAGGGACCGGGCCGGGCCTGGAGTTTGGATGAGTCGCTGGCCACTCTGGGTGAGGGACTCAAGGGCCGTAATTTTGCCCAAGGCGAGGCCATGTACCGCAGCACCATGTGCGCCACCTGTCACCGCTTCAACGGCGAGGGCGGCAGCATTGGCCCCGACCTGACGGGCAGCGGCAATCGTTACACCCTGCGCGACTTGATGGAAAACATCATTGACCCCAGCCGTGTCATCTCCGACCAGTACGACAGCCACGAAATCCGCAAGAAGGATGGCAGCCAGATCTTGGGCCGCATCGTGGTCGAGGAAAACGGCAAGGTCTTCGTGATGACCAATCCCTTCGCGCCTGCGGATCTTGCCGCCATCAATGAGTCTGAGATTGCAGAAAAGCAGACCCGCAAGGTCAGCATGATGCCCCCGGGACTGATCAACTCCCTCAATGCCGATGAACTCAAGGATCTGGTGGCCTACCTGCTCAGCGGCGGCAATCCCTCAGATTCAAGGTTTTCGCCATCATCTGGCAAGCCCTGAGGCCGCGATCCAGCCAGCGAGTTTCTGGCTGACAATATCTTGCTTCCCATCCGAGGCGATTTGCGTCTAAGCTCCGCCGCCGAATGAATCCTCTCCTGCGCACCAAGCCTCTCGAACAACTTCACGCCGAAGCCAATAGCAGCAGTCATGGACTGCGTCGGGTGCTGGGACGATACCATCTCATTGCCTTGGGCATTGGCGCGGTCATTGGCACGGGGATCTTCGTGTTGACCGGTCATGCCGCGGCCGACTTCTCCGGCCCTGCGGTGGCCCTGTCTTATATCCTCTCCGGTCTGGGTTGTTTGTTTGCCGGTCTTTGTTACGCCGAATACGCTGCAGCACTGCCCATCGCCGGCAGCGCCTACACCTACACCTACGCCACCCTGGGCGAGTTCATGGCCTGGATCATCGGTTGGGATCTGATCCTGGAGTATCTCTTCGCCGCCTCCACGGTGGCCGTGGGTTGGTCCAAGCACTTCATTCCCTTCATGAAGGACTTCTTCGGTGTGGAGTTGCCTGCCAACTGGTGCAAGGCGCCACTGGATTATGTGGGGGGCCAGATCATTCACACCAGCCACTATGTGAACATCCCGGCCATGGTGCTGGTGTGGGCGGTGACGGCGTTGTTGGTGGTTGGCATTCGCGAGAGTGCTCGCTTCAACAACATCATGGTGGCCGTCAAGTTGACCATCATCCTGCTCATCATTGGTCTGGGCTGGGGTTACATCAATTGGGATAACCTCACGCCCTTTGTGCCCGAGAATACGGGCACGCCGGGTCAGTACGGCTGGAGCGGGGTGCTCAAGGGTGCAGGGGTGATCTTCTTTGCCTACATTGGTTTTGATGCCGTTTCCACCGCAGCGCAGGAAACCCGCAATCCGCAGAAGGACATGTTTTGGGGGATGATCGGCTCGCTGTTGATTTGTGGGCTGTTGTTTGTCGGCGTGTCCATCGTGCTCTGCGGCATGGTGCCCTACAAGGAATTGCATGTGGATGCCCCGGTGGTCTATGCTCTTGAAAAGGTTGCCGGCGACAGCCTCAAGTGGCTGCGCATGTCGGTGGAGATTGCGGTGCTTGCGGGGCTAAGCTCGGTGATTCTGGTGCTGCTGATGGGCCAACCGCGCATTTTCTTCTCCATGGCCCGCGATGGCTTGCTGCCGAAGTCCTTTGCCAAGATTCATCCCAAGTACGGCACGCCGCACATCACCACCATCGTGACTGGTCTTTTGTGCTCACTGCTTGCCGGTTTTCTGCCCCTCAACCTTCTGGGTGAGTTGGTGTCGATTGGCACCTTGATGGCCTTCACGGTGATTTGCATCGGGGTGATTGTGCTGCGCCGCACCAAGCCTGACATGCCCAGGCCCTACCGCACACCATGGGTGCCATGGTTGCCCATCGCAGGTGCCATCATCTGCATGGCGCAGACCGTGCTCCTGCCCTCTGACACCTGGTGGCGTCTCGTCATCTGGATGGCCTTGGGTGTGGTGGTGTACTTCGCCTACGGCCGCAGGCACAGCCGCCTCAATCACCCCCAAGCCTGATCGGCAGCGGTGCAGCTGTGGCGCCCACGCCTACATCGTGAGGGCAGGGGATGTGAATTGAGCAGAAAAAAGTTTGTTCAGCGCTAGAGCCAACTCTTGAATAGAGCTGCTATCTTTTGCCCATTCCAAGCGTACTGATTCCCACCGCCGTGAAATTCAAATGTCCCTCCTGTGAGATGCAGCTGATGGCCGAGCCAGAGTTGGCCGGCAAAATCGTTCGCTGCCCTGGTTGCAACAACAAGGTGTCCATTCCCGCCGCCGAGGCTGGTGCGGGGTTGCCGCCGCCCTCAGGGTTGCCAACACCCTCTGGCCTTCCTCCGCCAAGCGCTGCAGGAGACAATTGGGGTCGCGACGGTGAGACCTCAGCGCCAGAGGAGCCGATGGCTCTAGGAGTGGCCCATGAGAGCTCGCACCCTTCGCGCTCAGCCCGTGGAGGTTGGGAGGAAAAGGACCCTGCCAACCCCAACGCATTTTCAGCGCTGCTGATTGGCGGCCTGCTGACCTTGGCTTGGTACGCTGTCCTGTTTCCGCTTGGCCAGGGCAAGTACAATGCGCCTTCGGTGTCTGCCCTGGATTACATCCATGACTTGTTCTACGAGCGAACATGGGTCAACTACATGGAGACCTTCTTCTTCTTTTGGGCGGTGGGTATCCTTTACCTCAAGCTGCAGAAGCTTCGGCAACAGAAGGCGGCCATGTACCTTGATGTCCTTCCCACGGACATCAACAACGAGGTCAACCCCGAGAATGTCGGGCTGTTCATTGATCATCTTTACGGATTGCCGGCGCGACTGCGTGACAGCATGATGGTCAACCGCATCCGCAAGGGCCTGGAGTTGTTCGAGATCCGCCAGAACAACGGTGATGTGAACAACATGCTCAGCGCGCAAAGCAGCATTGACAGCGCGCGTGTGGGCGGCTCCTACGCTCTGACCAAGGTCTTTCTGTGGGCGATTCCCATTCTTGGTTTCATCGGCACCGTGCTGGGCTTGTCTCAGGCCATCGGCAGCATGGATCTTTCCAATGTTTCTGACATGGACAAGATCATGGCTTCGATTGGCAATGTCACCAGCGGCCTTGGTACCGCCTTTGACACCACGCTGTTGGGTCTGGTGTTGGCGATGTTCCTGAACTTCCCGATGAATGTCCTCTCCAAGGCTGAGGACGACAACCTCAACAACATCGACGCCTTCTGCAATGAGGTGCTTCTGCCCCGGCTCAATGACGGTGGCGCTGGCTCGGCTGCAGTGGGTGGTGAAGGTGGCGGTTTGATGGAGAATCTGGTCAAGGCGGTGGCCTTGTCACAGAAGGAGTTTCTCACCGACCTCAATGCCCTCTCCTCGAAGATTCTGGAGCAGGCCCACAATCTGGACCGCAGGGCTGAGGCTCATCAGCAGCATGTGGATGCGGAGTTTGGCAAGTCGGTTGAACGCATGCGCCATGACTTCACCACGGCAGTGACCGATGCGGTCAAGCAGAGCGTTGAGTACAATCGCGCGCTGGCCAGCGGCATTCAGGGGCTCAATCAGGTTCTCAAGGAGCTGGGTTCCAAGCAGATCCTGATTCATCAGGTCAAGAAGAAGGGCTGGTTCAGTCGCGCCGAGTAGTCGCAAATCCACTTCTGAGAGCCTCTCATGGCCGAGCGCCGATCATCCTCAGGCAACGAAGTCTCGTTGTTCCCCTTCCTCAGCATTCTGGCTTGTCTGATCGGCGCGCTGGTTCTGATCATCGTGGTGCTTGTGCTGGCGCAGGCAGACAAGGCCGGGGGGCGGACCAGGGAGGAATTGCAGCGTGCTCAGGAGTTTGTTCGACTGGAGCGCGAACTGCAGCAGCGCGTCAAGGATGATGCAGTGGTCAAAAAGAAGCTCGAGGAGTTGCTAAAACTTCAGAAGGACCTGCAGGAACAGCAGCAACGCTTTCTTCAGTTCCGCAAACTGGTGACCAGCTCAAAGGAGGTGCAGCGGCAGAATCAGCAGATTGCCGATGATCTCAAGAAGCAGTTGGACGATCTGCTCTTGGAGATCGAGGGCATCATCAAGCAACAGGCTGAGACTCGCGCTGAGGTTGCCAAGTTGATGGAGGAAATCAAAAACAGGGGAATCAAGTCCAAGGAGGTTCCTCCGGTGGTGGTGCAGCCTGGGGGCTCTGGTCTGCCTGAGGGGACAAGGGTGTTTTTCGTGGAGTGCAGCAGTGGTGCTCTGCGCATTCTTGAAGCCTGGGACAAGCAGGAGAGTTATCGCCTCGCCGCCAACCCCTCGGTGGTGGTGGCGGATGTGGCCTACAACCATTTGCTCTCTCAGTTGGCTGCGGATTCCAAGAGCCTCCTGCTTTTTCTGGTTCGCGATGATGGACAGGGAGCCTTCATCAACGGCGCAGGCAGGGCGGGGGAGTGGGGGGCTCGCTTTGGCAAGTTGCCCATCCCAGGCCGTGGAGAATTGGATCTTCAGTATTTTGCAAAGCTCCGCGGCAAGGTGCCGCCTCCCCCTCCGCCAACTTCGCCTCCGCCGGCTCCGCCGGTCAAACCCTCCACCTAGCCCATGGCCAAGCGCAACGATTCTGGCGATTCGGAGTTGAATCTCGACTCCCTCATGGACGCGGTCACCAATGTGGTGGGCGTGCTGATGATTGTGTTCGTCATGATGGCGCTGAATACGGCGCGGACTTTGCAGAAGGTGCTCTCTGAGCTCCCCAATGTCACAGAGGAGCAGTTGAAGGCCAAGCAGCAGGAGGCGGCAAAGATGCCCCCTCCACCCGCTGACCCCTTGCAGGTGCAAAAAGATCGTGAAAAGGCGGAGCAGGATTTGAAAAAGGTCGCACAAGATCTCAAGACCATTGACACCAGCGAGGTCGAGAAGCTCACCAAGTTCATGGATTTGGAGAAATTTAGGAAGGAGTTGGAGAAGGCTCGAAAGGACCGGGAATCCCAGCGCAGCGCCTTGGAAAAGTTGTTCGACGAATTGGAAAAAGTGAAGGCGCTCTTGGCCAAAACGCCAGAGCCTGTGGCCAAGCCGCCCTCAGTGGTGCGGATGCCAAACCCAAGGCCTTTCCCCGAGGGCGCAGTGGAGACTCGGGTCATGGTGGCTGCAGGAGGGGTGGTATTTTTCAATCAGCAGGAGTTTTTGACGCCCTTGCTTGAAGGTTTGCAGAAGGCCAAGGCGCAGTTCGCCTATCGCGAGGTCAAGATTGATCCCTTTGCCAAGATGCTGCAGGAGGTCTATGGCAATGCCAATGCCGCCCGCGCCGCCTGGCCGCTGATTGCGGAGTTTGCTCCGACCTTCCAGCTCGATCAGGTGGCGTTGGCGCACAAGGTGCTTGCAGCGGGAGGTCTCACGGTAAGCAAGGGGCTACTGGAGGCCGTCGGCAATCTCTCATTGGTGACGCGCGCCACCATGCCGACGGTTGCCGAGGCGATCGTGGCCCTTGCCAAGGGGGATTCCACGCGTTGGAAGGCATTGGACCCGAGCCGCGACCCAGCCAAACCCATCATTACGGTCAACAGCAGCGGCGGCAAGCTGCAGCTTGGATGGGGCTCGTCCATCGCAGAGATGCGGCAAACGCCGAAGGATGTGGCGGACTATTTTGCCAAGACACTGGGTGACATTGCCTCAATCAAGAAGGCCTCGGAAACCCGCGAGATTGTGGACGCCTTCAAGTTGGTCGAGGTGCTGGAGCGGGCGGCGGCAAGCCCGATGATGAAATCCGCCTCCATGCGCATTGCGCCAAAGCTGAGGCCTGGGACCACCTCGGTGGTTCTTGATCTCTCTCCTCAGGGAGGCAATAGTACTGCGGCTCGTGCCCAGTTCGCTGACCCCTCAGCGCCTCTGCAGCGCCAGTTGCGTCAAATCAAGGCCGACGCGAAGGGTGTGGCCGTCTTTCAGGTCATGAAGGACGCCTTTGAGACCTACCTCGATGCCCGCCGCATCGCCGATGAGATTGGGGTTCCGGCGACTTGGGAGTTCCTGACCCAACTGGAGTTGACTCTGACTCTGCCAGGCTTTGAGGTGCAACGGTTTGCCGTGGCGCCCCCGCCAGCCAAACCCCTGCCTCCGGGTACGACGCCGGTGAGAATCGCGCCCCCGAAGCGCACACTGGATTGATCGGGGCTTGCCCCAAAGGGCTTCAAGTTGCAGATTCCCTGCATCCATGGAGCTGGCGCAGGCGTCACTCTTGGTCCGTTGAATCAACCCCATCCCCAACTCGATCATGTCTCTCGCTGTCGGTTCACCCGCCCCTGACTTTACTCTCTGCACCCTTGGGGCCAATGGCCCTGAGTTGTTCAAGCTCAGTGAGCATTTGGGCGCTGGCAATCTCCTGCTGCTGTTTGTGCCCATGGCCTTTACGGGAGTTTGCACCAAGGAGTTTTGTGAGATCTCCAATCAGATCAACGAGTACACCTCGCTCAACGCCAAGGTGGTTGGCATCAGCGGCGACAATCCCTTTGCGCAGAAGGCTTGGGCTGAGAAGGAAAAGATCACCCTCACCCTGCTCAGCGATTATGATCACAAGGTGACTGAGGCCTTTGGGGTTGCCTACGAGTCATTCCTTCCAGCCAAGAACCTGATCATGGGCGGTGTCCCCAAGCGCTCGGCCTTTGTGATTGATTCCAAGGGTGTGGTGCAGTACGCCGAGGTTCTGGAGAGCCCAGGAGATCTGCCAAACTTTGAGGCGATCAAGGCCAAGCTTGCCGAGTTGGCCTGAGTTGTTGGTTCGGCTTTGTTTTGGGGGCTTCCTTCGGGAGGCCCCCTTTTTTGTGGGGTGAGGATCCAAGGTCCCAAACTCAGGCGCGGGCCATGTAGCGCAGAACCGAGGCGATTTTGGCGCGCATGTCCTTGCGCTGAACGATCATGTCCACCAAGCCATGCTGCATCATGAACTCCGCCGTTTGGAAGCCAGGCGGCAGGTCAGCATGCGTGGTTTCCTTGACCACGCGGGGCCCTGCAAAACCGATCATGCACTTGGGTTCGGCGAGGATGAGATCGCCCAGGGTGGCAAAGCTTGCCGTGACTCCGCCAGTGGTGGGGTGAGTCAGTACAGAGAGATAGGGGAGCTTGGCTTGGGCGTGGCGCGCCAGTGCTGCACTGCTCTTGGCCATCTGCATGAGACTGAGGATGCCCTCGTGCATGCGCGCTCCACCAGAGGCGGAAAAGACGATCACGGGTTTGCCCTCCGCCGTGGCGGTTTCGATGGCGCGGGTGATTTTCTCGCCAACAACGCTGCCCATGGAGGCTCCAAGAAAGCGGAAGTCCATGATGGCCAGGAGCACAGGGATTGTCTCGATGGTAGCGCGCCCGGTGAGCACGGCGTCCTTCAGGCCTGTCTTGGCCTGATAGGCCTTTACCTTGTCGAGATAGCCCTTGAAGCCAAGAGGGTTGATGGAGTCGAGATCGCCATCAATCTCCTGAAAACTGCCCTCGTCGATGAGGCTTTCGAGACGCTCGGTGCTGCTGATGGTGAAGTGGTAACTGCAGTGTGGGCAGACGCGAAGGTTGCGTGCCAAAGCCTGTTCGAAGAGGCTCTCATTGCAGGATGGGCACTTGGTCCACAGCCCCTCGGGCATGTCCTTTTTCTTCTCGCCGAGATCGCTGACGCTGCGCTTTTTGAAAAATCCCATGGTGATGACTTTGCGGCCTGACCTGTGACGGACGCTGAACGCTCCCTCGGATTGGCAAACCGCAGGGCGGCTGGGCACCCGCCCAAGCCTTGAGTCCAGTGACCCGCCACGAGGGCCGAGCCTAAGAGACTTCATTCTAGCCTCGTGCGGCGCAGATGACCACCACTTTTTGCGCCCCAGCCTGCAGGAGCGCTTCGGTGCATGCCTCGGCAGTGGCACCCGTGGTCAGCACATCGTCAACGAGTATAATGGATTTATTTTCAATCCTTTGAGTGCACTTTATTTTTCCGCGCAGGTTGGTTTTGCGCTGCTGGCGGTTGAGGCCAACCTGATTGACAAGGCCATGCCGCCTTCGCAGTGCCCCCCGCAAGAATGGCAACCCGGAGCGGAGGCTAAGCTGCAGGGCCAGCTCGTGGCTTTGATTGAAGCCGCGCTGCCATTGGCGGATCGGGCTTAGCGGGCAGGCGACAATGCTGCAGGGGCGATCTTGGGTGAGCGCGCGCAGTCTTGGATCCTCCAGACAGCGGATCAGTCCGTCAGAGAGCAGACGAGCCAGATTGCGCTGGCGGCCATATTTGAATTGGTGGATGAGATCGCGCCAGGAACCCGAGGCACGGTAGCCGGCGAGGGCGAAGTCGTAGGCTGGAGGGCTGGCAAGGCAGTTGCCGCATGGCAGGTGTGAGGGCCCGTGGCTCTGCAGCGGTTCGGCACAGCGGGGGCAGAAGGGGGGCTGCAGTGGCTCCAGTTCGCCAGCACAGGCGTTGCAGAGCCAATGCTTGGGTTGATGGGGGTTGCGTGAGCGCTCGGGCAGCCAAGCCTCACAGCAGCGGCAGCGTTGGGGAAGCAGCCATTCCATGAACTGCTCGAAAGGCCCAGGGGGTACCATGTCCGGAGACTGCATCTTGCCGGCAGGGATGAACCAGATTCGGCGCTTTGGGAAGTCGCAACCTGTCTGGCGCGGCGTGGCAACGCAGCAGCCCTGAGAATTCAATTCCAACGACCCGCAGCAAGATCCGCAGTGAGGTCAGGATTTTCGACGAATGCGGACCCGAAGGTCAAGGCATCGGCATGAATGCCTCCGTGCTCGAGATTGGGGCTTCGCTTGCCTCGCGATTGGCGAGCGGGTAGCGCCAGAGGGCAGCGCATGGAGTCTGTCCACTGCCGCAGCGGACCCTCCCATGGCCGAATCAAATCCATGCCACAGACCACTCGAATCCAGGCCAAGTGGTCTGCCGCAAGGCTTCGAAGCACCTGCAGACCGGCCAAATTGCCTGTCAATGGCTGGTTGAGATTGATGCGCACCGCGAGGCGACCGCTGCCGGTGGCCTCCATGGCCAGCGGCAGAAGGTTTTCCAGCTCGCGACTGCGCCTCAGCCAAGATTGCGGGATCAGCCATTCAACAGCTTCGAATCCCAACTCTCTGCCGAGCCGCGCCACATTGGAGAGATCGCGGGCCCAGGCCAGAGCCTCCTGTCCGCGCTGGGTGGTGTCGGGGGCCCAGAGTTGCAGAGCAACCCTGCCTCCCTGTTCCCTGACTCCCTTGGCAAGAGCGCGCCAAGAGTTCAGCGGCATTTCCTCACAGAGCCTTGGCTCACGGCTCCTGAGGCCGCTTCCTACCCCAGCCAGCACGGGTTCAGTGATCATCAGCCCGGCGCTGCAGCGGCGCAGGTAAAATTCCAGCATGCCGTCGGCGGGCGCGCCCTGCTCATCGGCGCGACAGGCGCCGATACCACCGAGCCAGACTCGATTGGCCAGCCTCAGAGCCCCTGCGCGCATCGGTTCAAACAGACCAACCCTAGCCCCTGCATGTGGGGTAACTTTCTGGGCTGCCTCTGGGTAATCAATCGGCGGGATCATGATCTTGATGGTTCCATTTACGGGTAACCCAATGGGTGGAATCATCCAATGAGAAAGGATTACTGTGCTGATAACTTGCGGTTATCGCCGATCGAGCCCTAGAATGCTGTCGTTCATGGATCTCAACCAGCTGAAGTACTTTGTGGAGCTCTCCCGGGAGCTTCACTTCTCGCGCGCCGCGAAGCTTCTCCACATCACACAACCGGCGCTGAGTCGGCAGATCTCGAATCTGGAGAGGGAATTGGGCGTAAGCTTGTTCGAGCGCGGTCCACGGGCGGTGAGGCTCACTGAGGCGGGCCAGTTCCTGCAGCCGAAGGCCGTGGCCATCCTGATGGCATGCCGGCAGACCAGCGAGGAATTGAGGATTCAATTTGGTGGCAACCAGCGGCCCCTGCAAATGGGTTTCCTGAGTGTGTTGCTTGATGATTTGGTGGCGCCCTCGATTCGCAGCTGTCGCCTCCGTCACCCGCGCCTAAGAGTGCAGCTTCACGAGCTCAGCCCAAGCCAGCAGATGGAGAAGCTGGCTGCCGGGGAGTTGGATCTGGCGGTGCTGGGGAACATCAATGAGCAGGATCGCCGGCTCTACAGGGTTCGCCGCTTGAGTTACCATCCCATGGCTGCCGTCGTCAGCGAGGATCATCCCCTGAGCCAGGCGAAAAACATTCACCTCGCGCAGTTGGCCAAGGAGCCATGGATCTCGTTGGATGAGGGCCTGTTCCCCGGGCGTCGCGAATTTCTTCGCAAGGCCTGTCGCGCTGCGGGCTTTGAGCCCTTGATTGCGGCGGAGTTGGAGAGTCTGAATTTATTGCTGGCTGCGGTGAGTTCAGGGGAGGGGGTTGCGATCCTGCCCCGACACTCCTCAAAGCTGTCCCACCGGGGCTGCGTCTTCCTTCCGCTCCAGGCGCCCGTGCCGAAGGCCGAACTGCTGCTATTGCTGCGGCTCGAGGAAAAGCGGCCGGAGGCCGAGGCCATCGCCGTGGAGTTGGAGGCGCGGGCCCGCGAGGTGATGCGCTAGAGTTTTGATGTTGCGGCCAAGCGGGTTTGCGTTGCGTGTGCGGCGCTTTTGGCTCTTATGAGCAGGCCTGTCATGGCATTACCCGATCCACATCTTCGACCCGTTCGCCCCGGCGGTAGCGAGCAGGCCAGCTTCCCCTCCTTGGCCGAGCTTGCCTTGCTTTTGCCCCAGTATGAAATGGAGCAGGTCATTGGCGTGGGTGGCATGGGAGCCATCTACAAGGCTCGCCACCGCGCCCTTGGGCGCAGCGTCGCCATCAAGGTGTTGCCTCAGGAGTCCTCGGATCAGCCCGAGGAGATTGAGCGTTTCATCAAGGAGGCCCGCGCCATGGCCAAGCTCAAGCATCCGCAAATCGTGACGGTATTTGACTTTGGGCAGACCGCGCAGCGTCACCTGTATCTGGTGATGGAGTTTGTGGATGGTCTTGATCTTCACCGTCGGATTCGTTTCCGCGAGCTCAACACAGAGCGCATTTTCTCGATTGTGGACCAACTCTGCGATGCCCTGCAGTTTGCCCATGCCCAGGGAGTGATTCATCGCGACATCAAGCCCGCGAACATCCTCATCAGCTCGGATTGGCGCGTCAAGGTGGTGGACTTTGGTTTGGCTCGCGAGATCTCTCTGCAGGGTGCAGGTCAGGAGGTTGAGTATGGAACTCCAGATTACACCTCACCCGAGCGGCTCATTCTCGGCGCTGCGGTGGACCATCGAGCTGACATTTACGCGCTGGGCGTGTTGATTCACGAGATGTTCACCGGCCACACCACGACCGCTGCGCAACCAGAGGACGGAGCATTGTTGCCAGGTGGCGTTGCCGCCGTGATCGCCCGCTGCACGGCAGAAGACCCCGATCAACGCTTCGGCAGTGCGATGGAAGTCAAGACGGCGCTGTTTTCGCCGGCCCCTAGCACCCGCACGGTGGTGAGGGTTGCGGGTTCAAGCTGCGCTGCGGCGATGAAAAAAACCACACTGGCCGCGCGGGCTGCTGCGTTTTTGCGTGGCTTTCGGGCCCGTCGGTAGGTTGTGGTCCCTCGGCGGCGTTTAACGCCTCGGGCTGGCAATCCTGTAGAGTGCTTTGTCTGTGCGCAGAATCAGGCTGTCGCCAACGACAATGGGGCTGGCCATGATGCCGCCATCGAGTTGATTTTGGGCCAGCACACGAAAGGTCTTGGATGCCTCGATCACGGTCACCACGCCCTCTCGGCTGGCGAGGTAAATCACACCTGCGGCTGCCAGTGGTGAGGCACTAAACTTTCCGCCAAGGCGCTCGCGGAAGTGCGCTTCCCCAGTGGCTGCATCGAGGCAGGAAACAATGCCGCCGTCGTCAACATAAAAGAGCAGATCGTTGACCAGGACTGGAGAGCTCATCTTGGGTGCATTGCGGGCCTGTCTCCAGAGGACCGTTGGTGCGCCCTGAGCCTTGCTTTCAAACGCAATGACTTGGGATTTGCCGTAACTGGTGCTGAGGTAGAACCGCTTGTCGTCGGCCACTGGGCGCACGCTCATTGAGAAGCCAAGCTCGCCGTAAGCCACCTTCCAAAGCTCGCGTCCGTCTTTGGGGTCATAACCATAAACCCAGTTGGCGGCGGGGCTGATCAGCGTGCTGACTCCGTGGAGAGATGCAAGCAGAGGGGTGCCATAAGCCTTTTTGAGTTGAGGCCGCGCATCCATGGCGCCGGTTCGCGCTGTCTTCCAGGCCACCGCTCCACTTTCCACATCATAGGCGGCGATGAATTGCTGGTCGCTGCCGTCGAAGTGCGCGACATAGCGGTCCCCACAAAGCACACCCGTGGAGCCTGGGCCATTTTCGTGGGCAACGGAAAGCTCCTGATTTCGCCAAAGGATTTTGAGGGTCTTGGTGTCCAGACAGGCGGCGCCAAAGCTGCCGTGGCTGGTATACAAGCGCTCCTGGCTCAAGGTGGGAGAGGGAGAGGCGTAGCTGTTGAGCTGATGAACCCATTGGGGCTTGTCAACCACCAACAGTTCGATGTCGTGCCGCAGGCTGCCAGTTTCTGCATCCACACCCAGCGCGTGGATGGTGATCCGATTCATCACGCTGACAGGTTGATCGCCGGTGTTTGCCTTGAGCCGTTCCTTGGTCTCCGCCTCGCTTGCCGGTGTCTCTCTGGCACAGGTCATCCAAAGTAGCTTGCCATCGCTGACCGGGGTGGAGTGGCCACGGCCTGGGAGGGCCGTGCGCCAGGCCACGGAGCTGGTCTCACTCCACATGGTGGGCAGGGCCTTGGACTGGCTGTGCCCCTGGGCTCCTGGCCCGCGCCACTCCGGCCATTGGGCACAGACCATGCTGGGCAACATGCACAGCAGCAGAGGCTTGAGGGAAAACGAAGGGAGGGAAGGGAAGGCGCTGGCCATTCAGGGATAATGGTTTTCACGATGCCTTTCTTGCGCAGGGCCACCAAAAAAAGACGCGTAGGCTGCCCCAATGGCAAGCAGGCGCGGGTGGAGTCATGTCGGACGCACACTCCAGACCGCCATGCAAAACCAGACCCAACGCCCCCAAGCCGAATCCCAAAGCCCTTGCGATCGCTTTATTGAAACCGTGGCTCAGAGCGATTGGTTTCGCGCTTACCAGCAAGCATTTCACACGCTTACGGGCTTGCCATTGTGTTTGCGCGCTCAGGGTGATCAGGAGTTGATTGAAGAAGTGGTGACCCGTCGGGGAGTCTCAGGGGTGGTGCGCTCGCTTGTTCCAGTCAGGGTTGGCAAGACTCCCTTGGCCGTGCTGGTGACCGGTGGCGTGAGGCTGGAAGCCGCCAGTGCGGAAGCCTTTGTGCCCTTGGCCACCGCCCTCCTGGATGAGGATCGCAGTGCCGCAGAGATCCGTGGAGCCAGGTTGCAATTCGATCAGGTTCCCGTGATGAGTCCGCAGCGGTATCAGGCGGCGCTGGCGGTGTTGAGCTCTTTCGCGGCTCAACTTGGCGAGCGGGCCCATCGTCATTTGTTTGCGCAAACCGTACACGAGCCCCAGGCCGTCAGGCAGGCGAAGATTTACATCCATGCCCACCTTGCGGAGTCAATGACTCTTGAGGCGGTGGCTGCGGCCGTTCATGTCAGTCCATTTCACTTTTGCAAAATCTTCAAGCGCGCCACTGGGTTGACCTTCACGGATTTTGTCAATCGTGCCCGTGTCGATAAGGCAAGGCGGATGTTGATGCACCCCAATGCCCGAATCACCGAGGTGGCTTACGAAGTCGGCTTTCAGAGTCTGTCGCATTTCAATCGAAGTTTTCGTCGGATCGCCAATGAGTCGCCAACGCAGTACCGCGCCAGAATGCGGGGGTCTGATCAGGTGGCGGCCTGAAACCTATTCCCCAGTTGCGGCCTGCCGGCAGGCCGAGCTGCAGGAGGCTCGTGCGGTCGTGGTGGTCCGCACGAGCCAAATTTTGTCCAGTGCCCTATGGCTTAGTCTCCACCGAAGGCCTGAAGGAAACAGGCATCCAGCGCCAAGGTCTCGTTGACATTGCTGTGCAGGTGCGTCTCGAGCTGGCGCAGTCCGCGCAGTCGCTGCTGCACCTGATGCGGAGTCCATCGTTGAGCCAGGGCGCCTGTCGCGTCACGGCAGGGTTCAAGGTCCAACCGGGTGCTTCCTGCCTGCTGGCGCGCGATGTCACCAAGCCAGCAGAGCATCATGTCAATGAGTTGGCTTCGCTTGAGAAGGTAGCCTGCATTGGATTGGGCCTCCGCCTCCTTTTCACGGCGCTTCAACCAGGCCCCAGCATCCGTGGACTTGCCGTAGTGCTCCTTGTCGCGGTCCATGTCGTCGTCAGCCTGTTTGCTGAGTTCCTCCTCGATGTTCTCAAGTATGGATTGGAATTCCGCCTTGATCATCATGGCCTCGGCCACGCTGCCGCCACCGCGTGCGGCCAAAGCGTTGAGTAGCCCGATGAGACGCTGCTCATGGGCGTCGAAGGAGCGCTGCTGCGATGGCGCCTGCAGTGCCACTTCAATGACCCGTGAGCGCGTGGTGCTCAGCAGCTGCGAGGGCTGCGTGCTCAACAAGAGCAGAAGCGTTCGAGGCGGGGGCTCCTCAAGGGTTTTGAGAAATGCATTTTGTGCCTCCACGGTCATTCGTTCGGCGTCTACGATGACGCCCAGCTTCCAGCCGTCCGCCGCCACCGAGCGCTGAATGTGATGCTGCAAAAGGCTCAGAGTGCCTGCTCCGGCCTCTCCGCTGTCATCGCGTAGGCGGATTCGCCTGCTCTTGCTTTGGGGGCGCAGGATGATGGCTCCCCTGGCGCTGCACTCCTCCAGATCACTGGCCCGCTGCCCCGTGATGGCACTGATGCAATCCGCCGCGAAGCGCTCCAAATCCTGATGGTGCTGGCCGCTGATGAGGTAGGCGTGCGCGAGTCTGCCCTCGCGATGGGCACGCGTCATCAGAGTCAGTGCCTGATCATGCGGATGCGCCATGAAGGTGGGGGCTGAGATGTTGCAGGATCTCGCTGTGAACCTGTTCCCGAGGTTGGTCGGCGTTGATGCGGCGGATCCGTTGAGGTTGTGTTTCGGCGAGGTGCAGATAGCCCGCGCGAATGGCCTCAAAGAAGGACTGGGGTTGGCGTTCCATGCGGTCGAGGCTGCGGCCGCTTTGCTCGATGCGGGCGCTGGCCCGAGTCACCTCAAGATCGAGCAGGAAGGTCAGGTGGGGCAGCAATCCATCACTGGCAAAGGCATTGAGGTTTTCGATGGTCTGCTGTGGCAGACCTCGGCCAATGCCCTGGTAGACCGTCGTGGAGTCCACATACCGATCGAGAATCACCCACACGCCCTGACGCAGCAAGGGCACGACCCGCTCCCGGATCAACTGGGCCCGGCTGGCTGCAAAGAGCAGAAGCTCAGCCTCGGCAACGAGACCCTCACCTTCGCGTGCGTGCTGAAGCAGATGGCGGATGGCCTCCCCCACTGAAGTGCCCCCAGGCTCGCGCAGCACCTCCACTCGCAGTCCCTTGGCAATGAGGTACTCCTGAAGCAGGCGGATCTGGGTGGACTTTCCGCAACCCTCCGTGCCCTCGAAGGAGAGCAGGAGGGCGGCGGTGGAAGGTGGGGCAGACGACATGCCGATGGTCTTTTTAGCGGGCTTGGGGGCGATGTCGAAAACAAAAGTTCCCCTTTTGGGTCGGGACTGTCGCCTTGCGCCTGTGGATTCATCGCGCTACTGCTTTGGTGCGGGGTCGCCCCCCACTGTTGCCATGAATGAGCCCATCGCCTTTGCCCCCCGCCTCACCAAGCAATCCGTGGAGGAGGGGCTGGATTTTGCGCCCAAGTTTGATGAGCATGGGTTGATCGCCGCAATGGCGGTGGATGCCGATACGGGATTGCCTCTGATGCTTGCCTACATGAATCGCGAGACTCTCGCGGAAACCTTGCAGTTGGGGCAGGCCGTTTACTTCAGTCGCAGTCGTCAACAGCGCTGGCACAAGGGGGCCACCAGCGGCGAGTTTCAAGAGGTGGTGGAGATTCTCACCGACTGTGATCAGGATGCCCTGATTTTGCGCGTCAGGCAATTGGGCGGTGGTTGTTGTCACACCAAGAGACAGAGCTGTTTTTATCGCCGTGTGCTGCCTGCTGTGGATGGCAAGTCTCGGTTGGAGTGGGTGTGATGCGTCGCTGAATCCTTCCTCTCTGCGCAGTCATGGCCTCCCTGGATTATCCACCTGCGCTGCGTCGCATGATCGCACAACTCAAGGTGCTTCCGGGACTTGGCCCCCGCAGTGCGGAGCGCCTGATGCTTCACCTGATGGGGGATGTGCCCAGAGTCGCCAACCTAGTTGAAGCTCTGCAGGAGGCTGCGCAGCGGGTGGTGGCATGCCCAGAGTGCGGTTTTTTCTGTGAATCGGATGCGGATTGCGAGCTTTGCTTTCATCCCCAGCGCCAGCGCCACCTGATCTGTGTGGTTGAGCAAGCCGCGGATGTTCTGCGACTTGAGCGTTCCGGTGCCTACCGCGGGCTCTATCATGTGCTGGGTGGCCGCCTGTCACCCTTGGATCATGTCACCGCGGAGGACCTTCGCCTTGAGAGCCTTTCCAGGCGCGTTGTGGCGTTGGGTGCCAGGGAGGTGATTCTCGCCACGGGTTCCGATGTTGAGGGCGAGGCGACAGCGAGTTTCATCCGAGATCTTCTGCGAGGAATTCCAGGCCTGATGGTGTCGAGACTGGCTCAGGGGTTGCCCGCGGGCGGTGGTTTGGACCACGCCGATGAGCTCACGCTCTATCAGGCGCTCAATGGTCGGCGCGAGTGCAGCTAGGCCCGTGGCCTGCTCAGTGGCTCGCAGTAGCCGAGGGTTGGTAGGCGGTGACGATACGGATGTTGCCATCCAGCACTCCGCCAGGCTCAATGCTGACCGAGGCGGCGCTGACATCACCGCGCACCAGGCCGTTCTTGCCGATGATCAGTCTTCCACGGCAATGGATCTGGCCAGTGAGCTTGGCGTGGATCTCGGCCTCATCGGTCTGGACTGGGTGAGTGAATTCAACCGTTGCGCCCTTCTCGATCACCAGCCTTTTGCAGCGGACTTTGCCGTTGATGCGACCATCGTTCCCAAAGCAGGCGTCTGCAGCGGCCAGGATGTCGCCCTGCACCCCGCCAATGCAGCGCAGGTTCCCGCACTCCAGCAAGCTGCAGATCAGGGCGCCACGCTTGCGGATGAGAACATCGCCGCGGGTTTGAATCGGGCGCTCGACCTCGAGATTGATCTCGATGTCCTCCAGGCAGATGGCCGCGCCGCACTTTGGACAGACGGTTTGCCTGGCAGAGCGATTGACAGTGCTGCAGTGTTGGCACTGAAAGCAGACTGCATCCTTGAAATAGGCGCGACGGTAAACCTCGCCCTCACGCATTCGCTGCAGCGTGGTTGGCTCACGCATGTGCTGACTCGCATTGGCCTCCGGTGAACTGCGCACCCTTGCGTGAGATGTGGAGGGGCGATGGCGTTGCTGAGCTTCGTGATGCTGCTGCCAGAGATCAGGCGGCTTTGGAGATTCGCGCACCTTGCTGCTGCGCTCCACGCGGCCGCCGCTTGACTGCTCACGGCGAGTTGCAGGCTCTGCAATGGATGAGCTGCGGTTCGTCTTGGTCGTTGGCGCCTGCCGTTTGGCACTCTCACGGCTCAGGTTGCCTGTGAGGAAGGCTCCGAAGCCTTGCTCCAGCGCAGCAGGCAGCGACTCCCCGACGGGAGGAGGGCTGCCGACGGGAGGAGAGACCGAGCCCAAACTGGACTCGCCAATGGGCTTGAGACTGCGCTTGGGGGGCGGCGCCAGAGGCGGAGGGTCCGCCCGTCTGGGTTGGGCTGGAGCCAGTTCCTTGGAGGCTCGAACCTTGCCGCGTTGCACATTGAGGTGGACGCCGCAGGTTCGGCAATTTGTGGAGATCACCAATTTGGGCTCGTACTGCGATGCCCCACAATCGGGGCACTGCAGCAGCATCTGCCCCTTGGCCGGAGCAGGGCGGTCTAGCTTGGAGCCAAAGAGTCTCCCAAACACAGCTCAACAGGGTTGAGGATCAGGCCTGAGGACGGGCAGCGGCTTTGCTGGCATCGGGTTTGCGACCGACTGAGGACTGGCCCATGAAGGTGGCGCCTTCTTCGATGGAGAGGGTGCCCGCAGAGATGTCGCCGATGAGGATGGCGTTGCTCTTGAGTTCGCAGCGATCCGAGACTGAGACATTGCCCTCGACCTTGCCGAAAATAGTCACCCCGCGGGTCTTCAGCTCTCCCTTGACCACAGCGTTTTCGCCGATGGTCAGGTTGCCGTCGGAGATGACCTCTCCCTCGATTTTGCCGTCGATGATGAGATCGTGCGAGAACTTGATCGAGCCTTTGATTTCGACATCGCTGGAGAGCACATTCTTGCTGGAAGATACGGAGGACATGGCGGATTGAGGACGGGGGGTCATGGCGCTGGAGGCGGGGCTGGCCGGGTTGTGAGCCGCTGGGGATTGGGGAGCGGTTGGTGGTTCCGGCCGCTTGTCCGCGGGCGGGTTATTGGACTGACCGATGATGGAGCGAATCATAAGGGGTGGGCAGTATACGGGCCGGGGCGGGAAAGTGTCAATTTAGGGCTCGCTTTTTTTGGGTGAGTCCCAAAGCAACTCAAGGACCATGGAGCGCGGCCTTGTCTTGACAGAGGCCCCCCTTGGGCAAACCCTAGCGGCCCATGTCCGTCGAGTCCACCCCCCCTGCTGCGCCGTCGCTTGATTTCATCCGCGAGATCATCGCCGAGGACCTTGCCTCGGGAGCCTGCGGAGGGCAGGTGGTCACGCGCTTTCCGCCGGAGCCGAATGGTTACCTGCACCTTGGGCACGCCAAGAGCATTTGCCTGAATTTCGGTTTGGCGCAGGAACATGCTCCCCATGCGCGCTGCCATCTGCGATTCGACGACACCAACCCCACCAAGGAAGAGGTGGAGTATGTTGAGAGCATCCAGGAGGATGTGCGCTGGCTGGGGTTCGATTGGGGAACGCACCTTTACTACGCCAGCGATTACTTCGAGAAGCTTTACAGTTTTGCCCTCCAACTTATTGACAAGGGTTTGGCGTATGTGGACGACCAGAGCGCCGAGGAGATTCGCCAGGGTCGTGGTACCCTGACCTCGCCTGGAGTAGCCAGCCCCTACCGCGACCGCAGTCCGAGCGAAAATCGCGCGCTGTTTGAGCGGATGCGAGCCGGCGAGTTCAAGGAGGGGGAGCGAGTGTTGCGCGCCAGAATTGACATGGGCTCACCCAACATGAATCTGCGAGACCCTGTGCTTTATCGCGTTTTGCACGCCCATCACCATCGCACCGGTGATGCCTGGTGTTTGTATCCGATGTACGACTATGCGCATCCGCTCAGCGATGCGCTGGAGGGGATTACTCACAGTCTGTGTACCTTGGAGTTTGAGCATCATCGTCCGCTTTACGATTGGCTCATCGAGCATGTGGACGGCCTGCCTTCGCGGCCCAAGCAGCGCGAGTTTGCGCGCCTCAATCTCACCTACACCTTGATGAGCAAACGCAAGTTGCTGCGTCTGGTGCGCGAGGGCTTGGTCAGCGGCTGGAATGACCCGCGCATGCCCACGCTCAGTGGGATTCGCAGGCGTGGCTATCCTGCTGCCGCCGTACGCCAATTCTGCAAGGCCATCGGCCTGACAAAATATCCCTCACTGACTGAGTTGAATCTTCTCGAGCACCATGTGCGCGAGGAGTTGAATCGGATTTCAAGGCGCGTGTACGCCGTGCTCAATCCGGTTCGTGTGGTGCTTACCAATTATCCAGAAGGGCAGGTGGAGTTTCTTGAGATTCCCAATAATCCGGAGGATGAGGGGGCGGGCAGTCGCCAGGTTCCGCTGTCGCGCGAATTGTTCATCGAGGCCGAGGACTTCATGCAACATCCAGTGCCTGGTTTTCACCGCCTTGTGCCCGGAGGCGAGGTGCGCCTGAAGTATGCCTTTTGCATCATTTGTCAGGAAGTGATCACCGACGCCAACGGGGCAGTGGTGGAGTTGCGCTGCACTTATGACGACGCAACGAGGCGTGGCGCCAAACCCGTTGGCAGGCCCAAGGTCAAGGGCACTATTCATTGGGTCAGCGCAGCGCATGCGCTTGAGGTCCCCGTGCGCCTTTACGATCGCCTTTTCACCGCCGAGGAGCCGGAGTCAGCCGGTGAGCAGGAGGGCGACTTCACCGCAGCGCTCAACCCGGCGTCGCTGCTGGAGGTCAGCGCGCGCATCGAGCCCTCAATTGCAGAGGCTGCTCCAGCCGCGCACTATCAGTTTGAGCGCGTGGGTTATTTCTTCACCGACCCGCAGGACAGCAGGCCAGGTGCTCCCGTATTCAATCGCACGGTTACCCTCAAGGAGGGATTCACGATCAAACCCACAGCAGCTTGATTTCCCATGATTGATTCACTGCGCATCGCCCCCAATGGTCCAAGTGTTTCGCGGTTGGTTTATGGCACTTGGCGGATTCTCGACGACCCGGCGACGGCCTCCGTGGAGCACTTGCTCAAGCGTTTGCATCTTTGCCTTGAGCTGGGGATCACCACCATTGACACCGCTGAGATTTACGGTCTTTACCGCGTGGAGGAGTTTTTGGGGCAGGCGCTGGCCCGAGAGCCTGGGCTGAAGTCGCGCTTTCAGTGGGTGAGCAAATGCGGCATTTATGTGCCCTGTGAATTTCATCCGCAGCGCAAGGTTGCCTTCTACAACGCCGAAGCGGCTCGCCTGATCAAGAGCACGGAGAAGTCCCTGCGCCTGATGGGCTTGGAGCAGTTGGATCTGTTGCTGGTGCATCGTCCGGATTGGCTGACTTCAGCTGATGCCACCGCAGAGGGTCTCAATGCTCTTCTGCGGCAGGGCAAGATTCGCAGCGCCGGTGTCTCCAACTACAATGTGCACCAGTTTGAATTGCTCAACAGCCGCATGGAACAGCCGCTGGTGACCAATCAGATCGAGCTGAGTCTGCTGTGCATGAGCGCCATTGAGGATGGCACCTTGGATCAGTGTCAACGGCTGCGCATCGCGCCCATGGCATGGTCGCCCCTAGGGGGTGGTCGGCTCATGGACCCAACAAATGAGGCGGGGCAGCGCCTGCGCCGGGTGGCGGCGGAGCTGGCGCCCAAGTACAACAACGCCTCATTGGACCAATTGGCCTACGCCTGGATTTTGGCGCATCCCAGCAGCCCGCTGCCAGTGATTGGCACCAATCAGTTGGAGCGCTTGAAACAGACGGCACAGAGTGCGCAGATCCAATTGGAGCGCGAGGACTGGTATGCCCTGTGGACTGCAGCCAAGGGGCACGGCATTCCCTGAGCCAGGGAGACGGTGCTAGAGTGTGGTTTCAAGCAGGGACTCGAGTTCGCTGGCGTCCAGACCCATGGCCATCGGTGAGGTTTCGTCGATGCTGGCCTCGATGAGTCCGCGCTTTTTGGCCTGCAGCGCCAAGATGCGTTCCTCCACGCTGCCCCGCAGAATCAGGCGAGTGGCCTGGACCACGCGTTGTTGGCCAAAGCGGTGAGCGCGGTCAATGGCCTGTGCCTCCACGGCTGGGTTCCACCAGGGATCCATGAGGATGACATGGTCAGCAGCCGTGAGATTGAGGCCGTAGCCCCCGGCCTTCAGGGAAATGAGAAAGATGCGGCGCTGCGCATTTCCTTGGAATGCGGCTACCTGTTCATCGCGGTCCTGACTTGCGCCATCGAGGTAGCATGGGCTGTGGCCTGCCTGCTCCAAGCCGCTGCGCAGCAGGCGCAGCCACTGCACAAACTGGCTAAAGACGAGCACCTTGCCGCCACCGGCGACGATGGCCTCGATTTGCTGGCCAAGGGCACTGGTTTTGGGGCTGAGGTCTTCGTCGCCGAGCCCCCGCAGGGCGGTGGGCGGGAGCCCCAGCAGCCTGAGATCGCAGCAGCACTGGCGCAGTCGAAGCAGCACCGTGAACATGGTCATGCGTGCGCCGCCCTCGCCACTGCGCTTGCGTGCGTCGCGGATCTCCGCCAATCCCTCCTGCAACAGGCGGCGATAGATCTCGGTTTGTGCAGGGCTGGCCTCGCAGAGAAGCTGCTGCTCAATTTTTTCCGGCAATTCACGCAGCACTTCGGTCTTGGTGCGTCGCAGCAGGTAGGGGCGCATGAGACGGCGCAGGCGCATTGCAGCCTGCTCTGCGGCAGGGCTCTTGGCCTGGGTTTCCAGTGGTTTTTCGAAGCGTTCCCTGAAGTGGTCGCGCCTGCCGAGATAGCCGGGGTTGAGACACTCGCTGATGGACCACAAATCCCGCACGCTGTTTTCGATCGGGGTCCCGCTCAGGGCGACTCGAGCATGGGCACGCAGCGAGCGCATGCAGCGCGCCGCCTCGGTGTCGGGATTGCGGAGCTGGCTTGCCTCATCCATGACCAGCAGGCTCCAGGGCTGGGATTGAAGTGCGCCCTGATCGCGCACGGCCAGGGGATAGGAGGTGAGCACCACGCGAAAGTTGGCCAGATTCTCGAGCATGCCGCTTCGCTTGGTGCCTTCCAGGCGCAGCACCGTCAGGTCCGGCGCGAAGCGGGCCAACTCCGCCTGCCAATTGCCAAGGAGCGACTTGGGGCAGACGATGAGAGTGGGCAGCTGCTGTTGATCCTTCAGGGCAAGGATGGCTGCAATGGTCTGCACCGTTTTGCCCAAACCCATGTCATCGGCGAGCAGGGCGCCTCGGCCAGCGCGTGCCAGCGTTGTGATCCACTGCGCACCCTGCGCCTGATAGGGGCGCAGTTGGGTGGACAAGGCGCCGACCTGGGTGTTCCAAGTGAGGGGGTCAACCGTCTCGAAGGAGGCAGGATTGCCCTGGCCGAAATGATGGGCGTGTTCGCTGCGCAGCCGCAGACCGCTGCTGGTCAGTTCCACGCTCACATCACCAAGACTTTGCTCAAAATCCTCAATGCCGGACTGATCGAGCACATAGTGGCGTCCCTTGACCTTGACGCTGCGTTGCCCTGAGCGCAGCAGCCGCATCACCTCGGCACGCGGGAGACTGAAACCGTCTGCGGCGCGGTAGTCCATCTGCATCACCAGCCAGTCATTGCCGCCGCCATGAACCTGGCCTCCCTTGGCGTCGCCAAGTTCGGGCGCGATGCGCAGCACGGAGGCTGTGGCCCTCTGCCAGCGCTCGCTGGTCTCGACCTGCATCTCGCAGGCCAGACGCTTTAGCTCGCTGGCATGCAGTCGCAGGCAGTTCTCGGCCTTGCTGAGCCTCCAGTGCAGGCCGCTGCTACTGGCCTCAACCTCGAAGCCAGCACTTTGCAGGAGGGCGATGTGCCTTGCCTCCTCGGCAATGGGGCGGGTGAAAAAACAGCTGGAATCGTCCTCGGACTGGGCCGGAAAGAGTGAATTGGCAACGCAGGTTCTGGAGCTGTCGCCAACGCACCAAGATTGATCCTGCCAATGCGCGCGCAAGGTGGCTCGCACCACGGAGAGGTCGCCGTCGATTGACAGTGCAAAACGGCAGTGGGCTGGACGCGTTCTGAGGCGTTGCAGGCTGGGGTCGCATTGCTCGATTTGCAGGCACTGCTCCAGTCGCTGGCGATGCTCAACCCACCAAGTGAGGCTGCGCGTGTCCTTGGGGTGTTCGAGCCAACTGAGCAATTCCGGGTCGAGCGCAGTTGGCTTCCATAGGGTGAGGGTTGCCGCGCAGAACCAGTGCCCCTGCCAGTGGCCGTGGAGCAGCGGCCAGACCTGCGGGGCAATGTGAAGATGCAGTCGGCCATCTGTGTCAACGCTGAGCCGGGTTGGCAGACGCGAGGGCTCAACCGCCAATCGCAGGGCTTCATCGGGGCTGGATGCAAAATGAAAGTGATCCTGTGGGGTTGCGTGGCGCAGCATCTCCTCAAGGCGAGGGCCGTCGAGGGTCAATGGAGCGGAGGTCTCCCGCACTCCAGCCTGAGCCAGCCAGCCGGCCAGGGCGGAGCACTCTGGGGGGTCGGCCTCGGGATCGTGGCGCAGCATCAGGGAGAGGCGGCCCTTGAGGCTGCCCTGTGCCAGGGCAGTCGGCCACTGCCAGCGGTATCGTCCACGAATTTGGAGGGCCGTGATTTCGGGCCGCGTGGGCTGGATTGGTGGGTTCACCGCTTTCGGGCCAGGGCCAGTGGGTTTGGGCATCTGGGGCGTCAGCCCCTGCAAGGCCTTGAGACCAAGGGCGAGTGCGTGATCGCAGACCAGACCGCGCTGAGCGGCTGGGCAGCGGCAGGAGCAACGAACCTCCTTGGGTGAAAGGATCTGCAGGCTGCAGGCCATCGCGCTGCGGCCTTCGCCAACGCTACCTCTGAGCATGTCGGGTTGATGTTGACTGAGGTTGACACGCCCCTGCGCCAGGTGGAGGCGGGCGGCTTTCATGGCCTGCCACCCCCCGATTTCACCAAGCCATTTCTCGCTGATTTGCATTTCCTGTGGCGCGCTGTGGGGTTTGGCGACACACTGAGGACTCCTGAATTATGCGTGTCGTGGCCATTACTAACCAGAAAGGCGGCGTGGGCAAGACCACGACGGCGATCAATCTCGCTGCATGCCTTGCCGATCTCGGCCAGCGCGTGCTGCTCGTTGACCTTGACCCTCAGGCCAACGCAACCAGTGGGCTTGGGCTGGCGCAGGAGGAGGGGCACAGCCTCTACGCTGCCTTGGTCATGGGGGCGGATCCCCTCGCGTTGGTGCGTGCCACGCATCGCCCCAACCTCAGCATGATTGCCTCGCATCAGGAGTTGGCGGGTTGCGAGATCGAGCTGGCGCAGGCGGGCAACCATCTGGCGCGGCTGCGTGAGGTGCTGGCGCCGTTGCGTCAGAGTGCGGCCTACGATTGGATCTTTTTGGATTGCCCGCCCTCACTCGGGGTGCTGATGACTTCGGCCCTCGCCGCTGCGGATGAGCTGTTGGTGCCCCTTCAGTGCGAATATTTCGGGCTTGAGGGCCTGGGCAAGATTGTGGATTTGGTTGAGCAGATCCGTCAGTCTGGTGCCAACGCCCAATTGCATCTTGAGGGCATCATCATGACCTTGTTCGATGCTCGGGCCAATCTCTCCCAGCAGGTGCTCAGCGATGTGAAGAATTTCTTTCCCGAGGTGCTCTACCAGACCGTGATTCCCCGCAGCATTCGTCTTGGCGAAGCTCCCAGTCATGGCAAGCCCATCATCGAGTACGAGCCCAACGGAAGAGCCAGTACGGCCTACCGCGCCCTCGCCGCGGAGTTTCTTCGTCGCCGAAACATCCAAGCCTCCTGAGGCATTGCCATGTCCGGCGGCTCTGATGATGCTCAGGTCTTCAGTGTCAGTGAGCTGACGCGTGAGATCCGCGCCCTGTTGGAAGGGCATTGGTCGGATCTCTGGGTGGAGGGGGAGGTCAGCAATCTGCGTGTGCAGAGCAGTGGGCACCAGTACTTCACCCTCAAGGACGCCGGAGCGCAGATTTCATGCGTGTTGTTTCGCGCCGCTGCGTCGCGCAACGCGCTGCGCCTTGCTGAGGGGATGCAGGTCAAGCTGCAGGGTGAGTTGTCGGTGTATGAACCGCGTGGTCAATATCAACTGATCGTGCGTCTGCTGCAGGATTGTGGGGTGGGTGCCTTGCAGGCTCGGTTCGAGGCACTGAAGCGGCGCTTGCACGCCGAGGGTTTGTTTGATTCGCATCGCAAGCGTGCCCTGCCCAGAATTCCCCAGGTGGTGGCCTTGGTCACCTCACCAACGGCTGCGGCGTTGCAGGACATGCTCAATGTGCTCACCCGGCGCAGCCCCTGGCTGCATCTGCTGCTTTATCCTGTTCGTGTGCAGGGGCAGGGGGCGGCTGCGGAGAGTGTTGCTGCGCTGAGGGCGCTCAATCATGCTACGGAGCATGGCTGGCCAAGGCCCGAGGTGATTGTGCTGGCCCGCGGTGGAGGCAGCATTGAAGACCTCTGGTCTTACAATGATGAAGGGCTGGCGCGGGCCATTGCCGGCTCCGACATTCCCGTCATTTCCGCGGTTGGTCATGAGATTGATTTCACCATTGCCGACTTTGCAGCAGATCTTCGTGCGCCAACCCCCAGCGCTGCCGCCGAATTGCTGGCTGAGGATGCGGCTCAAATGCGGCAGTTTTGGGATCAGTGCGAGGGGCGCCTAAGGCTTCGGCTCAACGAGGTGATCAGCCGCCACGAGAGATCTCTTGAGGCTCTGGGCAAAGGGGCACTGTTGCACGGCCTGCGTCACGCTGTTCAGCGCGCTGAGATGGACGCTGACGCTCTGGAGCAAAGGCTCTCGGAGTCGGCTCAGACGGTCTTGCAGAGGGCTGCGGAGGCGCTGTTGCATTGTGAGAGGGTGCTGGCGGTGCGTCACCCGCGCAGCCTGTTGCTTGAAGCCGGGCACCGCGTTGAGAGCCTTGGCATCGGCATGGCTCAAAGCCTCTCGCGCAGCCTTGAGCGTCGGGAGGCGGCGTTGTCCTCCAGGGCGGCATTGTTACGCAGCCTTGGCCCTGAGGCGGTGCTCTCCCGGGGTTACTCGATGACACTTGGCGAGGACGGGCAACCGCTGCGCGACGCCGCTGCACTGCAGGAGGGGCAGGTCATCACAACCCGCCTGCAGCGCGGCGAGCTGCGCAGTCGGGTGGAGGGCCGATCTGCCGCAGGTTGAGGCCGCGTCACAATCACGCAAGGCGTGGCCAAGGAAAAGGCCCGACCCCACGAGGGAGTCGGGCCTTCTGATGGCCGATCTGGGCCGAGGTGGCTCAGTGGTTGAAGTAGAACTCCTTGCTGTTCATCAACGCCCAGAAGATGTCCTCGAGGGCGGCTTGGCGCTGGTCACCGACATTGGTCAGGGTTTGAGTGATGCTGCCCCACTCCTTGTCATTGGGCAGGCGACCGAAGACCCGCAGGTAAAGCTCCTCAACAATCTCGCGATCGCTCTTCTTTTCCGCCACCAACTTGGCCACCACGCGGCCTTGCTTGATGCGGTCATTGACGGCATCGCCGTTCATGAGGTGCAGTGCCTGCGAAAGGGTGGGTTCCATCTTGACCTCGCAGGAGCAGACGGACTCACGCTTGGCCCGCCCAAAGGTGGTGAGGAAGTAGTTGCTGACCGCCCCGTCTGCAATCTGCACTGCGCGCGCTCCAAGAGGAAGGCCCTGGAACTTATTGGGGGTTTCGGTGATTTGAGAAATGGCGTCGAGCAGGATCTCGGCGCGCACACGGCGCACCATGGCATGGGAGAAGTTGCGCTTGTCGCCTGCGTTGGTCTCATTGACCTTGGTGCTGCGCTGGTAGGTCATCGAGGTGCAGATGTCCTTCACAAAGCGGCGGAAGTCGTACTTGTACTCGGTGAGCTTGCCGGCCAGCGCTGTGAGCAGTTCGGGGTTGGATGGTGGATTGGAAACGCGCACATCATCCACAGGGTCTACGATTCCAGTTCCAAAGAAGTGTGCCCAGACGATGTTGGAGATGTTGCGGGCGAAGAAGGGGTTCTTCGGGGAGGCAATCCACTCCGCAAGGACCTTGCGACGGTCCTCTCCGGGTTTGATCTCAGGGCTCTCGCCGCCCAGGAACTTCGGCTTCATCACTGCCTGTGTGAGGAAGTGGCGGGATTCTCCGCCCTTGCTGTTGTAGATGATGACTTCCTGAGGGTCGTCGGTCGGCTTGCGGCCGATCTGACTGAAGAAGGCCTTGAAGCCGTAGTAATCGTCCATGGTCCAGCGGTCGAAGGGATGGTTGTGACACTGCGCGCACTGAATGCGCATGCCCATGAACACCTGGGCCACATTTTCCGTGAGTTTGAGCTGGTCGAGCTCAGTCTGATAAAAGTTGACGACAGGATTGGAGACCGTGCCTCCTGTGGCGGAGACCATTTCCTTGACGATTTCATCAAGGGGCACATTCTTGCCGATGCGCTCAGCGATCCAGTTGTAGTAAAGCAGGGCGTTTTTGTAGAATGGCGGCTGGTTGTTGTTGCCAGCAATGCCTGAGCGGATCTGCAACAACTCAGCCCATTTCATCACCCAGAGTTCGGTGAACTCCTTGCGTTGGGTCAGTTGGTCAATGAGTGCTTCGCGTTTCTTGGGGTTTTTATCTGCAAGAAAGCTGCGAATGTCCTTCGGATCGGGGTAGACGCCGACCACATCAATGAAGGCACGGCGCACATACTCCTCATCGGTGCAGATGCCACTGGGGAGGATGCGAAGCTTGTGGAGGTTCTCGTTGACGAGCTGGTCAATGTAATTGACTTCGACGAGTTTGGGCCGCTCGTACTGGAGCTTGTCAGGGATGACCAGCACCTGAGTGGTGACGCTGTACACATCAAAGCGGGCCAGCATGAAGGCCACACCACGGTCGCCGCTGGTCACCAGGCCTGCCTTGTCAATGCTGGCTGTCGGGTCGTTGTTGGACATGAACAAAGCCAGTTTGGTGACATCGCGGTCGCTGCCGTCGGAGTAGGTGGCGCGCACAGTGATCTGCTGGGTGTTTTTGGCACCTTCGAGCACGATCTGCTTGGGGAAGACCTCGATGCCCGTGACCTTGGCGTATCCGGGGGCATCGTTGTTGGCTCCGTTTTCAATCCACTCCAAAACCGTCTTGTTGTACTCCGATTCCGGTTCGTAGCATTGGTTGCCGCTATGGGGCACGGCACCTACGGCCTTCTCCACCAGAGTACTTTCCTGAGGAACCGCGAGGTTGATGCGGCGACCCACCATTTCACGGGTCAGGCGGATATAGTCTCCATCGGGGTCCATGCCAAATAGGGACAGGCGGAAGCCGTCCTTGCCGCGGGCGGCGCCATGGCAGCCGCCCTGATTGCACCCGCCACGCAGCCAGACAGGCATCACATCGAGGTGGTAGGAGATCGGGCGATCCTTCTGGCCGTCCTTGATGGCGACAGCGGCCTTGACGCTCAGGTTGCCGAGATTGGCCTGCAGCTCAGTGGTGCCGCTGTCAGCGACCGGCGTGATGAAGTCATCCTTGAGTTGTGCGAGCTTGCTGTCTGCAATTTTGAGGTTTGAGAAGCGGGTGACATCGCGGGTGGTGGCATCCGAGAAGGTTGCCATCACGACCACGCGATGGAAGTCGCGCTTGGTTTCCAAGGCAAAGCGCTCAGGGAAGATTTCGAGCTTGGTCAAGCTGGGGAGCTTCGCTTCCAGCGCGGCCATTGCCTTGAGTTCCTCAGCGCTTTTATGGCGCATGGTCAGTCCTTTGGGCCAGGGGGCTCCTTCCGCCACCCAGGCCTTCAGCAGTGCCACCTCGTCGGCCTTGAGCGGCCCGCCCTTGGGGGGCATGACTTCATCGTCATCTGCAGGCAGGGTGACGCGGCTGATGATGCTGCTTTTCTCGGGCTTGCCAGGCACCAAGGCAGGTCCGCCCTCACCGCCCTTGAGCATGTCCTCAAGGGTGTGCATCAGCAGCTTGCCCTTGATTTTGGCAGGGTTGTGGCATTCCAGACACTTGGATTCCAGCAGGGCCTGGACCTTGTTGAAATCAGCGGCTCCATGGGCGGCAGCGCCAGCAAGGGCGAGGGCCAGGAACAGGATGTGGCGGGGGGATTTCATGGGAGGGTGGCGGCGATCGATGTGGCTTGAGGGCGAAACTTACTTGCCATTGGCTTCCTGGCGAAGCTGCTCGAGGCGGGACAGGGGCTTGGGGGCGGCTGGTTTTGGAGCTTCCTTTTTTGTGTTGCTGGCCACCACGGCTGCCGGCTTGGCTGCAGGTGCCTTGCGCGGTGCGTCGATGCGCAGGATGGAACCGATGGCAATGCGGTGAGTGGTGGTTCCGCCAGCCACGGGCACATCCACGCTGACAAAGAGATTGCCTTGTTTGCCTACCGGTGACTTGGCAGTGGTCACCACCTTGAAGGTCACCTCCTTGGTTTCCTTGTTGATGGTGTTGGGCTGGATTTCAATGGTGTCCGGCACCCCGAGAACACGGGCCTGGGCATTGCCCTCAAAAGGCTTGAGGTGCTCAATCTTGGCCACCATGACCGTTTCCTTGCCCTGTTCGACTGCAGTGAGCGGGATGGCAGGAGCGGTGAGGTAGGCGCTATCGGTCTTGATTTCGCAGAAGGGGGAGGCGTTGTAGACTCGGCCCTTGCCCGCATCCGCCTCGCCCATCACCACAAAGTTGAAGGCTCCAGCAGCCACTGCGGAATTGGCGTCGAGTTGGAAGGTGCATTCAGTCGCGCTCTCGCCGATGGTCTGTTCACCAAGGGAGCTGATGCCCGGTGGTTTCCAGCTCATGAAGACACGAATGGCACCTTTGAACTCAGGCTTGCGCTTGGCCTGAACCTTCAGGAGCATGACACCGTTGGCCACCAATGGTACGGCGGGTTTGACGATCTCCAGGCTGTATGGCGCCTCCTCAACCACCGCTACGGGGAGTTTGTCTTCGAACTCGGTGTAGTAAACGACATTGCCATTGCGGACGATGTCAAACTCCTGCCGCATGCGCCCCACGATTTTTTGTGCCGGGTCTACGGGCTTGAGCGTCACAGGAACCACGGCACCTCCCAAGGGCGCGTCGGCGGCGGCCTCAAAAAGCAGAGGCATTGAAGGCTGGTCCTTTGGGGCGAGGGTGGTGAGAAGTTTGACGCCTTGGGGCAGGTTGGGGGCGTCGAAGTTGAAGTCGCCACTGACATTGCTGCGGCTGAAGTTTTGCAGCAGGACCATGCGGCCACCGCGGGGAATGGCCATGAATTGGCGATACTGGGTATCGTTGACGGTGTACTGGGGCGAGGCAAAGGTCAGCATTGGCTGGCTGGCCACCAACTCCAGGCGATAGACAAAATTGGGGCCGCCGCGCTCCAGATGGTCAGTGACGCGGATGGTGTAGAGGCCATCTGCCGGAGGGTTGATGGTTTGCTTGCTGTCAAGGCGGCGGCGACCGCCTCCGTCATCGTTGCCACCGAGGCTGCCTCCCTTTTCATTGTAGACATTCACCACGGTGTCCAAGGGTGAGCCCAGGCTCTGAGCGTAGGCTTGCAACACAACCTGCTGACCCTTTTTCAGCGGAACGGTGAAGTAGTCAATGTCGCCAGGTTTCTCGATGATGCCGTTGATGGCAATGGGCTCGCCTTTCTCGAGCTTGGTGGCCTTGGCCTGTTCGTCGTTGGGTTCGACTTCCAAGGCATTGTCGAAGTCCACCAAGCGGAATGGGTTGCCTGAGGGGGCGCTCTCCTGCGTCTTGGAAAGAATCATGTAGTTGGGGTCGGCCTCATTGGGCAGCTGGGACTCTTCCTCGAAACTGCCGTCCTTTTCGATGAAGCGCACCTTGGTCTTGCTGCCAACGCGTCCCCCCGCGGGGTAGACGACATCGGGGCGGCGAAAGCCGCCAACATGGAGGCGGTAAAAACTGTTGCCGCTGCCGCGGTAGGAGGATTCTCGGATCATGACATAGTGCTCGCCGTCATACTGTGCGACATAGGAGCAGTAGCCATCCTGGCGATGCAGGATGGTGTCATCGGAGAAGGCCTTCTCGAAGCGGTCCTTGTCAATGATGGCGATGTAAGGGTCGAAGACCGTGTAGCCAAGTCTCAGACCGTCGGCCTCCAAACTGATGCGCTGTCCTTTCTTGAGGTTGATTTTGTAGTAATCAACATCCTCGTTGAGCACCAGGCCTTCGATGGTTTGATTCAGTGAGATGGGTTGCGCCGCCTCCATCTCGCTGTTGGGTTCCTTCTCTTCCACATTGGGGAAGGGACCAACAAAGATTTGGCGCACATGAGAGATTCCGCTCTTGGTGCGAATGCGCAGCAGGTGGTTGCCCAGCGGAACCTCCGGGGCGACACTCACGGTGAGTTCGACGCGGTTGTTCTCCACCTTCTGAACGCTTTTCTGCGTGATCCCAGGCGAGAAAAACATCAGGCTCTCAAAGTCACTGAGGCGGTTGCCCGTTACCGTGAGCTTCCACTCCGCGCCGCGCGGACCGCCATTGGGGATGGTCGTGGAAAACTCCGGATAGGCCGCGTGGCTGAGGGAAGCGGCAGCAAGGAGGCTCAGGGAGAGGCTGCGGGGGAAGGGAATCATCTTGTTTGGGGATACGAATCAATTGGTCGGAAGTTTTCTGATTTGAACCAGCTTTTGCGCTTTGTTTGGGCGGCTCAGCGGCGGGCGATCTGGGGTCCGGCTCAGATTTCCTTGCTTTTTCTATTCTAAAGAATTCGTTTTCAACGAATCATGGAGTTTTTGCTGAGGAGCGAGGTTGACTCGTTGAGGTCGGCAAGATTTTCCAGGCAACGCCAAGGCGCATGAAGCTCCAATTCGCTGCGGCTAAATTGCCCGGTGGCCACCGCGAGGCAGCGCGCGCCAATGGCTTTGGCGCAGGCAATGTCCTTTGGAGTGTCGCCGATGAGGATGACCTCGTCGGGGTGCAGCTCATGTCCGCATGCCTGAGACATGCGCCGCAGCGCAAAGGGGCCGAGATGATTGCGGTCATCGGCGTCATCCCCGAAAGCGCCATCCGCAAAAAACGGGTGAATGCCGAATCGCTCCAGCTTGAGTTGGGCTGCGGCACGCACATTGCCGGTCAGCAGTCCGAGGTGCACCTGCGAATCCCGGCTGAGTTGCGCGAGAAGTTCGGGCACTCCATCGAGAAGGCGACCGGCAAAATCCTCAGCATGGAGGCGTCGCTTGAGGAAACCAAGGTAGAGCTGCAGAAACTCTGCCCTTGCTTCGGTGGTGAGGGCTTTTCCCACCGCGGAAAAGAGATCGCGCAGCACACCGCCATCAGTGGCTCCGGCGAGCATGAGTGGCGGCAGATCCCGACGACTGCAGGCAAACATTGCCTCAGCAGCATCGAGAATGGAGGCACCGCCGGCACCGCCGGTGTCCAGCAGCGTGCCGTCAATATCGAATAAAAGGAATGTGGGCATGAGTGGAGGACAAAAAACAACCCCTGCCTCAAAGGAGGACAGGGGTTGTCCAAAAGACAGCGATTGGTCTTACTTCACATGGTTGCTGACATACTTCGCCAGTTCAAACATGGTCGCTGAGGACTTGCCGTCAAACAACGCCTTGAGCTTGTCGTCAGCATTGATGTTGCGCTTGTTCTTGGCGTCCTGGAGACCATTCTTCTTGATGTAGTCCCAGATTTTCTTGGTGATGGCGCTGCGGGGTTGTGCAGTGCTGCCAACGACTGCAGCCAGAACGGCGTCAGGCTGCACGGGTTTCATGAGGGCGGGATTAGCTTTGCGTTGAGCGACTTTTTTGGCCATAGGCAGGCATGCTGACAGTTTCCTCCTCTGTGGTCAACAGCCTGTTGCGGAAAAAACAATGGAGTTCGGCGTATGGTGAGTCAGTCTCGCGGTTCGCTGCATTTCGCAGCATTTCGCGTTGCTTTTAAGGAATCTTGAACTTCGGCCTCCACAAGCATTCCTGCAGTCGCCGCGAGTTGGACTTGCCTTCTCGTCATTCATCAGACAGGAAGTGCCCATGCCTGACCTTGCCCCCATTCTGCCGCCAGCAACCCTGGGAGTTCTTGGCGGCGGGCAGTTGGGGCGCATGTTCGCCATCGAGGCCAGGCGTTGCGGCTATCGTGTGGCAATCTACACCGACGAGCCCAAGGGAAGCCCGGCAGGGCAGGTGGCAGATTTGGAGTTCAACGGCGCCTACGACAACGAGGCATTGCTTCATGCATTTCTGGACGAGGTTTCAGTCGTCACTGTGGAGTTCGAAAACATCCCCGAGAACTGCCTGAGGATTGCGGAGGCTCGCAGGCCGCTGCGCCCAGGATTGCGGGCGATTCACACCACACAGCACCGCCAGCGTGAGAAGGAGTTTTTGCGCGCCAACGGCATCGAGTGCGCGCCGTTTTGCATCGTCAGTGACGAGCTTGGCCTTCGGCAGGCGGTGGCTGAGTTGGGGCTGCCATGTGTGGTCAAGACTGCGGCCTTCGGCTATGATGGCAAGGGTCAGTCCAAGGTGGAGCAGGGCAGTGATTTGGGGCAGGTGTGGAGCGGGTTTGAGGGGCGTTCTGCGGTGGTGGAGCAGTGGGTGCCTTTTGTGTGCGAGATCTCCGTGGTTGGCGCTCGTGCCGTGGACGGGAGCCTTGCTGTGCACGGCGTGATTGAAAACCAGCATCTGCATCACATTCTCGATCTCAGCCTCGTGCCCGCTCGGGTTGGTGCCGAAGTTGCCCAGCAGGCCCTGGCGCTATGGCGCGCGGTTGCCGAGGCTCTCGACTATGTGGGAACATTGGCGGTGGAGATGTTCGTGACGGCCGGGGGAAGGGTATTGGTCAATGAGGTGGCGCCGCGCCCACACAACAGCGGTCACTTCAGCATTGATGCCTGTCTGGCGAGCCAGTTCGGCCTGCAGTTGCGTGCCATTTGCGGCTTGGCCTTGGCGGACGCTTCGCCCCACAGTGCCTCAGTGATGATCAATTTGCTGGGCGATGTGTGGCCCGATGGCAACGAGCCAGACTGGGCTGCGGTGCTCAATCAGCCCTGGGCCAGGCTGCATCTTTATGGCAAGGCGCACCCCAGGGCGAGACGCAAGATGGGGCACATCACCGTGTTGGGGGAGGATTTGCCTCAGGCTCTGGAGCGGGCACAGGCCATCAAGCGCTCGCTTGGCATGCCCTGAAGCCAAACAGGGTGGGCAAAACGACTCAACATCAACGAGCTGAAAGGGGGGCGGCAGGGGTTGGCTGGCCTTGGTTTTTAGCCTTGCCAGCGCCGCGACCTGAGCTAACCTCAGGCTCGTTTCCTCGCAACCCCTTTTACCCTTCATGGACAAACGCAAAAAGAAGAGCGCCAAGAACGCCGGCAAATCTGCCGCCCCAAAGCCAAGTCAATCTGTCGCAGCCGCGGCAAAGCCCAGTGCCAAGGGTGAGGGGGTCTTCGACCTGGCTCAATTGCGTGAGCTGGTGTCCCTGATGTCCCAGAACGACCTGTCGCTGGTCAATCTCGAGCAAGCCGGCGTGAAGCTTGAATTGCGCCGAGGCGCGGATGCCCAAGCCCTCGGGGCCCTGCTCTCGCGTCTGCCGATGAGCATGCCTGCAGCCCCTGTGGCGCTTTCCGCCCCTGCGGCCGCGGTCGCCGCTCCTGCGGCGGCACCTGTCGCGGCCCCCGCTCCGGCTCCAGCTGCGGACGGCCCTGCGGGACCGTGCATCAACAGTCCGATGGTGGGCACCTTCTACCGTTCCTCGTCGCCTGGCGAGAAGGCTTTCATCAGCGTCGGCGACAGCGTGGACGAGAACACCACAGTTTGCATCATTGAGGCAATGAAGGTGATGAATGAAATCAAGGCGGAGGCTCGTGGGGTGGTGACTCGCGTGCTCGCCGAGGATGGAAAGCCTGTGCAGTACGGGCAGCCCCTGTTTGAACTCAAGGCCTGATGCGGGGCACGATTTGCCTGGTGAGCCGTTTGTTCCGATTTTTTGTGCAGCATCCCAGCCGCCCCGAGGGGGGCTGCGGAGCGCACCCCAACACAACCCCCTAGCTTCATGTTCAAGAAAGTCCTGGTCGCCAATCGCGGTGAGATCGCCGTTCGCATCATCCGAGCCTGCAAGGAGTTGGATGTCAAAACCGTCGCGGTCTACTCCGAGGCCGATGTGGATTCCATGCATGTGCATCTCGCCGATGAGGCCATCTGCATCGGGCCTGGGCCCAGCACTGAGAGTTACCTGAAGATCTCGCGCATCATCAGCGCTGCAGAGATTGCCAATGTTGACGCCATTCACCCGGGCTACGGCTTTCTCTCCGAGAAGGAGGAGTTCGCCGAGATCTGCCAGCAATGCAAAATCAAGTTCATCGGGCCCAGCGCAAGGGTGATCTCGATGATGGGTGACAAAAACACCGCCAGGGCAACGGCCAGGGCTGCAGGGGTCCCCGTTACCCCTGGCTCCGATGGAATCATCGAAAATGAGGAACAGGCGTTGGAGTGGGCCAGGCGCATTGGCTACCCTGTCATCATCAAGGCCACCGCAGGCGGCGGTGGACGCGGCATGCGTCCCGTACTCAACGAGGCCACTCTGATCTCCAGCTTCCAGGCAGCCAGCCTTGAGGCTCTCAAGTGCTTCGGTGATGGCTCGATGTACATGGAGAAGTTGGTGGAAAAGCCCCACCACATTGAGTTTCAGGTGGTGGCCGACTCCCACGGCAATGTGGTGCATCTCGGAGAGCGTGATTGCTCGATGCAACGGCGCAATCAGAAGATCATCGAGGAGTGCCCAAGCCCCAAGATTAGCGACGCTTTGCGCAAGAAGATGGGGGACGCCACGGTCAAGCTCTGCCGCGAAATCGGATATGAGAACTGCGGTACGATCGAATTTTTGGTCGATAACAACCGGCGCGATTTCTACTTCATGGAGATGAACACCCGGATTCAGGTGGAGCATCCCATCACCGAAGAGGTTTACGGCTGCGACCTGATCAAGGAGCAGATCCGCATCGCTGCTGGGTTGCCACTGAGTGAGCATGTGCTCAAGGCAAGGGCCCGTGGTCACAGCATCGAGTGCCGCATCAACGCCGAGGACCCTGCGCGCAATTTCGCCCCCAGCCCTGGCAAGATCAATCTTTGGTACACCAGCGGCGGTCGTGGCGTTCGGGTGGATACCCATGTGTATTCTGGTTATGAGGTGCCCCCTTACTACGATTCGATGATCGCAAAGCTCATCGTCACGGGTGCAACGCGCGACATCGCCATTCGCCGCATGCGCCGAGCGCTTGGGGAGTTCACTGTTGAGGGCATCAAGACCACCATTCCCCTTCAGTCGAAGGTACTGACCACCAGCGACTTTCAGAACGCCCAGTATGACATCACCTGGGTGGAGAACTTCCTTCGCCAAGAGGGCATGAAGTCCTGACGGCCGTGGGCTTGGGGGCGGGGTGACTAGCCACGAGCGGCCCGTGTCCTGACTGTTTGGCGGCTTGGACTGCGTTGACCGGCCACTTGGGGGCGTGCCGCTGGCATTTGCGCTGGCGGCGGGTGAATCTCTCCTTTTGGCAGCCCCCGTTTGGTGACATACACATCGTCTCCGATGCGCAGGCTGTTGAACAACTCAACGACATCGCGCATCCCCATGCGGATGCAGCCGTAGCTCACGGGTTTGCCAAGATTGCGCTCTTCAGTGGTGCCGTGAATGTAGATGTAACGACGCTTGGCGTTGCGGTTGCCGCGCTCCTGGCCATCCAGCCAGAGAATCCGGGAGACAATGGGGTCGCGCCCGGGCGCATCGGGGCGCAGCACTTCGCCGTTCCAGCGGCGGCTTTTGAGCACGGCGCCCGATGGCAGGCCATGCCCGATTTTGGCGATGACTTCATGGCGTCCAAGCGGCGTGCGATAGCTGTTGAGGGCATCTCCGAGACCAAATTTGGAGGTGGAGATATTGTAGGTCTTCTCAAGCACACCATTGCGGTCATAGACGCCGAGACGCTGGTCGCCGACGCTGACCACCACTCTGCTTCGAGGAATCGGTCCGCTGCAGCAGCAGAGCAACGACAGGCTCAGGAAGCCGAGGAACCTGAGGTGCGCCAGAATTGACAAGGCGGGACGAGGCGTCATGGCAGGGCTGAGTGGCGTTGAGCATAGCCAACGCGTCCTGACGCGCAACCTCAGGCGCGTCAACAACTGCAGATTCCAATGCCAGCCCCAAACTGTGGAGGTTTTGGGCTCAACCGTAGGAGGACTCCACACGCTTGGCGACATCACGGTAGCCGTAGTCGGCGTTGTAGATTTCCTTGAGGGCTTCAAGGCTGCCTGCGTTGTCTCCCATCTTCTCACAAACCAAGGCCAGTTCGTAGAGGACCTCCTTCTTGGTGGTGTCCATGACGGTGAGCTCCTTGTTGGCGTCGGAGAGTGAGCTGCGAGCAAGGTCGTTCATGTTTTTGCGTTCAAAGCAGCGACCCAGCAACAACATCGCCTTGATGCGAATGTGGGGGTTGGCTTTGGCCTGTTGAAGCTCGGGGATGGCTTCGGTGAACATGCCCGCGGTGAAGTAAGCCTGACCGAGTTCGAAGCGCAGCGTTTTGTCCGTGGGATTGCGTTCGACGCGCTGCCTGGCCTCCTGAATCATGGATTCTCCACGGTTGCGTTTGGCCTGCGCGAGATTTTCGCGCTGTTGGCCGGCGTCAGGGCTGTCAGGGTTTGCCGCAAGCCAGCTTTCAAGCTGTTCGATGTATTGGTCCTGACTGCGGTCGCGCAGAGTCTCCACCCTTCGTTGCAGCGCAGCGTCCGCAGAGTTCAGGCTCAGGGCGTACTCGCTAAAAGACAGGGCGTTGGCCAAATCGCCGAGTTCCTCGTAGAGCTGGGCGATGGCTTTGACATGGTTGAGGTTGGACGGTTCCTGCTGGTACTTGGCAGCAAAGCGTTGCAGCAAATCCTCTGTTTGTTCGCGGGTGCGTCCCTGACGGTTGAGCATTTCCAGCTCGTTTTGCTCGTCGAGATTTTTGACCGCGCTCTTGAAGTCGCCGCCCCAGCCCTGACGGAGAATGGAGGCCCTCGCCGAGGCGTCCTTCTCACCCTTGATGGCCACCATGTCGCGCGGGTCCACATCCGCGATGGCGCGGTAGACTTTGGCTGCATTTTCTGGCTGCTCATAGGTCATGTAGTGGCTCGCCAACTGGTGCATCAGCTTGGTGTTGGTGGGCTGGGCCATGCGCATGGTTTCCAGCGCAAAGGCGGCCAGGTCATGATACTGCACCTTTTGCGCCAGATCGTAGAGTTGCTGGTTGCCGCTGGTGCTGAATGGGTCCTTGAGGAAGACTTTCTCCTCGAGATCTGCGATGGCCTCCCAGGGGTCCTTCTTGGCAAACAACCCGCCGCCGCCCAGCGAAAACTTTTTGCCGTGACCAGCCATTTCACCCTCAGCGCGGCGCAGAGCCTTGCGGCCGTCGAGGAAGGTGGGGGCCTCCTTGACGATGGGCAGAATCAGGCTTGCGGCGTATTCCCAGTTCTTTTGCTCAATGGCGAGCAGACCTTTCTTCCAAAGGGTAAGGTGACGCGGTTCAAGTTGGGCTTCAGTGACGGTCATGGCAGGTGTTTTATTTGGGGGGGAGAGTCGCTGGTGCAGTCGCGGGGTTGCTTGCGGGAGCGGAGCCCGGCGCGCTGAGCTGAGGCTTGCCTTGAGTCAGGGCGGCCCACTCTTGACGCAGGCCACGCCCGAAGGCTTCAAGGCTGAAACCGTATTCAAAGAGAATCATCCACACGAGCGTGGCCGCCACGAAGGCAAGCAACCAGAGGATTTTGGCGAACAGACGCATGGGGGATACTTTTTTAGGGTAAAAAGAGGGGGCGAGTCCAGTCCGATTGTTGGGCCTCTTGCGCCTCAGGAGGGCAGTCGCTCCAGTCGTGCCCCCAGTGCGGCGAGTTTTTCGTCGAGGTGCTCGTAGCCGCGGTCAATGTGGTAGAGTCGGTGGATTTCGGTCTTGCCCTTGGCCACCAGCGCTGCCAAGACCAGTGCCGCCGAGGCTCGCAGGTCGCTGGCCATCACCGGTGCACCTTTCAGGGGAGTGCCGCCGCGGATCCGGGCACTGGCTCCCTGAAGGTCAATGTCGGCCCCCATGCGCTTGAGTTCCGCCACATGCATGAATCGTTGGGGGAAGATGGTTTCGGTGATGCTGCTGCCATCATGGATCACGCAGGCCAAGGCACAGAACTGCGCCTGCATGTCGGTGGGAAAGCCCGGGTAGCACAGGGTGGTCAAGTCAAAGCCCTTTGCCTTTTTGTTGGGCTTGATGCTGAGACTGTCGCTGCCTTCCTCGATCACAAAACCGCACTGTCGCAGGGAGGCGATCACCACGCTGAGGTGGGCGGGGTTGACTCGATTGAGCGTGATGCCCCTGCCAATCATGGCACCAGCACACAAAAAGGTGCCGGCCTCAATGCGGTCGGCAATGACGCTGTGTTCTGCGCCATGCAACTCGCGCACTCCTTCAATGACGATGCGGTTGGTTCCCGCCCCCTCAATCCTGGCGCCCATCTTGATCAGGAAATTCGCCAGATCCTCGACCTCAGGCTCCGCAGCCGCTCCTTCGATGACCGTGGTTCCTTTGGCCAGAACGGCGGCCATCATGACATTGTCGGTGCCCAGGACCGTCGAGCCGTGCTTGCCCATGAGGTTCATGGTGGCACCGCGCAGGCCACCCCGGGCCGTGATGCGGATGTCGCCACCATCCACCTGCACATCTGCGCCAAGCGCTTCCATGCCGCGAAGGTGCAGATCCACCGGGCGGTCTCCAATGACGCAGCCGCCTGGCAGGGAAACTGTGCAGCGGCGCAGACGACCGGTCAGTGGCCCGAGCACACAAATTGAGGCGCGCATCTTTCGCACCAGGTCGTAGGGAGCGGTGTGGCGAACCTTGCCGGCCTTCACGCTGACCACGCCGCTGGCGCGTTCCACTTCGGCGCCCAGTTCGCCGAGAATTCGCAACATGTAGTTGGTGTCGCTGAGGTCAGGAACCCGCCGAATGACGCAGTGATCCCGGGTCAGCAGGGTGGCTGCCAGAATGGGTAGCGAGGAGTTCTTGCTGCCGCTGATGTTGACCTTGCCGGAGAGTGGGGCGCCGCCCTGGACGATGAGCTTTTCCATGAACGATGCCGTCATGGGCTCTGATGCGCGGTCTGGCAAGCTCGAAGATGCGGCCAATTGAGGTGGGGCCAACCGATGGCTGCGGGTTGCCTCAGGGCCTCGGTGCCTCGGCGGGCGGAGAAGGTGCTGGGGATGGGGCGGCTGATGCGCCCCCCTCTGAAGGAGGGACGCGCTTCCAGACCCCAGGGGGGAGAGCCCGATTGGTGGGCACCAGCCACAGCCCTGAGAGATTGAAGAGATTGTCCTTGAGGATGCTGCTGGCCACCAGGGTGAGGGTTTTGGCATCAGGCGAGAGCTTCAAGGTGCCGAGCAGTTGCTCTTGCGCGCCCTGCGAACTGACGCTGAGAGTGGCCTTGAGAAAGTACTTGGTCTCGCGCAGTTCCAAAATTCCGCCCTCCAAGGGGCCACAGCGCAGCTTGGCCACCACCTCGTAGCCGCCGGCGGGAAGACTTGGCAAAGTCCAAGTCGCGGAGGCTCCAGGGCGGCTCCAGGAGGTGATCTCGCCGCCCTGAAGCTTGGGCCCCTGAAGCGTCGCCGCCGCCAATGGCAACTCGATTCGATCCGGCAGTTGCATGGCTTTGAGAGCCTGCTCGCGGGTCTGTAGGCCCTGCAGTTGCTTGTCCAGGCGCAGCAGTTCCAACTCCAAGGCCTGTCGTTTTTCCCGCGCCTGAATTGCGGTGTCGTATTGGCGCGCTGCAGCCGCCTTTTGCTCAAGGCTCAACAGGTCCAAAGCCTGCTGCTTGATCACTGGCATGCTCTGGCTGATGACCTGACGGATGAATTCCAACTCGCTCAGCTCGACGCGCTGATCCTGAGCTTTCTGTGCTGCTGCCGAGTGGGCAAGCAGCGCGAGGGCGCAAAGGACCGGACGGTGGACCAGGGACATGGCAAGCATCGTATGCAGGGGATTGGGGGCGGCGTCAAATTTCTGGTTCACAGATGGCGGGGAATGGTCTTGAGTACGCCCATGCCTCAACTGCTTCCCATCCTCTGGCTGTCAGCCTTCGTCTCCGTCGCTTCAGCTGCACAGGCTTGGCGCATGGAAACCGTTGCTGGAACCGGTGAGCCCGGTGGCAGTGGTGATGGTGGCCCCGCTATGGCAGCTCGAATTGACAATCCCTTCGGCCTAGCCCGTGGCCCTGATGGTGCCTTGTACTTCTGCGAGTACACGGGGCAGCGGATTCGGCGCGTGCTGCCCGATGGCCGGATTGAGACGGTTGCCGGCACCGGTGCCAAGGGTTACAGCGGCGATGGCGGTCCGGCGCTGCAGGCCACCTTCAATCTCCCTCATGAGCTGCGCTTTGATGCAGCCGGCGATTTGTTTGTCGTGGACATGAGCAATCACGCCGTCCGTTGCATTTCCATGAAGACCGGCACGATCCGCACCATTGCCGGCAACGGCAAACCTGGGTACAGCGGTGATGGCGGACCTGCATCGGCTGCACAGCTTAAACAGCCACACAGCATCCAGTTCGGGAAGGACGGCTCGCTTTACATTTGCGACATTGGCAATCATGTGATTCGCAGGATTGATTTTCGCGACGGTCGCATCCATACCGCTGCAGGCATTGGCAAGCCGGGCCGCACCCCTGACGGGGCGCCGATTCAGGGTACTGCACTCAACGGCCCCCGTTCGCTGGATGTTGACCGCGAGGGCAATCTTTGGCTCTGCACTCGGGAGGGCAATCAGGTCTTCAAGCTCGACCTGAAGGCCGGGCGCATTGAGCACATTGCCGGCACTGGGGCAAAGGGCCTGGGGGGGAATGGTGGCCCTGCGTTGACCTGCACGCTCAGCGGACCCAAGGGCATTGCGCTGGATGCCCAGGGCAATGTGTGGCTGGCCGATTGCGAGAGCCACACCATCCGCATGATTCGCATGAGCGACCGCAGCATTCATCTGGTTGCCGGCACCGGGGTCAAGGGCAATGGCACCCAATCCGACCCGCTCGCCTGTGCCATGGCAAGACCGCACGGTGTGCACTGTGATGCCGACGGTGGCATCTATATCGGCGACAGCGAGTCGCATCGCGTTCGGGTGTTGCGGCCCCAGACCCGCTGAGCCCGTTCACATCAGCCGTCATGGATGCCAGCCCCCGTCAACAAGCCTGCGATTGGCTCTTGGGCTATCTGCGTTCACTGCGCGCCCGGGGGTGCAGTCATGTTGCGGTTGATCCTGCGGTGCTGCAACGATTCACGCAACGCAATCAGGCCTCGGTGACGGAAGTACGCGGGCCAGCGGCGGCAACATCTGCCGCTGCCCGTGCCCGTGAGCCTGCTGCTGAGTCAAAGGGTCAAAGTCTTCGCGCTTCGCCACCAATTGAACTGCAGGGGCAATCGCTGGAGCAGCGCATGCATTGCCTGCTGGATCACCTTGCAGCTCGGTTGCCCTCCATCGCGCCGTGGCGCCATGCCCTGCGGGCACCTGGTTTGGGGCCGATGGACGCCTCTTTGTGTCTGATCACGGACACCTGGTTGGCGGAGGACCCCCAGGGGGTCGCTCAAGGGGCTGAGGGGGATAAATTGGCGAAGATTTTGGGAGCGATGGGCTCGGGCCTCAGTCAAGTCTACCTTACCGCCCTGCTCAAGGACCCCTCGCTTCGTTCGCAATCCAGATCCTTGGAACCCGCGGAGCTGGATCTTTATGTCTCGGTGCTGTGCACCGAGATTGCCCAGTTGCGGCCACGCTTGCTTGTCGTCATGGGCCAGCAGGCTTGTGCGGCGCTTGGGCTTGGGCAGGCTACTCAGGCGCTGCGTGGCCGGGTGCATCAAGTGTTGGGCATTCCCGTGGTGGTCACTCATCCGCCGATGCACCTCATCCGTCAGGAGCAAACCGCCGACGGCGGCCTGCGGGCCAAGCGCGAATGCTGGGAGGACATGCTTCAGGTGATGGAGTTGATGGGCATGCCCATCAGTGAGAAGCAGCGCGGCTACTTCAGGCGTTGAATTCGCATGCGTGTTTTGCTCACCAACGACGATGGCATTGCTGCTCCAGGGCTGGCTTGTTTGCGCAAGGCAGTGATGGCCATGGGGGCAAGTGAGGTCTGGGTGGTGGCTCCCAGTGCCGAGCACTCCATGTGCGGCCATCGGCTCACCACACACCAGCCGTTGCTGACCAAGGAAATGGAGCCGGGCAGTTGGGCTGTGGAGGGGACGCCTGCGGACTGTGTTCGGGTGGCGTTGTTCGCCCTGGGGCTGAAACCCGATTGGGTGTTTAGCGGCGTCAATGCTGGTGGCAATCTCGGGCAGGATTTGGTCATTTCGGGAACTTGCGCCGGAGCCCGCGAGGCCGCCTATCATGGTGTGGGGGCGATCGCCTTCTCCCACTACTTGAGGCGTGAAGTGTCGGTGGATTGGCATCGAACCGCGCAGTGGACGATGCGCGTTGCCAGGGATCTTCAGGCCAAGCCTTGCGCCTCGGGCCAGTGGTGGTGCGTCAACTTCCCGCATCACCCCCCTGGCGCGATGGAGATGCCGCGGCAGGTGTTGGCGCGGCCCGCACGCAGTCCGCTTCCAGTCAGTTTCCGGAGTGTGGATGGCGGTTACCTTTACAACGCTTCCTACGCATCACGGGCGAGGGACAAGGGCAGCGATGTGGAGGCCTGTTTTGAGGGTCACATTTCCGTGGTGTGCGAACATGTCTGACGCTTGGGATTGGTTTTGCCTGGTGTTCTGGCCGCGGGTGCGGCGCGGGTGGCGGCGCAGGCTGTTGGGCATGGAGTTGCGTCTCTGCAATCTGGAGCGCTGTCTGCCTGCTGGTCTTTCGCGAGTCCATCCCCACGCCATTGGCCGTCTTGGAGAGCGCCTCGCCGCCCTGCATCTTCGTCGCGCTGGTGGTCGTCTGCTGTGGCGCAATTATCGCTGCCCCGATGGCGGTGAAATTGATTTGGTTTTTGGCGAGGGCAGGGGGTTGGTGTTTGTCGAGGTCAAGACAAGAGCCAGGTCTGGTGCGATCCGCCCCGCTCTTGCCGTGAATCGTGACAAGCGGCGTCTGGTTCGAAAAGCGGCCTGGCATTGGCACCGTCGGATCGGCAACCCCAGGATCCCCCTTCGTTTCGACATCGTCGAGTTGGTGCTGCAGGAGGGTAGCCCGCCTCGTGTGCAGCGCCTCCGCGATGCTTTTGGCTGGAACGAGGCTCAGTGATCAGGGGCGGCTGCGCTCCAGCACCATGCGAAAGCCAAGGGTGGGTTGTCGGCTTTCGGCAGGTAGCGCCTGCCTTGCACTGGCCAGCAGTGCGTCGGGGTCTGCGCTGCGCCAATTGCCGCCACGGGCGCATGCCAGTGGAGGTTTTTTGCCGGCGGCAGGTGCATAGTCGCTGTCCACCCACTCGCTGACATTGCCGCCCATGGCCTGAATGCCGCGCTCGTTGGGAGGCGTGGCGTTGACGGGGGCGATGAGGGGATAGCGGTCCTGAAAGCCTTCAATGAAGGCAGGCAGGTTGGAGCGTCCAGCGGCTACGGCGTCACAGAGGTTTTCGCTTTGATTGGGGGGCGGCCAATCAAAGCCCCAGGGGTAGATGCCGCGAATGCGGCCATTGCGCTCGGCGGGTGTATCCCCACGCTCCAAGGGCAGCCCTGCTGCGCGACTCCATTCGCTGTCTGTTGGCAGCCGGTAGGTGTCTCCGTCGCTGATGAGGCCACTTCGGCGCTCGTGCTCGGTGAGCCACTTGCAAAACGAACGGGCCTCGTTGCGATCCACGCCAACCACGGGAAGTGTCGAACCGCGGCCCTCGCTATCGGGGTTGCCGGGGCGGCGGGCGCCTGTGGCCTTGGCGTATTCGAGGTAGTCGCGGCGTCGAATCTCCTGTGCGGTGATCATGACCCCCTCACTCAGCGGAACAAAACGAATGCCGAGGCTGTTGGCCTTCCATTCCCGCCCGAAGGTCACCGCCTTGCGGGCCTGCATGTCTGCAAAGAGTTCGAGTTGCTCGCCGGATCGCACCTCACCGTCGAGAATGATGTCTGAGAAGCCCTCTTCGCGCAGTTCGTATTCGATGCTGCCACTGCGCACGCGGGGCAGTTCCAATGGTGTGGTGCCCAGCAGTTCCTCGAACTGGTAGACCTTCACTTTTTCCGGCCTGCTTCGGATGATCACGCTGCCGTAGCTCTGTCGTTCGATGCGCAATTGGAAGGCTCGCCACTGTGACTCCGGATCAGCCTTTGAGCCGCTGCTCTCCTCGCTGACCTCCTCACTGTTGCCCTGCGCCTCGACAAAGTAAAAGGGCTCGACTTCGTAGTGATGCTCCTGACTCAGCAGGCCTGCGTCGCGATCCCGTTCCGTCAGCCAGAAGCGAAATGCCTCGCTGTCCGCCGGTGGCACCACCACAGCGTAGTTGGGTTCCTTTCCCGCCGCCGTTCTAACCACTCTGCCCTCAAATGGGCGATCAGTGGCATCGAGAAAGTGCTTGAAGTGTCGAATTTCCACTGGTGTGGCGCTGAGGTGCCCGCCCGGCGCGGGCTTGAAGGCCATGCCCAGACTGTTGCTCCAGCGCTCGCCGCTTTGTGGCAGCCTTGTTGGTTCCAGGCTCAGCTGGTATTCCGCGGGTTTTTGGTGGTTGGCGATGTGCTCAACTTCGACATGCTTGTGCCCGGGCAGACGCAATTGATAAATGATGGCCAGCCCCTCTTCGGGGTTGAGCTCCAGCGGAGTGGTGCCCAAATCGTCCTCGCCTGCGAAGACCCTTGCTCCAGGCGGGTCGGTGATCAGACGCAGGGCAGGGGCCTTGGTTTGAAGAGGGATGGGGGAGCTGTGCTGTTGCCGCCAGAGGACTGCCGCCAGAGGGATTAGAATCGCCAGCAAGGCGAGCAGAACGCGTCGGCGTCTGGGGGAGAGGGATGGATTTGCGCCACGCAACTCCGCCGCCATGATCGCCGCATCGTCATGACGATCGGCGGCCTTCGGGGCGCAGGCCCTGCAGATGATGCGATGCAGCCGTTGCCAGTCTCTCAGATCTCCGCCGCTGCTGTGCGATGTTGGCAGATCTGGAAAGTCCAGCCTGTCCTTGCCGGTGCTGGCCTCGTAGAGCACCATGCCCAGCGAAAAGAGGTCCGATGCCGCAGACCCGGGGCCCTCTGGCGCCACAAACCCCTCGGTGCCCACAAAGCTGCGCTGCCCCAGCAAGGCCACCAAGCCCAAGTCGGCCAGCCGACAACGGCCCTCGAGGAAGACGAGATTGGAGGGTTTCACATCGCGGTGAATGAGCTGATTTTGATGCAGGTGATGCAATCCGTCAGCGATGTCTGCACCCAGTTGGAGGCATCGCTGTGCGGCAATTCTCCTGCGGCGTTTCATTTCAAGGCCCAGCGTGTGGGGCACATAGGAATCCGGGTCAATGTCGCGGCCGCGCTCCAGATCATCGGCCAATTCCATCACATAGTAGTAGAAGCCCTGTGCGTCGTTGCGCCCCACCTGTAAAATGGGCATCAGGCCGTTGTGGTTGCGGCAGATTGGCTCGTACTTTCGCACAGCCTCGAACTCACGCTCGAACGAACCACTGTGGTCGTAGTCCTCTCGCCAGACCACCTTGACGGCTCGAAGGGCTCCAGTCACTGCGCGCGCCATCCAAACCTCGCCGTAGGCACCGCGGCCAATCAAACGAAGGGTTTGATGGTCGGCGATTTCCGGGGCTGGACGCGAACTCATGAGACCCTTCAGTGTAGCTCTGTCCAGCCGATTTGCCCACCTCAAAACCGCGCCATCCACCAACGGGCAGGGGGGTGAGGGCCAAAACTGGGGCAATTCGTTGAAGGATCGGCCGCGCTGGGGCCGTGTTTTTCCACCGTGCTGCAAGGTTTTTGGCTTCGACATCCCATGCTGCGTCTGCTGGCCTCCCCAGGTCTGCTATGGCGCACCGTGAGTCTTGGCCTCAAAAGCATCTGGCTCAATCGTCTGCGTTCATTGCTGACGGCCCTCGGCGTGATCTTTGGGGTGGCCTCGGTCATTGCCATGTTGGCCATTGGCGAGGGCGCCAGCCATGAGGCACAGGAGCAGATTCGCCGTTTGGGCAGCCAGAACATCATTCTCGAGAGCATCCGCCCGCCCGATGGACAGGGTAGTGCGGCAGAGAGCCGCAGTCTGGTGATCAGCTACGGAATCACCCTGCGTGATGTGCAGCAGATCCGTCAGACGGTCCCTGGGATTGAGATGGTCGTGCCTTCGCGCTTTGTTGCAGAGAACATCTGGAATTTCGATCGCAGTGTGGATGGCCGGATCGTTGGGGCGCTGCCCATCTACCCGCAGACGCGCAACCGCAAAATGCTCAGGGGACGATTCTTCACCGACATGGAGATGGAGTCCAAACTGCCGGTCTGTGTGGTCAATGAGCATGCGGCGGCCAAGCTCTTCCCGCTCTCCAGCCCCGAGGGCAAGGCCCTGCGGGTGAAGGGTTTCTATTACAAGGTTCTGGGGGTGATCGAAAATGAGCAGGGGCGCATTGCTGCAGCCGGAGATTCCTCCGGGGGGAATTCCGCCACTGCCGCCGACGCACAGATCTACATCCCCTATTCCACGCTAATGGACCAGTTCGGTGAGACTTTTTTCCGCTATCGCAGCGGCAGCTTTGAGGCCGAAAAGGTGGAGTTTCACGAGGCCGTCATTCGCGTGGCCGATGTGAAGGCCGTGGAGGGGCGCGCTGATGCCATCCGTCAGATTCTTCGCAGCAACCACCCCAAGGAGGACTGGAGGGTGGTGGTGCCTGTGGAATTGCTGCGTCAGGCCGAGCGGACCAAGCGCATCTTCAGCATTGTGTTGGGCAGCATTGCCGCCATCTCGCTGATCGTTGGGGGCATTGGCATCATGAACATCATGCTGGCCAGTGTCACCGAGCGGACGCGCGAGATTGGCATTCGGCGCGCCATGGGCGCTCGGCAGTCCGATATTGTCATTCAGTTTCTCATCGAGACGGTCTTGCTCTCAGGTGCGGGCGGTCTCATGGGGGTGGCTCTGGGCGTTTTGATCCCCGTGCTGGTCGAGCGGTTCGCGGGGGTCACCACGGTGGTGAAATTCTGGTCACCGGTGTTGGCCTTCCTGATTTCCGTGGTGACTGGGATTGCCTTTGGGATCTACCCGGCGCGGCGTGCGGCAAGGATGAAACCTGTTGAAGCCCTGCGCCACGAGTAGCTCGGGGATGGCCTGGCCTCGGACGGCGCCCCTACGCCCTGAGCTGCAGACTGACGACAGCAGGGCCGCAGTCCGGCAGGATCATCTTGCGCAGCACCACCTTGGCCTGCAGGGCGCCAAACTCGTCAATCAGGCAGCGGGCCATTTCATCGGCCAGGGTTTCCAAAAGCAGTCTTGGCCGCTGCGCTGCCAGCGCGCGCAGACGGATGGCCACGGCGGCATAGTCAATGGTGCGCTCCAAGCGCTCCTCCATTTCCGCAAAGGCCGTTGCAGGCTCGAGGCTGATGTCTGCCAGCAGCACCTGAATCTGGGCTCGTTCCTCCGCGGGCACGCCAATGTGGCAGGGCAATTGCAGGTCCTTTAGGGCGATGCTTTGGAAGAGGGACTCGGGCATGGGGCATCATCGCTTGGCACCGCTCTCGCGCAAGTGCCGCTCATGGCCCATGCGGATGAAGCTGAAGTCGCGGCAGTGGGCCTTGGCGTCCTCCAGGGTAATGAACTCGTACTTGAGCAGGTGCAGCAGGCTGTCGTCAATGGTGTGCATGCCATCGCGCCCGCCGATTTGGATCAGGCTGGGCAACTGGGCAATGCGTTGCTCCCTGATGCAGGCGGAAATGGCGTGGTTGACGGTCATCACCTCGGAGGCCATGACGCGTCCCTGGCCGTCTCTGCGGCGGATCAGGTGCTGACAGATGACTCCGCGCAGACAGTGACTGAGTTGGGCCGCAACATAATCCTGTTGTTCTTTGGGGTAGCTATCGAGAATTCTGGTGAGGGTGGCTGGCGTGTCCGTGGTGTGGAGTGTGGCGATCACCAAATGGCCGGTTTCTGCCGCTGTGAGTGCGGTGCGAATGGTTTCCAGATCCCGCAACTCCGAGACGGTGATCACATTGACATCCTGCCGCAAAGCACTGCGCATGGCACGGGCGAAGTCGTGCGTGTCAAAGCCAACTTGGCGTTGGCGGATCAGACTGTCACCGTGATGGAACACGAACTCAACCGGGTCCTCGATGGTGACGATGTTGCAGGAGCGCATGGTGGCGATCTGCTGGGTCATGCTGCACAGTGTGGTGGTCTTGCCGCTGTTGCTGACTCCAGTGATCAGGATCAGGCCGTCGCGCTCCTCGCAGAGCTTGAGCACCGTGGGACCATGTCCCAATTCCTGGGGCGCGGGGATGGTCTCAGGAATGTGCCGCAGGTTTCCCTCGATGCGGCCCATGCAAAAGCAGGCATTGCCGCGGAAACGGCCAAGATTTTCAACCTCGATGGCGAAGTCCAGTTCCCAGTTCTGCTCGAGGCTGGCGCGCTGCGAATCTTTCAGTCCGCCCAGCAGCATTTCTCGGACATCCTGGGCGTCGAGCACTTCGTCGGTGAGAGGGGTCATGCGTCCGTGCAGACGGGCGGTGGGGGCGGCTCCAGGGGAGAGATGCAGATCGGAGGCGCCGGCCTGCAGGGTCATGGCAAGGTATTCAATCAGATCGTATTGGCGCATGCGTTTGGCAGTAGCCCTCGACTGGGCGGCGGGTCAAGAACTGCTGGCGGATTGAGGGGCCGATCCTGTTGCAGACTTGCAAATGGGGTTGCGTCATCCTGGGCGCCTCATAGGGTGCCGCAGTGTGGCGGCTCCCTCTCAGGCGGGTCGTGTGCCTGTTGAATTTCATCTGATGATTGTGCCCGAATTCCACGACTCTGCCGAGGCCAGGAGGCGCTTGGATTTGCTCATTGAGGAGCTGCCTGAGGGCGGAATGTTCACCGGCAAGCAGTGGGTCATCTCCCCATGGGCGATGCCCCTGGGCGCGCGCCTCATTGAGCAACTCGAGGCCATGGGGCCAGCACTGAGGGCGTTTCAGCAAGCTTGCGAGGAGTTGTATCTCCGTGGCGTCAGTGAGGAGCGCTGGCGCTGGGTCACTGAGTTGTTGGACCTGGGCAAGCCGGCGGATCTGGTGCGCTGGGGCAGACATCCGCGCTGGCGTGGGGTTCTGCCAGGTGTCCTGCGCCCCGATTTTCTGCTCGCTGCCGACGATCGTCTGATCCTGACGGAGATTGACAGCGTGCCTGGGGGCATCGGGGTGACGGCCAGGCTTGCCCAATTGCATGCCCGGCTGGGTGACCTCATTCTCGGCGGTGAGCGTGGCATGCTTGAGGGCTTCGCTCGGGCCTTTCACGGTCATGACATTCTCATCTCTGCGGAGGCGGCAGACTACGCCCCGGAAATGATTTGGTTGGCCGATCAACTCGCCCGCGAGGGACAGGCCAAGCCAGAGGTCCTGCGTGCCGAGTGCGTCGCTGCAGACGATCTTCGCGGCCGCAGTCTTTACCGCTTCGTTGAGTTGTTTGACCTGCCCAATTTGAAGGATTCGCAGCAGTGGCTTGCCATGGCAGGGGAGGGCGTTCTGAGATTGGATGCAGCCCCCAAGGCCTTTTTGGAGGAGAAGCTATGGCTGGCCTTGTTCCATAGCCCTGCCCTCACGAGCTACTGGCGCGAGGCCTTAAGCGCTGAGCATCACTGGCGTCTCTCTGAGGTGATTCCCCAAGGCTGGGTCCTGGACCCAAGCCCATTGGGGGAGCAGCAACAGTGGCCAGGGCTCGCAGTTCATGATTTGATGGAGATTGCCGATTGGGGGCGGCGTCAGCGCGAGTTGGTGATCAAAATCAGCGGTTATTCTCCTTTGGCTTGGGGGGCTCGAAGTGTGTCCATCGGTCATGATCTTTCACCGCCGCAGTGGAGGTCGGCGTTGGAGGGGGCTTTGGGGCATTTCAAGCAGGGGCCCTTTGTGATGCAGCGCTTTCACCGCGCCGCGCTGCTGGAGCACCCTGCGATGGCGCCGGATGGGACCACGCTGCTCTCCAAGCAGGTGCGTACGCGTCTCTGCCCCTACTATTTTGCCCAAGCCCCAGGCGCGACTGAGGTTAAGCTTGGTGGCGTGTTGGCAACACTTTGTCCGGCGGACAAAAAAATCCTTCACGGCATGCGCGACGCGATGCTGCTGCCATGCAGTGTGGCGGAGGGGCAATGACGCGTCATCGGGCTGCCCCAAACTTCAGGAGGCCGTCAGGAATCGGCCAAAGATCCGGCGTGAATTCTCCCACAGGATCTTGCGCTCGACAGCCTTGCTTGGGCTAAGCTTGCGAATGGCTGCCAGCGTGCCAGCGCCCTGACAACCAGGGCCGCGGCCAAGGTGATCCGCGCAATCGCTGCCATAGAGAATCTTGTCCTGATGGCGCTGGAAGAACCCTTTGGTGTGCTCCTCGTCGCGGGTCAAGGCCAGCAAGCCGCTGCCCGCGGACATGTCAGCGTACAGATTGGGATAGTCAGCAAGGTAGCGGTCGGTGAGTCCTCCTGGGGTCACTTTGCCCTTGGGGTAGTTCACCTTCTGAACATGATTCTTGTCAATGTTGCCCCAGAAAGCCTGCGCGTGACCGATGAACAGGGTCTTGGGGTGCTTGGCCAGCATCGTGTGAAAGCGGTCATACCCGAAGTTGTAGGTCTGATGCTGCAGGTGCAGCAGAATGGGAACCTGGTACTCGGCAGCCAGCGCGTAGAGCCGCTGACTGTGAGCGCTGTCGCATTCCACCGCAAATTTTTGCTCGCCGATGATGCAGGCCCCCTTCTTGAGCCAGGATTCAATGACCGTCGGCGCACTGTCCAAATCGGTCACTTCATTGGCGCCCCAAAGGTAGGACTTGGGGTGAGCCTGTGCCACGCGCTGACACCATGCGGTGTCGCCGCAGCGCGCGGCAAGGCCATTGCTTCGACCCCCGTGTGTTGAGGGGCGATCCTGCAGGGAGCCGGCGGGCAGCAAAATGCTCACTGAGGCGCCCATGGCCTTTTGGTGCAGGAGCAGGTGATCGTCCTGCCGTCCGTGGTAGTGGGTGTGCTGATGGATGTCGAGCACGGGTTCCTCACTCTCAGCGGCAAAGCCCTCGCGGCTTTGGCCCCACAGGGAAGCGAGAATGACGCTGCTTTGGCAGAGGGCCTGACGACGGCTGATCATGCTGGGGTTTACGGGCTTCGCAGGCCTGGGCTTGCAATGGTGGACAAGGTTGCTGCATGGTCCGTGGGACCCGCGGCGTATGTTGTAGGTTGGCTTCTCTACTCATGACCACTGACCTTCAGAACTCCGCATTTGCCGCCGCGGCGCAGCCTCAGCAGGGCCTCCTTTGGCGCCGCCGCAGCTTCCTGACTCAGGGGGCTCATGGGCTTGGCCTCGCAGCGCTGGGCAGTTTGTGGGATCGGGCGCAGGGCGCTTCCGGAGGAGTTCTCAAGGCTCTGCCACTGCCACCTCGTGCCAAGCGCGTGATCTGGCTGACCATGGCCGGGGGCCCGTCCCACCTGGAGACCTTTGATCCGAAGCCCCGGCTGGCGCAGATGCATGGCCAGCCCATGCCCGAGAGCTTCACCAAGGGGCAGCAATTGGCTCAGCTCCAAGGTCAGAAACTCACCTGCTTTGGACCACAGCATCCCTTTGCCCGTTTTGGTCGCAATCAGGTGGAGATTTGCGCCCTGTTCCCCCAGATCGGCAGCGTCATTGACGACATCTGCCTGATTCGCTCGATGAGCACCGAGGCCATCAATCACGACCCTGCCCACATGTTCATGAACACCGGCTCGCAGATTGCCGGTCGGCCCAGCATGGGGTCCTGGGTCACTTACGGGTTGGGCTGTCTCAGCAGTGACCTGCCGGGTTTTGTGGTGCTCACTTCGCTGGGTAAGGGAGGGCAAAATCAACCCATCGCGGCGCGGCAGTGGAGCAGTGGTTTTTTGCCCACGAGGCATCAGGGCGTGCAGCTGCGCTCTCGCGGCGAACCCGTGCTCTATCTCGACAATCCCAGCGGCATCAATGCCCAGCGACAGATGGCCGATGTGCAGGCCATCTCCGCCTTGAATCGGCAGCATCAGGCCGAGGTGTTTGATCCCGAGATTGCCACTCGCATTGCTCAGTACGAGATGGCTTTTGCCATGCAGGGCAGCGTGCCCGACCTCATGGACATTCGCGCCGAGGGCTCACGCAGCCTCGAACTGTACGGTTGCAGTCCCGGCGATGGCAGTTTCGCGGCGAATTGCCTGTTGGCCAGACGCCTTGCTGAGCGTGGTGTGCGTTTCATTCAGCTCTATCACAAGGACTGGGATCATCACGGCGGCATCAAGGAAGGTGTGGCGCTAAAGGCCGCCGAGATTGACCGTGCCTGCAAGGCGCTCATCGTGGATCTGAAGCAGCGCGGCATGCTTGAGGAAACTCTCATTGTTTGGGCAGGAGAATTTGGCCGCACCCCGATGTCGCAGGGGGGCAGTGGGCGCGACCATCACAACAAGGCCATGACGGTATGGATGGCTGGTGCAGGGGTGCGCGGCGGCATGGTCCATGGCGCCACGGATGAGTTGGGGTACGCTGCCGTGCAGGACCCAGTGAGCGTGCACGACCTCCACGCCACGATGCTGCACCAGCTTGGCATTGACCATCAGGCCTTCAGCCACCGCTTTCAGGGGCTGGATGCGCGCCTCACTGGCGTGGAGGGGGCACGGGTCATCAAGCCGATCCTGAGCTGAGATCGTTGCGCGCCGCATCGCTGCGGCGCTGCAGCCAGGGCACCATCAGAACCGAGCCAATGATGATGCAGGCCCCGATGTAGAAGCCTGCGCTCATCCACTCGCGGCTGCCAAACACCAGGGACACCACCAGGATGCCGTAAATCGGCTCGAGGTTGTAGATCACATTGATCGTGAAGAGCGGTAGCTTGCGCAGACTTTGCATGTAGCCCTCGTATGCCCAGACGGTGCACAACCAGGCAAAAACCAGCAGCAGCAGCACATCCAGAGCACAGCTCGGCAGCAGCGTGGAGCGCTCACCCAGAAGCCAACTGATCAGACAGACCACGAATGCCCCTGCCATCTGCCATTGCCCCAGCACCGAGGTTGGCAATTGATGGCTGGAGTGCTTGTTTCCCAGCGCAAAAAAGGCCGCGAATGCCGCGCAGAGCAGTGCCAGGCCAAAGCCAAGCACATGGCTGAACTCGACATGAAAAATCAGCATCACCGCTGCGATCATCACCAAACTGACGCCCAGTTCCAGGGCGCTCCAGCGGAAGCGGCGCAGCAGAAGCGGCTCCAGCAGACTGCACCAGAGCATGGCAGTAGGGAGTGCCACCAAACTAATTGACGCGGTGGAAACCCTGCCTGCCACAAAGAAAAACACCCAGTGCAACCCCAGCAACCCGCCGA
>JAURHS010000066.1 GCA_030833205.1 Prosthecobacter sp.
AAATTTTTCCTCAGGCAAGAGCACATGCTTGCTGTAGTCCGAGAGCAGCATGCCTCCCTCGCCGACAAACAAGACTCCACTGGCCCACTTGGAAATCAACGGATGGTCCTTCCAGAGTTGTGGCTTGCGCTCGCCCTGATGCCAATGCACACGGCAGGCGGGCATGTCGCCACGAGCGCCGTAGTGGTAGGTCACACTCATGCTGGCCGGTGCAATCTCAGGATGCGGCGGCGGACCCTCGGCCTCGACCAACTTCGGAGCATCGAGATTCAACGCCCAAAACGGCAAATCGTTCCAGTGACTTCCCAGATCCGACATGGTGCCATTGCCGAAATCCCACCAGCGGTACCACTTGGGCCCGGGGAAATAGACCTCGTGAAATGGACGCCAAGGGGCGGGACCAAGCCACAAATCCCAATCGAGGTAAGGCGGCGGCGTTTGCGCCTCCTTGGGCCTCTCGGTGATGAAGACCACATCCTTGTTGCGCGCGGCCTCCTCCTTGCTTTGCAGGCCCCAGGCCCGTGAAACGCAGACATGAACCTCGTTGACTTTGCCGATGGCGCCGCTTTGGACCAACTCCACCACTCGCCGGTAATTGGGCATGCCATGAATCTGGGTGCCCATTTGAGTGACCACACCGGCCTGCTGCGCCAATTGGGTAATCAGGCGAGCCTCGGCGACATCGCGGGTCAATGGCTTCTCGCAGTACACGGCCTTGCGCAGGCGCAGCGCGGGCGCGGTGGCGTAGGCATGGGTGTGCTCGGTGGTGCTGACCACCACGGCATCGTACGAGGACTCAGGCACCTTGCTGTAGAGCTCGCGAAAATCACGAAAGGCCGCCGCCTTGGGAAAGGCCGCCTGCGCCCGCTCGAGGTTCTGCGCGTTGACATCGCAGATGGCCACGACCTCATGAGCCGCCTGCTGCCCCGTGGCCCCCTTGGCGAGGGAAACGCCAAGCAAACCCTGGATGTTGGCCAACCCGCGACCGCCCACACCGATAAAGACCAAACGCACTTTGTCCCTGCGGCTCTGCGCCCGCAGAATCGAGGGTGCAGCGCCCCAGGCGGCTAGGGCAGCGCCCTGGGCAAGCAGACGACGGCGAGAGGGCTGGAGATGAGACATGATGGCAAGCAAACGGCCCTGCACAGGGCGGTCTTGCGTTCACCACTCCAGCCACAGTTGCCCCTGCTCCATGTCAAAGGTCACCCGGTAATCCTTCAGGAAGTAAGAACCAAGGCTTGGCAACCCAAGCGTCACATCAACCTCAGCCGCCTCGTACTGTCCGCCAAGGGCTTCGAGCTGAGGCAGGGTCACCGTGCGCAGACTTGCGCTTTCCGATTCAATGGCGCCACCCAAACCCACCAAGGTCAGCCCCTCGACTGCCTTGGCCAGAGACACCACACCCAATCTCCCGGCGATGGCGTCGTTGATCTCGATGCCATTGAACGAACCAGTGTCCACGATGCTCTCCCAACTGACCTTGCCTGAGCGCAGAATCACCACGGGCACCCCGCCGCGCACGCTGAAGGCACAGTGACTGCTGCGCTGAGGCGGGGGCCTGACAAAGGATTCACCAAAACCGAACACCACACGCCGCTGCGGATAATCCAGGGTCAAATAGCGACAGACCCGCAGAGGCAATTCAAAACCGAGAATACCATGATGGGACTGCTCCAGCCAGGAACGCTCCTGCGCCAACCGCACGAGACAGGGATAGCCCTCGATCCGCCATGGGCCGAGGCTCATGGCCGGCAACCAGCCCACCAAGCCCTGCTCATTGCCAACCACCCCCATCAGTGTCGCCTGAGCTTGTTGCGCCGGCAGTGTCCGCACCTTCTGCTTCGCCGCCCATGCTCCACCAACCACAAGGCGGGCCGCGCCGCTATCCACCAGCCACTCCATCGGCATGGCATCAGGTCCAGCCGTGCGAATCACCGGCAGGCCCTCTTCAAAGCCCATCGGGAAGGCCACTGGCTCCTGCGGCATGCCCCGCTTCAGCGCGCTGGGCAGACCCTGAAGCCTGCGTTGGAACTCAGCGCGGTTGATCTGATACCCGCCCAACTCGCGCAACGCCGATTCACTGACCCGGGCCGAATTGACAAAGCCTCCGCAGCCCACCAATCCAAGGCAGCACAGACCCATCAGGGCCAAGCCAACAACAAGCCCGGCATTCATGACGGGCAACGCTTAGAGGTGACGACGCAACCTGGTGGCCACATCGTCCTGCAGGCGCTGAACAAAGCCGAGGGTAAACTGCTCAACATCGAGCTGATCGTCCTGCGCGAGGGGCGTAAGATCCATCGCGAAGGTCAGCAGACTGGTCTTGTCAGGTGTGTGCGAGTCGAAGTAAGTCGCATTGGCATGGCGCAGGCCCTCCTCGGCGAGGTCATAGCGCTTGCCGCCACTGATTTGACTATCAAAGACACCGAGCAAGGGGCGCAAGAGGTGCGGGTATTTGTCCACCCACAACATCTCCTTGTCCTGGGTCAGCAGCCAATCGAGTTTACGCCAGACCTCGCAGCCATAGACCTTGCGGGGCCGCTGCACCTTGGGCAGGCTGCGAATCGCCTCCAGACAGCGAAGAAAGGTGGCCACATGGGTATCGTGACGGTCGCAGGGGTTGTGAAGATAAAGCACCTGGGGTTGCGCCACGGAGAGGATGTGAGTCAGGTCAGCGATGACCTCAGCATTGCCTGGACGCTTGACCTCCGTGCTGGGATAGCCCAGTTGAATCATCGTGCTGTACTCACCCAAGAACGCCGCCTTGCGCTGTTCGTGCAGGCGCACGCGCTGCATCTCTTCATCGGTAAAATCGGCATAGGGCCCTTTGCGAGGACTGCCAGCCCCGTCGGTGACCACCACCCCCCCAAACCACTTGTCGCCACTGTGAAAGCACTCGGTGATGCCGTGGTAGGCAGCAATTTCAAGATCATCCTGGTGGGAGACGATGCCCAGGTGCGTCACGCGCTCCAGGGCCTGGATGGCGCAACCGCCATCGGGAATGAAGACATCGTGCTTGGGGTGGCGAAAGGTCACAGCCAGACAATAAATCCAGCTTTGCCCGCCCCGCAACTGCCCTCTCCCCTTCCTCGCGCAACCCTTGACGGCAGCAAGGGTTGAACTCTATACCCCTGCCGCTGGTCTGAGCAGCGGCCATCCCTGTCCTCATGCCAAACTCCCAATCCCCTCCCCCACCACCAGACCACACCGTGGCGCCTGGGGATCAGGAGGGCTTGGACGCTGAAAACCAACGGGCGGTGTCACTGATGTTGCGGGTCAAGCAGGGCGACCATGCGGCCTTTGCTGAGTTGGTGGAGACTCACCAGCATCTGGTGGTTCACACCGCCGCCCGCATGCTCGGCAACCTCGATGACGGTCATGACATCGCCCAACAGGTGTTTTTACGCGTCTGGAAAAGCGCTCCCCGATACGAGCCCAGCGCCAAATTCAGCACTTGGTTGTTCACCATCCTGCGCAATTTGGTCTTCAACGAGACCCGCCGCCGCAAGCGTCGGCGCGAGACCACACTGGAGGATGGCGCCACCCAAGGCGGCCTGCACGAGACACTGCCCGACACTGCGGCCCTCAGCCCAGACGCCGCGCTCGCGGACCTCGAATTGCAGAACGCCCTCGACAAGGCTATCGCCGCACTGCCTGAAAATCAGCGACTGGCCGTGATTCTACGCCGCTATGAGGAGATGCCTTATGAGCAGATTTGCGACATCCTCAAACTCAGCCTTCCGGCCCTCAAAAGCATGCTGTTCCGGGCCAGGGCCCAACTCCGCCGCGATCTGGATGCCCACCTGAAGGGGCAGGCCTGACATCGTGGCAAGGTGTGCCAAGACAGGAAACCCCAATTCAAAAGCCACTGGGCTTGGCCCAAAAGTGGCGACCCCTACGGGAATCGAACCCGTGTCGCATCCGTGAAAGGGATGTGTCCTAACCGCTAGACGAAGGGGTCTAAACTGGCTGCCGTGAGGCAGCGGGCCGAGAGGATGCCGCGAGATTGACTTGGCGCAAGGGAAAAGATGGCTTTCTTACACCTTCCAGCCATGATCACGGACTCCATGTTGATGCGTCACGCCCTTTCCCTCGCCTGCCTGAGTCTGCTGCTGGAATTGCCACCCGCGAGGTTGGCCTCAGGCGCCGAACCGCCTGCAGCCAACCCGTCGAAACCGACAACGGGCAGCGCAGCGAAGAAAAAGGAGGCCAGCGACCCCGGGAAAGCCCCGGTGGTCACCGAGCACCGCTCCCGCATCGGGACGCTGGACATCGAATACCGCGCCACCACAGGCTTTCTGCCAATCAAGGACAATGGCGGTCAGGTCACCGCCAAAATGTTTTACATTGCCTACACCCGCAGTGGCCAAAACAGCGCCAAGCGCCCCCTCACCTTTTCCTTCAACGGTGGACCTGGTTCCTCCTCGGTGTGGATGCACATGGGCTTGCTGGGGCCGAAGCGTGTGAAGCTCCGTGACGACGGCTTCGCCCTGCCCCCGCCCTATGAACTGGTGGACAACACGGAGAGTCTGCTCGACGAGACCGACCTCGTCTTCATTGACCCCGTGAGCACGGGGCTGAGTCGGGCCACCAAACCCGAGGAGGCCAAAAAATTCCACGGCGTGCAGGAAGACGCCCGCAGCGTGGCCGAGTTCATTCGCCTGTACCTGACCCGCAATGACCGTTGGCCTTCGCCAAAGTTTCTCATCGGTGAAAGCTATGGCACCACCCGTGCGGCAGCGCTGAGCCGCGAATTGCTGCAACAGCACAGACTCAACCTCAACGGCATCATGCTCGTCTCCACCGTGCTGAATTTCCAAACCATCTGGGGCGGCAGCGGCAATGACCTGCCTCATGTGCTGTACCTGCCGAGCTTCTGCGCCACCGCTTGGTACCACCAAAAGCTTGAACCTGCGCTGCAAAAGTTACCTCTCAAGGAAGTGCTGGCACAAGCAGAGGCCTTTGCCGCCGGCCCCTATCAACAGGCCCTGCTCATGGGTCACGCCCTGCCTGAAACGCAGTTCAAGACCATCGCCTCGCAGGTGGCTCGTTTCTGTGGCTTGAGCAGCGAGTTCGTCGCCGCCAACAACCTGCGCATCTCCCTCAACCGTTTCAGCACGGAATTGCTACGCGATCAGCGTCTGGTCTGCGGCCGCTTCGACAGCCGCTACACCAACTTCACCCGCGACCCCTTGAGCCCCTTCGCGGAGAGCGACCCCAGCGCGGACGCCATCTTCAGCGCCTACGCTTCGACCTTTCATCATTATCTGCGTGAGACGCTTCGGTTCGAGGATGATGAACCCTACCACATTCTCGGCAATGTCGGCCCATGGAACTGGGACGCCGAAAACGAGTACGCTGATCTCTCCGAGGCCTTGGCCGCTACCATGAACGCCAACCCCTTCCTGCGCGTTCATGTCTCCAGCGGCTTTTTCGATCTGGCCACCCCCTACTTCGCCAGCCGCTACACCATGAACCACCTGCGACTGCACCCCAAGCTGATGGCCAACATCACCATGGATGACTACCAGGCCGGCCACATGATGTACCTCAACCTGCCGGACCTCAAAAAACAGAAGGCCGATCTGGCTCGCTTCATTCAGCAGGCCAGCGCGCGCTGAGCATCTCGAAGAACGCGAGCCACCGCCACTTGACCCTACCCTGGGTTAAGATGGATTTTCCGCACTGATTGCCAACGATGTGTTGCGCATGCCCACTTCGTTTTTATCCTGCGCCCCTGTTTTGAGCCACCACCCAGATTCAGCGTCAACGCCCTCATGCCAGGCCTCTGGAGGGATTCCGCTGGGGCCCTGGCTGCGCGCTTGGCGCTGGCTTGCTCCCTTGGCCCTGCTTTTCGGTCTTGGCAGCCGCGGACTCAATGAACCCGACGAGGGCCGGTATGCACAAATGGCACTTGAGATGCTGCAGACCGGCGACTGGCTGATCCCGCACCTCAATGGCTTTGCCCACATGCAAAAGCCGCCGATGATTTGCTGGCTCAATGCCCTCTCCATGATGTGCTTCGGGGCCAACGAATGGGCAGTGCGCCTGCCCACCGCCCTCGCCGCGCTGGGCGTAATCTGGATGACCTTTTTCAGCGCGAAACGAATCCTCGGAGAACGCCGCGCGCATCTTGCCGCCCACGGGCTGCTGGCCAGCTTCGGATTGTTCATTCTCGCCCGCCTGCTGACGCCGGACATGGTCATGACCTTTTGGATCACCAGCGCCATCGCCGCCTTTCTCCATGGCCGTTCCTGGTGGTTCTTCACTTGCATGGGCCTGGGCTTTCTGACCAAGGGGCCGATGGCTCTCGTGGTGCCGATGTCCGCAGCCCTTGGTTGGCGATTGGCCGGGGGCAACCCAGGCAACACGCCCTGGGTGCGGGGCCTTCTCTGGACCCTGGCGCTCAGTCTTTCCTGGTTTGCAGTGGTTTGCCTTCGCGACCCCGTCCTGCTCGATTACTATCTCAACGACGAACTGCTCAAGCGCTTTGCCAGCAGGGAGCATGGCAGGCAAAAGCCCTGGTGGTTCTTTTTGCCAATCCTTCTGGTGGCCACCCTGCCCTACACGCTGCGCCTTCGCGCAGCCACAAGGGCCGCTTGGGAGGCTTGGAAAAACGGCCCTCGCGCCAGGCAAGGGCTGCTATTGGGCTGGACCCTGCCCCCGCTGATTGTCCTGAGCTTCAGCGGCTCAAAATTGCCCACCTACGCCTTGCCCATCCTGCCAGGTCTGATCATCGCCTTGAGCCTGCATGGGCGCGGGGCATTGGCGACGCTGAAACTGGCTCGTGGGGCATTGATCTTCTGGATCTCTGCAGTGGCTGTGGCTGCCATTCCCAAAATCAATGACTGGACGGGAGCTCAGGCCAGCGTGAAACCCCTATGCCAACAACTCAAACCTCTGCTCGTCTCTCAACCTGGGGAGTTGCTGATGATCGGAGCCAGAACTCATGGGGTGGAATTTTATCTCGGCCGCAATGTGCATGTGGTTGAGGCGGAGGCAGACCGAATGCTGCCACCCAGCCCTGAAGCTGCCACCCGACTGCACAAGAATCTCAAGGCCTTCCTCTCGAAGCTGGCAGGCAAGAGGATCTACATCATCACCAAGGAGTCATACTTTGAGCGCCACTTGAAGCCGCTGAACTGGCGGCCATTGGGCCGCAGCGGAAGCTACCTGCTGGTCAGCAACCCGCAACCTGCGTCCTGACCCCCGCGAGGCTCGGTGTCGCTGCAGGCAAATCCGTCGACCGCCGCGCAACTCGGGATTGCATTGGCCGCGCACCTCGCGCCATGATATGCCCATGCACCCCGAGATCCCCAAGCTGCTTCAACTTCAAGAGCGCGATCAGCGCATCAGCGCACTGCAGAGGGATCTGCGCGAAGTGCCAAAACTCGAGGCAGTGGCCAATCAGAAGCTCAGCAGCGACAATGCGCGCGTTGAGGAGTCGCAGCAGCGCGTCCGTGAAATTGAACTCAAGATCAAAACCCTGGAACTTGACGCCAAAACCCGCCAAAACACGCTGGAGCGCCTGGCCACTCAACAATTCGAAACCCGCAAAAACGAGGAGTTTCAAGCCCTCGGCGTCGAGATCAAGCGCTATGAAGCCGAGGTGCGTCAACTCGAAGACAGGCAGTTGGAATTCATGGAGGAGATGGAACTGGCCAAGCGCGCACTCGACGAGGCCCGAGCCCGCCGCGAGGTCACCCAAGGGACCGTGAATCAGGAATTGCAGGTGGTGAAGCAGCGCGCCGAGGGACTCAACCAGAGACTCAGCGATCTCGAAGGAGAACGCGGCCAGTTGCTTGACCCCATAGACCCCTCCGCCCTGGAGTTGTACCAGCGCATTTTCAAAAAGAAGGGCGACAGCGCCGTGGTGGCCTTGGAAAATGGCATTTGTGGCGGATGCCACATGAAGGTGGTCGCGGGCACCGTTCAGCGGGCCGGAGAGGCCTCCACCCTCGCTCAATGCGACAGCTGCGGACGCCTGCTCTATTTTGTGTCTTGAGCCCCCTTGGCTTTCAGGGGTGAAGCGTCCCCCATGAACACATCGATCTGCTGACCGACATAAAGAGGGCGAGCGACCTTTCCGCGGAGGCGGTAGATGACCTGCAACACTCGAGTGTCCACACGCTCAGTGCTGGCCCCCGTCAGTGACTGCTTGGGGATCATCATGGGCTCGATGCGCACAAACTCCAGGTCCATGGGCTGAGAGGAATCGCCCTTCACGAAGGCCTTCGCAGCCATGTCGGGCCGCAGATCAAGGGCATTTTGTTCATCCACATCCACGCGGGCCTGGAGGACGGCGATGTCGCCCAGCACCAAGGCAGGCAAGCGCGCTTGCGGCGAAGCGTACTCACCTTCGCGAAGGTTGAGTTGGAGCACGGTTCCCTCCCTCGGCGCCAGGACCTTCAAGCGCTCCAGCAACAGATCGGTCTGCCGCAGTGCCGCCTCCGCAGCCCCCTTGAGCGACTGCGCCTGAACCAGTTCCGCGCGAGCCACGGCAGCTTCGTTGCGCCTCGCGGCCAAATCATCGGCGCTGATCGCCCGCTGGTCCTTGACCGATTCCATGCGCTGCAAGCCATCAAGCACCTTGGCCAGCCTTGCCTGCGCGACCTCAACACCAGAAACCCGAACGGCAACCTCAGCTTCCTGAGCCACCCGTTGCGCACTCCATTCGCGTCCATCCAACTCAAAAAGCAACTCGCCCTTGCCCACCCGCTGGCCAACCCTGACAGGCACCGCCACCACCAACCCAGCCTGGGGCGGACTGACCGCCACATTCTCGCCACTGGCCTCCAGCAGGCCGGTGGCCGCGAGGCCGCGGGCAAAGGGCTTGGCGGGGGTGGGCAACGGAGGCGGCACCAGCGGCATGGCCTCATCGCGGATGGCGCTGAGCAACTGAGCGGTTTGCCAAATCCCCACTGCGGCAAGCGCGGCGCTGCCCAAACCGACCCAGGAGGAGAAAAAACCCATGCCAAACCCTACGCTTGCAAGATCTTTTTGGCAACTTCACCCTCGATCTTCGCCCTTTGCATCCCTTCTCCGAGCGCGTAAGGTCGCCGCCTCCCCCACTCTCATGACCAAAGTTGGACTTATCTCCCTGGGCTGCGCCAAGAACCTGATCGACTCCGAGATCATGATTGGCCACCTGCAACAAGCAGGCATGGCCATGACCCCCAATGCCGAGCTCGCGGATGTGCTCATCATCAACACCTGCTCCTTCATTGACATGGCCAAGAAGGAGTCCGTCGGTGCCATCCACGAGGCCGTCGACCAGAGACAGGCATCCAAGGCCAAGAAGCGCCAAAAAATCATCGTCGCTGGATGCCTCTCGCAGCGCTTCCGACAGGAGCTACCCACCCTGATGCCCGAAGTGGATGCCTTCATCGGCTTGGACCAGATCACTCAAGTGGCGCCGATCATCGAACAGCTCGTCGGACCACAGCCCTCGGCTCCTGATCCGATCAACTCCAGCCCTCAGTACATCCCCGACTACGACACGCCGCGCTGGCGCCTGACACCAAAGCACAGCGCCTATGTCAAAATTGCCGAGGGATGCAACCACCCCTGCTCTTTCTGCATCATTCCCAAGATCCGCGGCAGGCATCGTAGCCGGACCCAGGAAAGCGTGGTGCGTGAAGTCGAAGCCTTGGTGCGCTCTGGCGTCCGCGAGATCAATTTGATCTCTCAGGACACCACCTACTTTGGGATGGACAAATGGCAGGATGGCAGGCCCAAGCCCACCTCTGGCGTGGATAGCAGCCGCGGTGAATCCCTCAGCACGCTGATCACTGCACTCAACGCCATTGAGGGCGATTTTTGGATCCGCCTGCTCTACACCCACCCGGCCCACTGGAGCGACGAACTCATCGAAGCCATCGCCAAGGCCCCCAAGGTTGCCCGCTATGTGGACATGCCGCTGCAGCACATCAGCGACCGAATGCTTGGACTGATGCGCCGCGAGACCTCCAGCCAATACATTCGCGACCTCATGGCCCGGATCCGCCGCGGCATCCCTGGCATCGCCATTCGCACCACCTTCATTGTGGGGTTCCCTGGTGAGACGCAGGCCGATTTCGATGAACTTCTCGAATTCATCGAGGTCCAGAAATTCGAGCGTGCCGGGGTCTTCAACTACTCCCGAGAAGAGGGCACCCGCGCCTACAACATGGACGGCCAAGTCCACCACTCCACGCGCAAGGCCCGCTGGACAAAGGCCATGCAAGCCATTGAACGCAATATCCTGCACATCAACTCCGGCCTCATTGGTCGCAAGCTCCGCGTCCTGGTCGAGGAGCCTGGCGTGGCACGCAGCGCCATGGACGCCCCCGACATTGACACCACGGTCAGCGTCAGCAAGAAACTGCCGGTGGGCGAATTTGCCGAAGTCACCGTCAAGGACTGGCGTGGCTACGACCTGATCGCCAAGTGACGCATGGCCTTGGCTCCGCTGCGGCAGTGGTGTCAGCCCTGCCGCTGCTCTACCCATTGAACGGCGTACCGAACCAATGAGGGACCATCGGTCAGGCCGAGTTTCTCCTTGAGGTGGGAGCGGTGCGCCTCGACGGTTCGCGCGCTGATGTGCAGAGAGGCGGCGATGTTCTTGGTGGCCACACCGCGACCAATCAACTCCAGCACCTCAATCTCCCGGTCCGTTAGCGCCTCAAGACCAGCCCCGCGACGGCGCTGGCCGGCAACCCGTTCAATCATGCGGCTGGACATGGCCTCGCTGAGATAGATGCCCCCGGAGAGCACACGCAACACCGCAGCCACGAGATTCTCGGCAGCCGCCTCCTTCATCACATATCCCCGCGCACCCGCCCGCAGCACCCGCTCACCATAGAGATCCTCATGATGCATCGAGAGCACCAGACAACGCAGGGAGGGAAAGCGTGCACGCACATCCTTGAGCAATTCCAGACCACTTTGATCCGGAAGGGTCAGATCCATGATGACCAGATCGGGTTGCAGTCTCTCGATGGCCTGCATGCCCTCTGCGGCGCTGCCCGCCTCGCCACAAACCTCGAGACCCTGATGACTTTGCAGCAACTGAGCCAGCCCTCGCCGCATGATGGGGTGATCGTCAACGAGCAAGAGCCGGGCTAGCCTTTTGCCGCCGGCCTTTGAGGATGGGGAGACTGGGGAAGCACACATCGTACAAGAGTCCCGCCGCCAGCCTGAGGCTCAACAGTCAGAACACCGCCCAACATGCGGGCGCGATGGCTCATCGTCAAGAGGCCCATGCCCCCGCCGCCCTGGGGCTGCTGGGGGATACCCACTCCATTGTCGGCGATGCTGAGTTGCCAATGGCCATCCTGCCGGCCCAGCGCAACCTCCAGGCGATCCGCCTTGCTGTGTTTCACTGCATTGGCCACTGCCTCCTGTGCGATGCGGTAAAGCTGCACTGCCGTGTTGTTGTCGTGGATCTCGACACCGGGTTGCAGCGCAAGATGACCGCGGATCCGGAAAATGCGCTCCGTACTGCGCACCAATTCATTGAGGGCTGCAGCCAGACCGCCCCCATCAAGGACGACAGGCATCAAGCCCCGAGACATCTCGCGGGCCCGCGTCGCGGCCTGCCCGACAAGCTGCACCACCTCATCAAGGTTGGCTGCCTGAGCAAGACCAGATCTCTGCAACTGCTGCTGCGCCACCTTGGCCAGACAACCGATGGCGGCCAACTGCTGACAAAGATCATCGTGAATATCCTGACCAATCCGCTGTTGCTCCAACTCACTGACGCGGAGGATCTGCTCCTCCAACTGCTTGCGCTCAGTCAGGTCACGGATGATGCCGGTGAATACCCGGCGCCCGTCGCCCAAAACTGCCTCGCCCACGGACAGATCAATGGGAAAGACACTGCCATCGCGGCGCTGCCCCACCGCCTCCCGCCCAAGCCCAATGATTCGACGCTGACCAGTGCTGAGATAATGCTGCACATAGCCGTCATGACGCTGGCGGTAGGGCTCAGGCATGAGCATCCGAATGTTCTGCCCCACCAATGCCTCGCGAGGGTAACCAAACATCCGCTCCGTCGCGCTGTTGACCGTCTCAATCACACAGGATTCCGACATGGTGATGATCGCATTGACCGCCGTCTCCACGATTGCACGGCTGCGACGCTCCGAGGTCATCAACGCCTCGCGCGCGTTGAGCAACTCGGTCATGTCGCGGCCCACGCAAAGCAGGCCAACCACCGCTCCGCTGGCATCGCGAAGCTCTGAGTGTACCCATTCGATCTGGCAGAGCGCACCGCTGCGGGTCAGCAGCGGCTCCAGATGGGCCGCGCTTCGCTTTTCACCCAGACCCAGCCGACACTGCGCAGCGACACGCTCGCGGGACTCCGCAGGGATAAAGGTGGCCACCCAGTCGCAACCCTTGATCTCCTCGAAGCCATACCCGCAGAGGCGCTCAAAGCCCTGACTGGCAAACAACAACCTCCCCGCGGCATCAAGCCCAATGACCAGCAACCCTGGGTGTTCCACCAGGTTGTCAAAAAAGAGGGGAGCGGAGATCGGACACATCGAAAGCGTGAACAAAGCATGCTGTGGCCCGGCCCCTGCACTGTCAACCTTGGCACTACGGTGGCCGGACTGCAGCGCAATGCCGCGCCAAGGGCGCTAGCGTCGAGGCTGCCACCATTCCCGGAGCCGCGCTGCACCAACCCTGCCAATTCCACCCCATTTCTTGACCTCAGGGAGCCCTGCCCGCGTCACGGCCCAGCAACTTTTTGACCTCGTCCTCCGTGAAAGCCGGTTTGGCTGCCTGTTCGGGAAGCTCAATGACCTTCGGCTCCCTGGCGTTGGCAAAGGCCTTGCTGCCAATCACATCGCGCCCGGCGGCAAAACGGTCATTGGCCAGCGGTGACACCTGCCCGGCCAGCGGCGAGCCCTTCACGGAAAATTTGGAGTCGCCTGCCGCGAACTGCTCGCGCCCCAAGCCTGAGATCATTCCAGCCTGTGGGTCCGCCTTCATGGGTAGCGTACCGGGAGTCGCCGCTTGAGAAAACTCCGTGGTGGCAAAGCTGCGTCCGCCATTCCAAGGACCTGCCTGTTTGAAGCTCGGGACACGACTGCGCTTGGATTGCAGCCAATCCACACTTCCCTCGTTGGCTGCGTTCATGGCCCTCATGGCGCTGCGTTGAAAGTGACTGGGGAACAGCTTTTCACCCCCACTTCCCGCTGACTGCATCGCCTTGAGACCTCGGGCCCGGCGCTCCATCATGCCCATCTCCGCCAGAGACTTTTGGGCCCGGCCCGAGCCGCCTGTGCATCCTGCCAGCAGGACCGCCTGCAGCAGGCCAAGGCCAAGGATTCGCAGCAACATGCAGGAAATCAATCAGACTTCCCCCAAACAAGCAAGCTCTGATCAGGGACGGTGGCCACGCCCCGCGGCCCCGTCCATTCCCCGCAACGGCAGGGCAAGTCCCAAATTCATTGCCGCCTGCAACTCGATTTCGCGCTGCAGCCCCCCGGCAAGGTGGAACTTGGCCAACTCGACACTCAACTGCGGCAGCTTGCCCCAACTGCGATACAACTCGAAAATGACTTTGGCAGCCTCGGCCTGCAGCCCCCAATGCCATCGCAGCAGAGTGGTCTCGGCCTCCTCATGCCTGCCGGTGCGCATCAGAAAGCGACACCAGGCAAGAATCAACTCCGGCTGTAGGGTCTGCGTGTGCTCCATCTGTTGCACCGCGCGCTGCAACAATTCACTGGCCAATCGGGGTTCACCACACTGCTCCAGAGCCAAGGCCCATGCCTCGGTCTGAGAACCGGAGGACGGCGGCATTCTCACGACCTGTGAGAAGAGATCCTGCACCCGCGCGCGGTCCCCCCGCGCATGGGCCACGCGCAGCATGAGCGGGCTTTTCCGGGTTTCCAGCTTGGCGCCGGGCAGCGCATCAATCACCGCAACCGCCTCGGAGGCAAGTGCCGAATCCCCCTGCGCCAACAACCGCTCTACCCCAAGATCCAAACAAGGGCGATCGCGGTCCACTGCCCGTTGCCAGACTGCGCGCATGCCCTGCCTGAAGGGTTCGGGTACCTGCCCCTCAAAACACGCGCAAAGCAACACGGACGCCATCATCGGGTCCGCGCCACCTTGCAATTCCCTGCCCAACGCCTTCAACCAACCGTCGCGCCTTGGTCCATTCGCCTCGAGCGCCATCCATTCCAGCCAGCGGCCCAAGGCCAGCGGCTGGCGCGGCTCCAACCGCAAAAGAGAGGCCAGATGCACCGCCGCGGAACCAACACTCCAAGAACTGTCGCTCGCTGCAAGCTGCATCTGCGCCAAGCGCAGTTCGAACCGCGCAAGATCATCCTTGGCGGAGCGCTGTGCGCGCACCAGAAAATCCATGGCCTCTGCGCGGTGACCGCAACTGGCAACCAAGCGACTCACCTCAACCATGACATCCACCGACTCGAAACTCAGAGCAAGCGGCAGAAGTCTCTGCAAATCCTCCCAGCGCCGTTGCTTCTCGTAAATGACGGCGCGCAGCCTCAACGCCTGCTGGGCCACCGCACCAAGCGCTGGCTTCAGCGCGATGGGCTGCAACACCACCAGCGCCTGAGATTCCTGCCCCAACTCCATCTGCAAGCTTGCCAACCTCAAGCAGGCGTCCCAGTCCATGGCCAGCCCGTGATCCGCATTGGTCACATGAGCCTGCACCAGACGCTGCCAGGACTGCACGGCCTGCGGTTTCAGGCCGCAACGCTCGTAAAGCAGGGCCAACTCGCGCAGGTAGGGCACTTCGTGTGGAACCCTGCCGCGCAGCACTCGCGTGGGCTGATCCACCCAGGCGCGTTGGTGCAAGCCGCCAACATCAAGGTCCCAGGCTAGAAAGCGGGCGTGTTTTTCACGCAACACCTCATCTCCGGGCTGAGGGGGTTTGTAGGGTGGCTCAGCCTGCAGCAATTGCAGGGTAAAGCTCAGGCCAACCTTGGTGTCCATGGCAGTCTCGGCGGCACGAATCAGGGACAAAGCGTACTCGGGGTTGGCGGGAGCACGGGAGGGCAACCGCTGATACACCGCCACCGCCTCGCGCGACATCGAGGCAGCCTCCAGTTTGGCACCCAGATCGCCCAGCGCCTCAACCGCGAGCTCAGACTGCATGTCCACAGGCCCCAAATACTCGCGCAACAAACGCAGCCTTGTGGGGTGGTCCACACCACGCAACCGACGCAGGAGTTGGGAGGCCCGCCACTGCCCAAATTCCATGCCCGTCTTGGGATTGTGCGCCACACCGCCAAAACGCTCAATCATCCGCTCATTGGCCTGCTGCACCACCGGTCCCAGGCCCTCCTGAATCATGCGGGCCTGCATCTCGCGCACCTCCTCCCAATAACTGCGCTGATGCATGGCCTCATCACCGCGGGTGCTGCCTTGGGGCACCAACTCCCCGGTGATTTCGCCCAGACTGCGCGCCCATAAAAAGTCATTGCTCCACAACTCGGTCAGCCGCGTTGCCGCCAATTCGCGGGCCCCCGCAAAACCCGCCACAGCGGCAAGCCTCAGCCTCGTCATTGACGAATCATCAGCCGCTTGAAGCCTGCTCCAGGAATGGCGCCAATCGCGCTCCCGGCCTGAGGCGCCCACCGCAAGCCGGTTGGCAGCACCAAGACTAAAAAGGTAAGGATCGTAGGTTCCCCGGTAAGCCTCAGGACGCACCGCACTATTCAAAACCGCGGAGAGATACCCGCGCGCCAAATCCCAACGCTCGGCTGACTCCGCGATTCGCGCCAATGAAAACACAAAGGCACCACCCAACGCCGCCTGATGCCGACGCAGACTCTCCCCCAACTCCAAAGCTTCCTCATAGCGCTGGGACTCCTGTAGCCGACGCAGGATGCCCAAAACCGTGGCACTACCCACCCGCCCCACGGGTTCGAGCTCACCGGGGGCAAAGCGTTGCTCCGACATCTCGGCCCTCATTCCCACCACCGCCAACAAACAACGCTGCCGCAACTCCATCGCATCGCCGGCAAGGCCACCCTGCCTTGCCCACTGCATCGCCTCGCCCATGGCCTGCGCGCGCTGCAGCATCCATTGCCATACAAAACAGCCCTCCAGCCTGCCTGCAGAAGCAGGCGAGGCCTGCCACAACTGCCCGAGCAACTCGCGCGCCTGCTCCCACTGTCCGGCAGAGAAAGCGGCCCAACAACGCTCCAACGCACTGGGCCAACGCGCCCACTGATCGCTCCATGACTCAATCTGATTGCGCCGCCGCATCAAGCGCCCCAACTCCTCGATGGCCCGCAGACGCAGCGCCGCATTGGATTGCGGCAACGCAGCAAGCCAAGGACGCGGCAGGGCCATGAATCGGCGCAGACTGGCTGTGTCCGCACTGCGAAGCCCTGGGGCACTGTCCAAGGCTGAGATCATGCCCGCCAGCGGAGAAATCGGCGGTTCGCCCCGCTGATCCACCCATGGCAGGGGCAACTGCTCAAAGGCCTCACCAGCCTGCTGCACTGGCTGACCCGAGCTGCGAGAGAGCAACTCTGAGAGATGCACCATCGCTGCCTGCTCGTCTGCCAAGCGAAGGCACTTCAAGGCAAGGCGCAGCGCAGAGCGCGCGTCCCAGGGTCGAACCCTCGCAATCTGCTCATAGACGCGGCGCTGAGCCTCGTCCTGTCCTGTGCTTTCATAATGGGCGGCCAACTCCTCCAGCGCTGCGGGATCCTGTGCGAAGCGGCTCTCAAGATGGCGACGCACCTTGTCGGCCTGAGCCATCTGCAACGAGGACTCAAGCATCTCCACCAAACGGCGGGATTCCGCTGCAAGCCTTGCCCGCGGCGCCGAGGCTGCAACCTGACGCTGGAAGGCCACCGCCGCCTCAATCTGATTGCTTCGCAGCGCAAGATCGCGCAACTGCTCTAGGGAAAATGGAGTGTCAGGCGCCAGATAATAGGCGCGTTGCATGGCGGCAAATGCACGGACCGCATCACCACGACGCAGCCAGACCTGAGCCAATGCCTCCTGCGCAAAACCGTCCAGCGGCTTGGCATTGCTGAGCCTCTGCATTGCAGCGGCCACCTCATCCAATCGCACATTGGCCTGCTCCTGTTCCATCTCACGATTGCTTTCACCAGCCCACAACAGGCGATCCATGAAACGCTTAAACCACTCACGCTGACGCTGCACATCCTCCTGCCGCTGCAGCAATTCCATCTGCGCCACCACAAAGGCCTTCCAGTCGCCGCGCTCCAAACGCCACTGCGACATCCGCTCCAACAACCCCACGGCCACCGTGTCTCCTGCGGAATCAATGGCCTGCCGCCAAATGGGCCAGGCCTGCTCGAGCCGCCCCTGCAGCAAAAGGCATTGAGTCAGGGCATTGAGCAGGGCCTCGGAGTGAGGGGCTTCGCGCAGGGCGCGCTGCAAAATGGCCACAGCCGAGGCACCCACGGGCGGGGGAACACTCACCCAGCGCCATCCGGTGCGCTCATGGGAAAGCCCCAGATTCAGGGCAGCCTGCGCATTCTGCTCGTCACGCAGAGCCAATTCCGCCAGCCGCATCGCATACTGTGCGCGCTGTGCGGCGTCCACCTGCATGAGCTTGCGCAACAGCCTCATGGCCAGCGGCACATTGCCGTCCTCAAGCGCCAACTCCAACAACTGCCGCTGCACTTGCACCGCGGCGAGTGCAGCGGCGTCCAGCAAGTGAAACGCCTCATAGGCCTGCGCAATCAAGCCCGCACGCATGGCCCACCACGCAGCACGAAGTGCCTGCCGCACCTCCACCTTTCCCTCAGCCAATCCCGCGCACAGCTGCCTGGCCTTCTCCAACACCGCAGGTGCCTGCGAGGTCTCAGGCACCCCTTGGTCTTCCGAGGCAAAGCCCTTACCGGTGAAAATTTCTGGCAACTGGAAATCCCCCGCAGTGCCGCGGACAACAGCGCCAACGGCGCGGGAACCACTGAGCAGGGCGATGAGCCGTTCATCCACATCCAAGGCCTGCTCTGCGTTCGTTGACACCTGCCAAGCACGCTCCAACCACTGCAGGGCCTCTGCCCGCCCACTGGCGGCATCACTGAGCAAATCAGCCAAGCGCAGAAAATCCTCGGTTCCGGCATCTGGCCTTGAAGCGGCGGCCTTGGCCATGTCCAGCGCCTGTTGATTCTGCCGACCCGAAGCAAGAAAGCCAGCCACCTCGGCCAACCTGCGCCCGCGTGAGTGATCGTTGGGCGACTGCTGGACATAGGCATCGAGAATGCGTTGTGCCTCCGGTTCCTCATTGCGACTGCGCAGGAACACCACCAACTCAAAAAGCGCCTTGGCGTCGTCGGGCCTCAAGGTCACCCTGGATTGCAGCACCTCCCTGACGATCGGGTCCAGGGAGCGCTCACGCGCAAAATCCAGAACCTGCCTGACCACAGCCTCATCGCGATTGAGCGCCAAAACGCTCCGCAGCCTCTGCACCGCAGCCTTCGAGTTGCCCAGGCGCACCTCGGCCTCACAGCGCAACAACACCAAGGCCACGGGATCAGAGACATCACCCTTGAGTCGCTGATCCAAAAGAGAAGCCGCCTGCGCTGCGCCGTCATGATCCAACAGCAGCCTTACCCACTGCCAACGATACTCATCCCACTGCGGGGCCCGCTGCAACAATCCCTGCAGGCCCTTCATCTCACCCTCGAGATCAGCAACCGCACGACAATAACGCACCCAGTCCAGCCAAGGCCTCAAGCCATCGCCGCCAAGCGCCCCGCGCAACTCCTGCTCCATCTTGGGCAACCATCCAGCATGCTCGTGAAGCCGCACCCGGCGACGCCAGAATTCCTCGTACAGGGCATCGCGGAAGTCCAACATCGCCAGCGCCTGCCGCAGGGCCTCATCAGCCTCAGTGAAGTTGCCATGGAGCTGGCGTAATTTTGCCAGCTGACCCAGCGCCTCCAGCCGTTGCGCTGAAGTGCCAATGCTGCCAAGCCTCTGCAGCCATTGAGACACCGGCTCGATGGCTCCCAGACGCAGGGCCTCCCGCACCAGCTCCCACAACAGAGACGGGTCCGCCTCACTAAGCCCTGCCGCATCACGCCACGCGGCAACGGCCGATTCGCGCTGCCCCAGCCGCCATTGCAGACCACCCAATCGGAGAGAAATCTCCCTGCGCTGGGAATCCTCAAGCCCAGCCTCAGCCATGGCCCGCTGCAAGAACTGCACCGCAGCAGCAAGATTGCCGCGCTCCTGAGACAACTCGGCCAAGGCAGCCAACACACGCTGCCTCATCGGTGCTTTCGCCAGAGCCAAGGCGCGCTGCAGGGATTGCAGCGCCGCATCAGAGAGACCTGCCCGTTGTTGCAGTTGCGCCAGCAGAAGCTCCAGGGCCGCGCTTTGCTGAGTCCGCGCCTGCTGGGTCACCGAACGCAACAACAACTCGGTGGAGTCGTGCCGCTGATACAACTCCCAGAGCAAACCCAACAGACGCTTGTCCTGCGGGTCCTCGAGCAACAATCGAAGATATTCCGTGGCGAGCCTGGTTTCACGCTTGCCCCAGCCAACCGCCCCAGCGCTTTGGGCGTGCGTTGGGCCCTCCAACCCGCCCAGCAGGCAAAGGCAGATCAGGCAAATGGACGGCAGGCCGCGCACGGTTTGAATTTCCCCCCGAACAAACCCCGCGGCAAGCCGCAACTTCAGGGGCCCCTGACTCGTTTTTGCTGGTGACCATGCCCGCCCTCCCTCGAGTTACCCTGCTGCTTGAC
>JAURHS010000156.1 GCA_030833205.1 Prosthecobacter sp.
AGGAACCACCAGCCGGAGCCAAACTGCACCTTGCCCGGGATGCTGCCATCGGAGAAGTTGCCCGCCATGGTGGCCATCAGGTAGTTGTCTGAGGGGTTGTTGTTGTAGAGCACCGTGCGCGGCAGGCTGTCCTGCTCATCGAGGGCGTTGAGAAAGGCGGAGAGATTCTCGGCCTGGGGATAATCGCCAATGCTGTCACAGCCGACATCGGCACCGACGCTGCGGGCCAGGCGGCGGTTGTTGTTGCGGATGGCACCCAGATGCAATTGCATGGTCCAGCCTCGTTTGGCGTTGAGGCGGGCCACATGGCAGAGCACGCCAGTGGCCAGTGCGTCGCGGTCGTCGGGGTAGAGGCGTTTGGCGCGAGAGTTGCGGTAGCGCTGGAAGATCGAGCGCAGTCTGGTTTCACTCACAAAGGTGGCGTGGCAGTGATTCAGGCCATGATCACTGAGGCGCCCTCCGCAGGCGTGGAAGGCATCATGACGGCGCTCCAGTGCCTCAAGGAGAGAGTCAAAGCTGCGAACCTCAACACTGGCCTGTGCGGAAAGGCGGTCGCACCATTGGTTCCATGCTGCACCGTCCTCGATCCCATAGGCCTTGTCGGGTCGGAAGGTGGGGTAGACACCAATCTCAAACCCCTCGGCTGCGCACTGGGTGTGCCAGGGCAGATCATCAGCCGGATCATCGGTGGTGCACAATGCCCTGACTTTTTGCGTTCGAAGGATGTTGCGTGCCGAGAACTCTGGCGTCGCCAGCATGGCCTCAGTCTGCTCCCAAATCACAGGGGCGCTGGACTCGTCGAGCAAGGTGTCGATGCCGAAATAGCGTTTGAGTTCGAGGTGGGTCCAGTGATGAAGCGGATTGCGCAGGGTATGTGGCACCGTGGCTGCCCAGGCCAGGAATTTGTCCCTCGGTGAGGCGTTGCCAGTGATCAGTTCCTCGGGAACACCATTGCAGCGCATCGCGCGCCACTTGTAATGGTCGCCTTCGAGCCAGATCTCGAAGAGGTTGGCGAATTGTCGGTTGTTGGCAATGTCACGCGGAGGCAGATGATTGTGGTAGTCGAGAATCGGCTCGTCCTTGGCGTACTGGTGGTAGAGTTCGCGGGCGGCGTTGCTCTGCAGCAGAAAGTGATCGTGGATGAAGGGCATGGGTGCGGTGGCTTGCCGTTGACAACGGAATGGGACAGATAAGCTAAGCCAATGGCCATGAGCTGCAAGAATTTCCGATGAAGATGGTCCTGACGCTGCTGTTGACGCTGCTATTGATCGGCCAGGGCATCTTGCCCGTGTTGGAGCACAGGGCGTTTTGGGAGTGGCAGTTGGGCCTGGAGCGCCTGCGCAACCCTCAGCTGAGGCCTGAGATTCTGCAGACCCAGGGGATGCTGGACCAACGCCTCCGGGAGCTCAGGCAGATCGCCGAGCTCGATGGCCCAGCGGGCAATGAGGTTGAGGACCAATGGCAACTTTGGGCAGGATCCTTTGCCGGCGGGCGGCAGGACCGCCTTCGTCGCTTGAGCCTGCAGGGCTGGTCCGCCTCGGACTGGCGGCATCACATCGAACAGCGCGTCTTGGACGAGGATTGGTTGCAGCGTCAATGGCGCCTGCAGGCCCTGCCGCACCAGCCGCCAGACCCGTTGAAGGCTGCGCAGCCGGACTCGCCGCAGATTGAAGTGCCTCTGCGTTGGCATGTGCAGCATCTGTTTCTCACTCGTCACGCCCCGCCGCGATCCCAGCGCGCGGAGCTCATCTCCTTGATTGACGGCAAGCTCAAGGCTGGCGCTGATTGGACAACATTGGTGGCGCAATACAGCGAGGATGAGCGCAGCGCGCAGCTCTCGGGTGAGCTGGGTTGGGTCAGTGCTCGGCGTATGCCCGCTGAGTTCATCGCCGCGCTGGAGGGGCTGGGGCCACGAGCGATGACCGGCCCGGTGGCCACGAGACTGGGTTGGCATTGGATTCGCTTGATCCAACGACGCGACGCGCGTGCTGCAACTCCCGAGGAGCTGCATGCGGAGACGCAAGCCCTACAGGATTGTCTGCGCCGCCGCCAGTGGTTGGAGAGACTGCTTCAGAGCTCCTCGTCTGAAGCTTCCCAGACGGGCGGCAATTCCCGGCTCTTGGGGCCGTAGGTTTGGGAGACCACAAAACCACTGGCCTGTGAGGTGTAGAAAACGCGACCATTGGAAACCACGGCGCCGAGGCACTCGCGGGAATCAATGGCTGGCCCGGTGGAGACCAGCTCGCCGTTGCGGCTCAAGTCAATCATGTCCATGTTGGCACCCAGGACATAGGGCTCGCTCATGGTGAAGCGGCAGCAGGCGTAGTTGGTGAGGATGCTGAAGTTGACATTGCCGCTGTCTCGATCAAACACATTGCCCTTGCCGCGCAGAGCGTTGCAGAAGATGTAGCGCTGGCCGACGCTGACCACATTCAAGGCAGAGGTCACCGGCTGTGAGCGCCACAGCAATTTGCCGTCGGCGGCATTCAGACACCACACGAAGCGTTCTTCGGTGCCGGCTTGGGCACGGTTGTTGCCGCCCAGGTAAAGCCGACCGTCGCGGGCACTGAGCGTGCATTTGGCGGTGACAAAATAATCGTGGGTAAGCCACTGCACCTCACCGGTCTGCGGGTTCAGGCTTGCGGTGAGGCCGTTGTGTTTGGAGGGCAGGCCGCGGCGCGCGCGTTGAGCGTTGTCGTAGCCGAAAAACACGGAGTAGTAGAGCCGGCCATCGAGCAGGCACAGGCCGCAGTCATTGCCGCCTCGGCCATGCTCCGAGAAATCCTTTTGCCAAACCAACTTGCCGCTGTTGAGGTCCCAGGCCCAGAGGCGCGGATGGTTGTCGGCGGGGTAGTAGGGATTGTCGTTGGAGTAAATGAAACTCATCACTTCGCGGCCATCCTTGGGCTTGATGGGCTCGCCGCCAAAGGTCCATGGCTTTTCGCTGCCCTGTGCGGCGTAGTTGCCGCTGCCTGAGGCGTAGATGGCCAGATTGCCGTGCACCACCGGTGGAAATTGACGGCTCCAGCTCGGTGAGCCGGTGAAGGGCGCTTCCCAAAGCAGTTGGCCCGTGGCGGCATCGAGGCAACGCAGCATGGAGCGTTTCAGGCCGGCCTGGGGAATGAGCAGTTTGCCCTCGTGGTAAAGCGGTGAGGTGAAGGAGAGAAAGACATCGGGGAAGTGACGACGCCAGATCAGCCGCCCCGTATCCTGTTCCATGGCCAGAATCTGGCCCTCGGCAGTGTGGGTGTAGAGGCGTCCACCCCCACAAACTGGAAGGTGCTTGACGGTGCCCTCCAGGCGCCTCGTCCAGCGCATGCGAAGCGGAGGTTGCAGGCCTTGGTCGTTGGCGTTTTGACCGGCAAAGTTGCCATAGTTGGTGTACCAATCGTGCTGCTTGCCGGCCAGCGGTCCCTGCAGCCTGCTGCGCACGGCGTACCAGGAGTCGGGGCGCGGTGAGGGAAGGGTGGCCTTGCCGCCGGGGGCAAAGAGGTAAAGGCGTCCATCCTCACAGGGCACCAGCAGGCGACCATCACAGAGGGCAGGGGCGGCGCTGATGGCGCTGCCTTGTGCGGTGGCCAGTTCGCGGGTCTGCCCGCCGGCAAGTGGGATCAATTCGATGACGCCATCCAAGCCGCAGTGCACGGCGTGATCACGGCTGAGCAGCACTGGCGCGATGGAGGCTCTCGCACTCAGAAGCCGCGGTGCGCCGTCGTTGTTCAACGCATGCAGCATCAGGCCTGCGCCTTGCTCGGGGCGGACGCGGAAGACTTCCTCGCCACGAATCGCCACTGGCGCAAAGCTCAACAGGGCCTCCATGCGGATATTGGTCTCGGTGCCGGGAACAAAGCTCCCGGTCTTCAGCTTCGCGTTGCCCTCGTCCCACTGCATGATGTCGCTGCGTCCTGCATTGTCGCGGCGGTGCCACTGCACAAAGACGCGGCCTTGGTCATCAGCGCTCTGCCCAAAGGTGGCAGGGTATTCGCGCCCAGCGTATTCCGGGATCTCGCCCTGTGCCAACAGGCGGGGCTGGTTGCCGTCATCACGCAGAAAAACGGTGCGTCCTCCAGCGGGGATCACCAGGGTGTGAGCGTCGCTCATGCAGGCATCGCGCGAGCAGACAAAGTGATCGCGCCAGGTGACGCGGGCATCCGTGGAAGCCTGTGTCTTTTTGCCCTCATTCTTCAGTCTCTGGGCGCAGAAGGCCGCCCACTGCTCACCACTCCAGCGGTCGCCCTTGAAGCCCACCACCTCGTGCACAAAGTCCCATTGCCAAGCCTCACTGCCGTCGTGTGAGCAGGCCAGGACTCGGGCACCCAAGGTCACCACATAGACACGAGTGGCTGAGACCACCGGTGCACTGTAGATGGGGTCGGGCAGGCGGCGTTGGGTTTTGACTTCGCCGCTGCGGCGATTGAGCACCACATGATGCCCGCCGTTGCCGGCGAGGTGAAGATAATCGCCGGCAATGGCTGGAGCGCTGACCTGATTGCAGTTGAGCGCTCCGCCGGGCAGTTGATAGTGCCAAACCTCGCGCAGCGTGGCCAACTCCACGCAGCGGCAAAGGCCTGAGCCGTCAACGGCGTAAACCAGGCCGTCGGCGGCGACGGGGGAAGATTGCAAGGCATCGCCAAATTCCACCACCCCGGCCAAGCCCAGAGCCTGTGCATCGAGGCGATGTCCTGGGGCGTTGCCACTGTGTTGCGCGTTGCCTTGCAACTGAGTCCAGTCCTCGGCAGCAGGCGCAGTTGCGGCGGCAAGAAGCAGGCAAATCCAAAGGGCGGCGGGGCGCAGTATGGGCATGAAAGCCATACGGCCCGCCTGCCCCTTGGCTTGCTTGGGGCCGCAGGCTTGTCAGAAGTGCAGGCGTCCCTGCGTTGCAAAGGCGCCGCAGACGCGGCAGAGTAGACTGCGATGCTCGATTTTGATGCCAATGCCACCACGACCCCCGATGCGCGGGTGCGCGAGGCCATGTGGCCCTATTTTGGTGAGGCCTGCGGCAATGCCTCCAGTCCGCATCGGGTCGGGCGGCGAGCCTTGCAGGCATGGCAGGGCGCTGTGGAGCAGGTGGCAGCCCTCATCGGCGCGCACAGCGAGGAATTGATTTTCACCTCCGGAGCCACGGAGTCCATTCACAGCGTGTTTGATTTTGTGCGCAGGGAATGGCCACGGCGCCGCCTGTTGATTGGTGCAACAGAACATGCCGCTTCCTTTGCTGCGGCGCAGCGCTGGAGCGACAGCGGCGGTGAGGTCGCAGTGCTGCCGGTGAATGAACAGGGGCTGCTGGACCTGCAAGCCTTGAATGAAGCGCTCAAGGCTGCCCCTGAGGGTGCCTTGCTCTCCCTGATTGCCGCCAACAACGAAACCGGCGTGCTTTCACCCGTCGCGCAGGCGGCGGCTTTGGCCCGTGGATGTGGCGCCTTGGTTCACCTTGATGCGGCCCAGTGGGTAGGCAAGGTGCCACTGAATGTGAGCTGCTGGCCGATTGACTATCTCAGTTTCAGTGCGCATAAATTTCACGGACCGCAGGGCATTGGCGCGCTCTGGGTGGGACCACAAAGCCGGTTTCGGGCCTGGTTGGGTGGCGGCGAGCAGCAGGCCCAGCGTCGAGCTGGGACCTTGCCCGTGGCCCTGGCAGTTGGTTTTGGGGCGGCGGCGGAATTGGCTGCGGCTTGGCTGCGCGGCGAGGGGCCGCAGCGGTTGGCGCAGTGCCGCGATGCGCTGGAGGCGGATTTGAAGGCTGCATTGCCCGGGCTCCGGGTTCACGGGGCGGGCGCTGCAAGGTTGCCCAATACCAGTTGCCTGGCCCTGCCAGGCGTTCCTGCCGCTGACCTGCGGCTGGTGTTGGATCAACGCGGACTGCTTTGCAGCGCAGGCTCAGCCTGTCATAGTGCGTCCCTCCATCCTTCCGCGGTGCTGCAAGCCATGGGAGTGGATGCCGAGACTGCCGCCTCAAGCCTCAGGTTCTCGCTATCGCGATTCCACGAGGCTCCGGAGGTGCGGCGCGGGGCGCAACTCATTGCTCAAGCGGCTGCGCATGTGCAGCGGCAACGGCATGCTTAGCCAACGGTTAAATGCGTACCACCATCAGCGTGGTGTTGTCCTGAGATTGCAGGCGCAGGGCACTGAGGTGAGTGAGGATCTCGCTGCAGATGCTCTGCGCCGACTGGGTGGCCAGATTGCTGAGCATGCCGCAGAGTTCAGCCTGCCGGAGGCCCAGCAGGCCGTCGCTTGCCAGTAGGATCAAGTCACCTTGTTGCAGGGTGATCGCCTCGGCAGGAGCGTCCACCAGGGCGATGGGTTGGCCCATCACCGCGCTTTGCAGGGCATGGCGACGAGGATGATTGGCCGCCTGGCCTGGGGTCATCAATCCCTGTTTGACCCGATCCTCGAGGATGGGGCTCAGGGAGTGGTCGGCGTTGAGGCGTCGCAATTGGCCGTCGCGCCAGAGCATGAGCAGGGAGTCGCCGACGCTGATCCAGTGCAGATTTTGCCGACTGATCCATGCCGCGAGCAGCGTGGTGCCCATGGCAGGAGTGTCCTGCGGCAGTCGGGCGCTGACCAGCCCCAGAGTTTCGTTGGCCTTTTGCAGGGCTGTGGCCAAGCGAATCCGAGTGGCCTGTCCCTCATGGTCTGCAAAGGCGCGCGCCATGGCGTGCACGGCAAGGTAACTGGCAGTGCTGCCTCCACTGTGCGCGCCCATGCCATCGCCGACAATGGCCAGCATTCGGCTCATCGGTGCCTGCGAATCCCCCGCGCTGCAAAACAGCCAACAATCCTCCTGCTGCGCGCGCTCACCCAGAATCTGAGCTGCGGCGAAATCCTGTTCCTTGCGGAAGTGGGCGCTGGAGAAAACTTCAGGGTCTGCCATGAGTCTTGGCGTTGGAGAATTTCCATACGGTGCTGTGGCGGTAGGTCTCGCCTGGACGCAGCACGCAGCTGGGAAAATGCGGGTGATTGGGGCTGTCGGGGTACTTCTGCGTCTCGAGACAAAACCCATGCCTCGATTGGTAGACATGCCCGGATTTGCCGACCACTGACTTGAGGTGATTGC
>JAURHS010000119.1 GCA_030833205.1 Prosthecobacter sp.
AAAACCTGAGTTGCCATGCAGGTGCCGTTGGTGCTAGGCGTTGCTGGTGTCGCTTTGTTTTGAAGAGATCTGGGCCAGTCATGCCGGGCAGGCTGTGCTCAGGGGTTTGAGCCTTGAGGTGGGGCAGGGGGAATACCTCGCCCTGCTCGGCCCCAGGGGCTGCGGCAAGACCACCTTGCTGCGGGTGGCTGCAGGTTTGCACGGTGCCGATCAGGGGCGGGTGCTTCTGCGCGACCGCAGGTCGGCTGCGGCTGGGCAGGAGGTGGACATTACCGATTGGCCAGCGCAGCGGCGGCCGCTGCACACGGTGTTCCAGAGTTATGCGCTGTTTCCGCATCTGAGCGTGTTTGAAAATGTGGCCTTTGCCCTGCGCTTGGCGCGGCGGCCTCAGGCCGAGGTCAGGCAGCGCGTGGGAAGGATGTTGGAGATGGTGCAACTCACCGCCCATGAGGCCAAGGCCCCGCATCAACTCAGCGGCGGGCAAAAGCAGCGTGTGGCCTTGGCGCGGGCGTTGATCAACGAGCCCCAAGTGCTGCTGCTGGATGAGCCGCTGGCGGCTCTGGATCCGCAGTTGCGCGGGCAGATGATGGAGGAGTTGCGCCGGCTGCAGGGGCAGTTGGGCACCAGCTTTGTGCATGTGACCCATGATCAACAGGAGGCCATGTGCCTCAGCCAGCGCGTGGCCGTGATGCACGAGGGGCGAGTGATGGAAGTTGGGCCCGCGCAGGAGTTGTTTCATCGGCCAAGCCTTCGGTTTGTCGGGGCCTTCATGGGCGAGGCGAGTTTTTGGCCCGGGCAGTTGCTTGAGCAAAACGATGGACTCAGCCGCATGGACCTGCCTGGCTTGGGCGAGATCTGGGCGCAGTCCCCGAGGCAGCGGGGCGCGGCGCGTTATTGCCTGATGCTGCGGCCCTCGCAGCTTGGCCTGCAACGAACGGCCTTGCCCTCGACAGAACAGGGGCGCGAGGTGCTTCTGCTGGAGTGCCAGTGGCGCGGTCCGCTGCTGCGTTGGTGGGTGGAGCTTGGCGGTCGGCGCATCGCGGTGGATCAGAGCCAAGAGCAGGCGCTGGCGCAGGGGCTTGCGGTGGGGCAGCGTGCTTACCTGCGGCTTGCGCCCCATCTGGTGGCGGTGGTGGCCGATGAGGATTCAGCCATGGAAAGCTCGCCGCGAATGCTGGCGCCGGAGGTCGCGTCCGGGGCATGAGGGAGGAGGCACCAGGTCAAGGTAGGCCCTGGCGGCTGGCGGCCCTGCCCATGCTTTGGTGTCTTTGGTGGATGCTGTTGCCCATGGCCTGTCTGTGGCTGCTTGCCCTGCAACCGGCAGCGCAGGAGGCCCAGGCCAGCGGGCCTGCAGGGCCGTGGGGGCATTGGGCTCTGCTGGGAGATCCCTACTTGTGGCGGCTGATGGGCCGCACCCTGCTGATGGCTCTGGCCACCGCGCTGTGCTGTGTGTTGTTGGTGCTGCCCTTGCTGAGCTGGATGCGTCATCTGCAGGCGGGCGCGCAGCGGGTGCTCTTGCTGATGGTGATGCTGCCTTGCTGGATGCCGCTGCTGGTGCGCATTCTCGCTTGGAAATCCCTGCTGCAACACGGTGGCAGCCTCAGTGGCTTGCTGCAGGCTCTTGGTCTTGAGTTGCCGGCCAGTGGTTTGCTTTACAACCAGTGGGCGGTGCTGTTGGTCATGGTGTACACCCAATTGCCCTTTGCACTGCTGCCTCTGCATGCGGCGGCGCGGGACTTCGATCCGGCTTTGCTTGAGGCGGCGCGCGATTTGGGTGCCAGTGGCTGGCAGGTGTTTTGGAGGGTTTGGTTGCCTGGGCTGGCGCAGGCCCTGCGTGCCGCCATGCTGGTGGTGATGATCTCCACCTTGGGCACCTATGTGGTCAGCGATCTGGTGGGCGGTGTGGATGGCGAGTTGATTGGCAACCGTCTGGTGCAACGGGCCTTGGCCCAGCGCGAGCTTTCGCAGGCTGCGGTGATGGGCGTGCTGGTGATGTTGCTCAGCGCCGCAGGCCTGCTGCTGCTCATGCGCAAGGCAGGGCCAAGATCCAACCCCGAGCTGCAATCGCCCGCATGAATCCAGGCCCAAACCTCAAGGCACAGCCCAGGGGCAGGCGCTCTGGGGCTTCACGCGGGTCCATGGTGGGCGGCCTGGCCTTGCTCGTTTTTTTGTATCTGCCCATCGCGGTGTTGGTGCTGCAAAGCTTCAATGCCTCGCGCTTCGGCGGGCGCTGGCAGGGGTTTTCCCTGGAATGGTACGCCCGTTTGTTTCAGCACCGCGAGGTGATGCAGTCCCTGCTGTTTTCGCTGCAACTGGCCCTGCTCACGGCGGTTGGGGCCATGGTCTTGGGCACGCTCTCCGCACTGGCTCTGCACCAGCAGCGCGGGCGTTGGCGTGCCCTGCATCTGGCGCTGGTCACGCTTCCCACGCTGATGCCCGATGTGCTCATGGGCCTGGGCTTGTTGCTTTGGTTGGTGAGCTTGAATCTGCCACTGGGGCTGGGCACGCTCTGGGTGGCTCATGTCACCTTCAGTCTGGGGTTTGTCGTGCTTTGTGTGTTGGGCCGCCTGCAGCAGTTGGATCAGGCCTTGGGGGACGCGGCGCGCGATCTTGGAGCGCAGGGCCTGCAGCTTTGGCGGCGCGTGTTGCTGCCCCTGCTTTGGCCGGGCATCGCTGCCGGCGGCTTGGTTGCCTTCACCCTCTCCCTGGACGATGTGGCGGTAAGCTTCTTTGTGAAGGGGGCAGGGGAGAGCACGCTGCCCCTGCGGGTTTACGGCATGCTCAAGATGAGCCGTGAGTTGCCCATCATCAATGCCCTCTGCAGTCTGCTTTGGCTCTTCAGTGCTCTCATGCTTTGGCTTGCCAGCAGGCTCTGGCGCAGGAAGATGGCGCACTGATGCTCTGCTCCATTCGCCGTTGGGTCCTTGGCCTGTTGGTCTTGGCCATGCCTGCCTTGGCTCTGATGCTTGGCCTTGGCGCCTGCAAGCCACGGCCAACCCTGCGCGTCCTGACCTGGGCGGATTATGTGGACCCGGAGTTGCTGCGCCGCTTTGAGCAGCGCCATCAATGCCGGGTTCTGTTGGATGTTTTTGATTCCAATGAGGCCATGCTGGCTCGGCTCAAGGCCGGCCAGCGCGGTCACGATGTGATTCTGCCCTCGGCCTATGCATTGCCTGCCCTGCTGGCTGATGATCTCATTGAGCCCCTGGACCATGCTCTGCTGCCCCATCTGGGCGAGGTGGACCTGAGTCTGTTGCCCAAGCTGCCTGATCCACCAATGCGCCATGCCGTGCCTTACACGCTGGGCTACGCCATGTTGGCCGTGGATGCGCAGGCCCTGCCCGATGCCCAGCCCACCTGGCAGCTCATGGCCGATCCGCGCGTGCAGGGCCGCTGCACGCTGCTGGACGACATGCGCGAGACCATGGGGGCGGCGCTCAAGACTCTGGGCTTCAGCCTCAACAGCCGCGATGAGGCGCAGCTTGCCGCCGCCGGTGAGTTGTTGCTGCAGTGGCGTGGCCAGATCGCCAAGTTTGAAAATGAGGCCTACAAGGCAGGCATTGACAGCGGTGAGTTCAAGCTGGTGCATGGTTACAGCGGCGATCTCTGGCAGGTCGCGCAGCAAAACCCACGCCTGCGCCTGATCCTGCCCCGTGAAGGGCTGAGCATGAACTGCGATGAGATGGTGTTGGCCCGTGGATGCACGCAGCGGGCGCTGGCCCATGCCTTCATTGACTTCCTACTCGAACCTGAGGTCAGCGCGCAGAACATGCAGTTCATGGGCTATGTCTGCCCCAACAAGGGCGGGCTCAAGCTCGTGGCTCCCGCCTTTCTCAAGCACCCGGCCTTGAGCCTTGAACCCGCGCTGCGCGCACGGTGCGAGGCCATTGAGGACTTGGGGCCCGATCTGCAAAAATACAATCGGGTCTGGGAGAGGGTGAAGGCCGGGCGTTGAGCCTCTGTGGCCTGCGCGGGGAGCAGGTCGCCGCGCGGCGGCCGGAGGCCGGCAGGCTTACGGCTTGAAATGCGCGCAAAGGGCGGCAGGATGTCGGGCTGTGTCAACGCCTGCCCATGGTCCATTGGATTGGGATTTCTCGGCACCTCAGTCGCCGGCGCTTGGCGATCATGAGGTGGAGGAACTCAGCGGGCATTTGCGTGGTCAACGCATTGCCCTGCTGGTCTGTGGCGGAGTGGCGGCGATGCGCTCAGTGCTGCTGGTGCGTGCGCTGCGACGCCGCGGAGCGCAGGTGCAGGTGTTTTGCAGTGCGGACGCGCTGCGTTTTGTGGGCCGCGAGGCTCTGGAGTGGGCCAGCGCCGGAGAGGTGATTACCCATCTGACCTGGCGGGCCGAGCATCTTGGCGAGGGCGCAGGCTTTGCGGCCTATGTGGTGGCGCCAGCAACCTACAACAGCATTGGCAAGGCCGCTCAGGGCATTGCCGATTCTCTGATCGCTGCCGTGCTGGCTTCAGCCCTCGGGCGCCTGCAGCGCGGGCAATCTCAGGTGCTGATGGTGCCCACGATGCACGGCAGCATGCATCATCAGGTCCTCACCGACAACTGCCGCCGTCTGGCAGCCATGGGGGTGCGGTTTGTGCGGCCCTTGGACAGTGCGGGCAAGCATCATTGGCCAGCCGAGGACTTCATCGTGGCCGCCGTCTGCGCCAGTCTCAGTCAAGGCGCACTGCGCGATCAACCCGCGCTGGTTTGCGCCTCGACGCAGCCACAGGCCCTGGCCCTGGCGCAGGCCACTCAAGAGGCCTTGTTGCTGGCCGGGGCGCACAGTCAGGCCCTGCTCTGTGCTGAGGGCTGGTCCCTGAGCTCCTCGCTGCCTCAGCACGCCTTGCCCAATCGGGAACCCTGGAGGGCGGCTTGTGAGGCGGCCCTAGAATCGCTGCCAAAGCAGTCGCTGGTGGTGATGGACGCCGACATGGCCCGATCCAATGGCGCTCCGCAGTCGCTCCGCACTTGTTTCTTGATGGCTCGCTCCACCTTGCTCCCACAGGGGGCTGACAAGCCCTTGTGGCTTGGCCTGCGGGTCATCGCCGAGACCTCACCGTGGCAATGGCAAGTGCTGGGCTCTGGCCTTGATCAGGCTGGCCATGAGGTGCTGCTGTCGCAGGGACCGCTGCCTGCCGAGGGCAGTGATTGGACCGCCTGGCGTGGCGCTGCCGCCGCCTTGCTTGCGGCCTGTGCGGCCTCATAGGCCGATGGCCGGGATGCGCTGGGCTTGGGTTCTGCGGCAAGGCCCGCAGTGGCGCTCTTTCCCTGTGGGGCTCTGAGGGGGTCACAAGATCGGTGCAGCCAATGGCAAGCAGCGCAAAGCATGATCCTTGAGGCCGCGCCTTGCTTGCTGCCATGGAAGTTTTTGCGGTGACCATTTTCATGAGTCTGGCCTTTGCGGTGCTCTTTGCGGTGTTGTTTTTGGCCGAGCGCCATCAACGCCATGGCCGCAGCCCTGAGCAGGTGGCCTTGATGCCCCTGGAGGCTGATCGCCCCGAGCCTCGGCACAGCGCAGGCCCATCCTGATGGACGGACACAGGCGGATTTTCCTCGCAACCATGGCTTTCTCCAACAACCACCCCGCATCAGGCATGACTTCAGACAACGGCAGCAGCATCAGGATCACCTTCAATGACGGCGTGGTGCGCCAGTTCATGTGGGCCAGCATTCTTTGGGGATTGGTGGGGATGTTGGTGGGGGTGTTGGTGGCCAGCCAATTGAATTTTCATGAACTCAATCTGACTTCCTGGTTGAGCTTCGGACGCCTGCGTCCGCTGCACACCAACGCGGTCATCTTTGCCTTTGTGGGCAACATGATGTTCGCCGGGATCTACTACAGCACCCAGCGCCTGTGCAAGGCACGCATGGCCTCAGACCTGCTGAGTTCCCTGCACTTTTGGGGCTGGCAGGCCATCATTGTCAGCGCTGCCATCACGCTGCCCTTGGGCCTGACGCGCGGGCAGGAATACGCCGAGCTGATCTGGCCCATCAATCTTGCCGTGGCTGTGGTCTGGGTGCTGTTTGCAGTCAATTTTTTCCTCACGCTGGCAAGGCGCCGCGAGCCCTCACTTTATGTGGCCCTGTGGTTCTACATCTCCACCATCATCACGGTGGCGATGCTCTACATTGTCAATCACCTCGCCATCCCCACGAGCTGGACCCATGGCTACAGTCTCTTTGCCGGGGTGCAGAACGCGCTGGTGCAGTGGTGGTACGGGCACAACGCGGTGGCCTTCTTTCTGACCACTCCAATTCTGGGCATCATGTATTACTTCCTGCCCAAGGCAGTGGAGCGTCCGGTGTATTCCTATCGGCTCTCGATTGTGCACTTTTGGTCGCTGGTCTTCATCTACATCTGGGCCGGTCCGCATCACTTGCTCAACACGGCCCTGCCGCATTGGCTGCAGATGCTGGGCATGTTCTTCTCGCTCATGCTTTGGGCGCCGAGTTGGGGCGGCATGTTGAACGGCCTGCTCACCCTGCGCGGAGCCTGGGACAAGCTGCGCACGGATCCCGTGGTGAAGTTCTTCATCGCCGCCGTCACCTTTTATGGCATGGCCACCTTTGAGGGACCGCTGCTCTCCATCAAGGCGGTCAACGCACTCTCGCATTATTCGGATTGGACCATTGGCCATGTCCACAGCGGCGCGCTGGGTTGGAATGGCCTGATGGCCGCTGGTCTGTTTTATTGGCTCACGCCAAGGTTGTACGGCACCCGCCTTTACAGTGTGCCCATGGCCAACATGCACTTCTGGCTCAGTCTGGTGGGCATCCTTCTCTATGTGGCCGCGATGTGGATCAGTGGCATCATGCAGGGCCTGATGCTCAACAGCACCGACGCTGCCGGTCAGGCCCTGACTTATCCCAATTTCCTGGAGACGCTCAGCGCCATTCGCCCCATGATGGGGTTCCGCGTCATCGGCGGGGTGCTCTATCTGCTGGGCATGGGGCTGATGACTTGGAATCTCTGGCGCACTGCCCGCAGCGGGGCAGCGGTGGATGAGAGCCGCGAGGTGCCGCTGCTGCCGCAGGGCGCGCGGGATGACATGGGCCTGAAGCTCACCTTTTTCTCCGACCCCATCACCTACACCTTTGGCGGGCTGTTCCTGCTCATGGGCTGGATCTTCCTGCCAGGGCAGGCTGCCTGGGTGGCTTTGGCAGGCACTCTGCTGTTTGCCGGCATTGCCCTGCGCCGCTTCGCATCCAGCCACAGCAGTTGGTCGGCCTGGTATGATCGTCTGCTGGAAAACTGGTTGCCCTTCACCATCCTGACCTTCATCGCCGTGGCCCTTGGCGGATTGATCCAGATCATTCCCACGGTCCTGGTCAACCGCGCCAAGAATGTGGAGGACCGGCTGCAGCAACCCTACACGCCCTTGGAGGTGGCTGGGCGCGAGATCTATGTGGCTGAGGGATGTTACAACTGCCACAGCCAGATGATCCGCACCATGCTGCCCGATGTGCTGCGCTACGGGGATTATTCCCGCCTTGGCGAGAGCATCTATGACCACCCCTTCCAGTGGGGAAGCAAGCGCACGGGCCCAGACCTTGCACGAGAAGGCGGCAAGTACCCGCATGGCTGGCATTACAATCACATGCGCGATCCGCGCAGCACCTCCGTGGGCAGCAACATGCCGGCCTACCCCCACCTCTTTACGGAGAAGTTTGATCAGCGCAGCCTGCCGCGCAAAATCGCCGTTCTGAGCCGGCTCGGTGTGCCCTACGCGGCGATGTCTGATGTCGAGATCAAGCAGCGCGCCATCGAGCAGGGCATTGAAATCGTGAAGCTGCTTGAGGCCGAGAAACTGCCGGCACTGCCCGACACCAAGATTGTGGCTCTCATCGCCTACCTGCAAAAGCTCGGCAAATTCGACAAGGTGGAACCCAAGGAGAATCAGCAATCGCCTGTGCCCCCCGTGCTACCGCTGCCCGCCAATCCGGATCGCGCCCGCCCGCAGTCCAATAAGCCCTAAGCCCGCAAATCATCGCCTGCCATGTTTCGCCGTGTCTCCTACGAGGACGCCCTGCTTTGGGTGCCCATGCTTGCCTTTGCCGTCAGCGCCTTCATTTACGGCATGGTGCTGTTGCGCAGCATGGCTCTGCGCCCCGAGCGCCTGCGCAAGATGAAGAACCTGCCGCTGGAGTAGACCGCTGGGGGCCAAGCCCGCGCGCTTGGGGCCATGTGGGCCTCAAGGTTGCTCAAGGGCCTCGCTGAGCACCCGGCCATCGCTGGCTGGCATTTGCAGGCCAAGCAGGCGGGCCATGGTGGGGGCCACATCCACATTGTTGATGTCGCCGAGTTTTGCCCCAGCCTTGATCCCTGCGCCGCTGATGACAAAGCAGCCGTGCATGTGCGGATGGCTTTGCAGATAGCCGTGGGCGCCCTTCACGCCCTCCTGCCTGCTGATGACCTGCGTGTCGCTGAGTGAATCGCCAAAGGTGTAGCCATCGGCCGCGCTGAGCACCAGGTCCGGTTCGCGCGGGTCCTGTGCCGCGGTGAGATGGCCCAGCTTGCTGGCGAACTCCTGCGATGGCACCACGGTCTCGACTCCCTCGAGCTCGGCGAGCCTGGGGGTGATGTCCTTGAGAATCTGCGTCTTGTTGGCCTCATCGAGCACATAGACCATGCAGGCCCCGCCCTGGCCCATGGCAAACACGCGGCTGCTGCGATCAAGACTGCGGCCCAGGGTGGTCTTCTGCAGGCCCATGCCGCGCAGGGTGACATTGGGGTTGATCACCTTGTCATAGGAAATGAAGCCGTGATCCGTGGTGATCACAAAGGTGGTCTTCTCCAGGATGCCTGCCTCGGCACAGGCGCGCATCAAATCGGCCACTCGGTTGTCGCTGTCGTTGGCCGCCCAATAAGCCTCAGGCACCTGACGACCATGGGCATGCTCAAAGCTGTCGAGGCTCACCAGGTGCAGGGCCAGGAACCGCGGCTTCTTGGTTTTCAAGAGATGCTGCGCCAACTGCGAGTAGAGGTAGTCGCGCGGAGCCTTGCCCGGGTTGCCCAGCTTGCACCACTCCATCTGTTTCTCGTAGGGGATGCCCAGCGCCTTGGCCTCAGCCAGCAGTTGCGGCGTGCTGTACTTCTCAAACAAGGCCTGATCAAACACATCGGGCACCGTCCAATCCAGGGTGCTGGCACCGCGCGAGGCTGGCCAGATCACCGCCGCGGTCACGCCGCCGGCCTGCTTGACCACATCGTAAATGGTGGGCGACTTCACGATCTCCTCCTTGTTGAAGATGGGATCGGGGATCAGTGGGATTTTTTTCCACTGCGCGCGGTCCCAGTAATCATTGGCCAGCACGCCGTGCTTGCCGGGGTGCACGCCAGTCACCAGCGTGGTGTGATTGGTCCAAGTCACCGTGGGGAAGCTGCATTGCATGCGCTTGGCCACTGCGCCCTTGGCCGCCAGCGCCTTGATCGTGGGCATGTGGCACTTGGGGTCCTCCCAGTAGTGATGAGCCCAACCATCAATGCTCACCAGGACCACATGTTCTGAGGCCGCGGCCTCGGCGCGCAGCGGCGTGGTCATGCCAAGGCCACTGAGGCCCAGCAGGCCGCCAAGCAGGGCACAGGCCCAGCGTCGGCCTGTTTGCAGATTGGCCCGAGGCCTTGCAGCATGCCGCTGCGCCGTCGGCAAAGTGCCTTGGGAGGGGTAGGGGAGATGCATCGAAGTGCGGGCAGAGAGGGCAAGGCGCAACATGGTGAGCCTTAACCTACGCGCCCCGAGGCTGGCTTTTCGCGGATGCTGCCCTGCTTTTGCTTGCCCGGCCCCAACGATTGCAGCAAGGCTTGGCCCATGCCCGAGTTGCTCGCCACCTACCTGCACGACTTAAGTCCGCACATCGTCCACTTCGGCGGCGGCTTTGCTCTGCACTGGTATGGCCTGGCCTATGTGCTCGGCTTTTACTGCACCTACCTGGTCATGCAGTCCCTGGCCCGCCGAGGCTTCGGCGAATTGGCGCCCAACCAAGTCGCGGACTTCATCACCCTGGTGGCCTTCTTCGGTGTCGTGGCCGGCGGACGCTTGGGGTACATGCTGCTCTACAACCGTGAGGTCCTGCTCCACGAACCCTGGCTGGTCCTCAAACTCTGGGAAGGCGGCATGGCCAGTCACGGCGGCATTGCCGGTGTGGCCTTGGTTTGTCTGTGGTACGCGCGCAAGCACCGCATCTCCTGGGTGGGCTTGGGTGACTGCCTGGTCTGCGGCGCGCCCCTGGGGGTGTTTTTTGGCCGCATCGCCAACTTCATCAATGGCGAACTCTTCGGCCGCGTCACCACCCACCCCTGGGCCATGAAATTTCCCACCGAAGTGCTTCACGAGGACTACCTCGCCCAAGGCGGCAAACCCGTGAACCTGCCACTGCACCTGCAGCACAGCCCCGACATCATTGCCTACCTTGCCGAGCAAGGCATCAACCGCGTGCAACTCGCCGCCATGCTGCATCCCCGCCATCCCTCCCAACTTTACGAGGCCCTCGGTGAAGGCCTGCTGCTGACCCTCATTCTGTTGGGCCTGCGCCTGACCTGCCGCAATCTCCCCCGCGGCGTCCTCACGGGCTTGTTCTTCATCCTCTACGCCATCGCCCGCATCGCCCTGGAAAACCTGCGCCAACCCGACAGCGGCGCGCAACCCATCTGGGGGCTGACCCCCGGCCAGTTCTATTCCACCTTCATGATTGCCACCGGCGCCGCCTTCCTGGCCTATGCCTTCCTTAGCCCCAAGGCCAGAGTCCCCTCTGCCCGCCCTGCGGCAGGCTGAAGCGCTGCCGGGCATTGAGGCAGGCAGCCAACCCCGCGGCGCAGCCCTGCAGCCGCCGCCGCAGGACGGGCAACAAGGCAGGCCACAACGGCAACCAAGAACAACCAAGAGCAACCAAGAGCGCCTCGCCATCAGGGAAGTTGGCGCGGTCCAGAAGGCCGCGCAGGGCAGGTTTTTAGCGGGGCAGTCAAGGGGTAAAATCCGCCGCCGCGGCCAAACAAAGCCTTGCAAAAGTGCAGCCATGCCCCCAAGTTGTGTTTCCGGTCAGGGCAGGCTCCGGTCTGTGCTGGCCCACGAAAGGTCGGGCCGTAGTTCAGCCTGGTAGAACGCTTGCATGGGGTGCAAGAGGTCGTGAGTTCGAATCTCGCCGGCCCGACCATTTC
>JAURHS010000029.1 GCA_030833205.1 Prosthecobacter sp.
CAACGGAAGTTGCTCAGTCGGGCCAATCGGTCCGCAGATGCCGACGGGATTATCCGCCGAGGCCTGGCGCCAGGCGGAGATGTACTCCAACGCCTCGGCAAGATAAAAATCCTCCAAGCTGTCATACATGACCACCTTGAAGCCCGGCCGTGATAGCTGCCGCAAATCGCGCTCCGTTAGCCTGGCGGCATCCTGAATCAGGGAGGAGTCCAAGGTGGTGTAATCCCACCAGTCTGGGGCGATGTGGCTGAGCTGTCGTGGCATGAGAGGACTGGATTAGACGTCTGAACCACTCAGGATTTATCCAGCCTCATGCAAATGCCTCAATGCAGAGCCGAAGGCTGGCGTCCTTCCACCGCAAGGATGCAGATTTCAAAATCTACAGCCGCCGGGGCTCAAATTTGCATTGACTGCCACCCCGCTCAGGCTTAGAAGAGAGCGCGGCTGTTCGACCGCCGCATTTTTCAGTTGGGGTGAGATGGCTGAGTGGTCGAAAGCGGCGCTTTGCTAAAGCGTTGTACGGTCAAAAGCCGTACCGAGGGTTCGAATCCCTCTCTCACCGCCACTGGGATCCGGGCCAGTTCCCGCACCACGGATTCGGCCCAGCAGCACGGCTTCGGCCCAGCACCACGGCTTCGGCCCAGCAGCACGGCAGCCCGGGGCCAGTGAGTCAGTGAGTCTTGCCACGCCCCTTGCGAGGACCGTTGGCCAGCGCGGCGCCGTTGCAACTCACCAAGATCAATAACATGCCACGGGAACCCTAGCTCTGCCTAGGCTCGCTGCAGGGCTTCTGGCTGAACAGCGGCCAACATCTTGCCAAGACCGAGCTGCCGAAACACTGCTTGGATCGAGTCCAACTGCTCGCAACCATCCAACAGTGATGAGCACTCGGCAAGCAAGGAGACAAGCTCTGCTCTCCAATCCGCTGAAAGATGCCAAAGCGGCCCCATGTGCTACATCGATTTGCGCCAACTCCGGTCACCTGATCGCCAGCAATCCAGCAGCCACCGCGCCGAAAACCACTCAGCCGCGTGATCAATCTCGCTTTCCAGGGTTGGGTGCTCGTTGAGGGTGCCAGTGAACCTGAGACGGTAGTCCAACACCGGGGTTGCCTGCCAACCCCGGTTGGTTTTCCACAAAATGGCCCCCTGAAACCTCCAGTCATGATCCACCTGAAACTGTGTGACGAGGCGAAAAGCGCTCTGCTATGGTAGCTTGGTCGAGTTGCGCCAAACTTTGATTTTATTGGAACTCATCGATTGACCAATCATTCAAGTGCCTGCCCACTCGCGATCCAACTGACTCTGCCACTGAATTGAGGAGTCTCCGTCGCCAACTGGCCGGCCACGGGACGCTGGGGCATCAAGAAGTGACCGTAACCGACAAAACTGTCTGAGTTCTCACCAGCGCGGCGCCTGCGTACCACTAGGCCTTGGAAAGACGCCCGTCGCGTGAGAGTGCCGTCCTTGAGAGTGAAAGTGCCTGAGAAATCACTCGTGAGATGGTTGAGCTTGATGCTGAAAAGCAGCGGATTGATGGCTGGGGCTAGCGGGTCAATCACACTTTTGGGCTTCACCTGCAGGGGGCTACGCGAAGGGTTCTGACCGCTTCCGCTATCCAAGGCAATTGAGTCGAAGGTCAGGTCGCTGTCAAGACTCTGGGCGTTGCCAGCAATCTGACCCAGTGGTGTGAAGGCATCGGGTCGGAGAGCACCGAAGACAAAACCCCCAAGCACCGAGTAGGAAGCGGCAGCAAAACCTGCGCGATAAGTTCTGGCACGCGCGGGCAAGCCCGGGTCGGCCGGCCGTTGAATCGAAACGCTCCCCAGGATTCGGTGATGATTGGTGTTGCTCAGCTCGCCGGAGGCTGCCTGCAAAGTCAGTTGGCTTAAACCCGATGCCTGACTCGGGTCGCTGAGCAAGGAGCCCTTGGTTGTTGTCAGGTAGAGATTTTGGAAGATTCCCATTTCGCCACTCACCCCAACCATGCCAGAGCCGCTGAGCAACTCGGAATCGGGGGACCTACCTGCCCAGCTGTAGCTGCCATCAAGCGCCACTTTTAAGACCAGATATCCTGCGCCTGCTGGCAACCCTGATGCATGGGGAGTCGCTCCACCGCCGAGAAGAACCACATTGTAATTGCCAACAATAGGTTGCCCGGAAATCATCACGCTGGCAGGCGCGACGCGGCCGGGACGTCTCCAGCCCTTGCAACTCAAACGGGTCCGGAGATCATCGAGTTGGGCCGTGGGGAGCAGCAGTCCAATCTCGGGGCGATCGCCATCGAACCCGATGGTCAAGTTTAGGGCTGGCCCCGCGGCACTGTTGGCGGGAACCACCAAGTTCGTGCTCCAACGGGAATCAGCAAATTTGAGAACACCTGTAAAAGGCCTGGCTGCGGCCTGGCCCATCGTGAGCTTGCCACTGAGGGCGCCGAGGTTACTGACTTGAAGGTCGAGCCTTCCGCCAAGCCCCGAATTCAGACTCTGATGACGTGGCAGGATGGCCATGAAATTACCCACAACCTGCGCAGAAATGGCGGCAATGCTGATCTGCACCGTGAGGCCGGCAGAGCTTCCGATCCCATTGGACGCGAACAGGGTGAGTGAGGCATTGCCCTCCTTGGTAGGCACCCCTGAGATCACGCCATTGCTTGTATTGAACTTAAGCCCAGCCGGGAGTGCGCCGCTGATGCGGTAGCTCGCTGGAGCGGCCGCGTCCACAGCATTGGTTCGCGTTTCGAATTCCAGGTAAGCACCGACCAAGCCGCTGACTTGATTGACATCCGTTCCATTTGGGCCGCGCAGCCCCATGACGACTGGCACCTCAGTCGGGAGGTACAAATCCGCCTGCCCGCCGGCAACAGCAACCTCGTTGGGTCCCGTGACGAGGCACTCGTAACGCCCAGCGCTGTCGGCAGTGCACTTGGTGAGAATGAGCGTAGCCTTATCAACCCCTGTCACCAGACCCGCCTGATTGGCGAGCAACTGATTGGTCCCGTCTGGCAGCACCCGGCGCCACTGATAGCGAAGGTTCCTTGTGGCTGCTGGGCTCGCACCTACACTGACGCTGAGGGAAGTTCCTCCCCCAACCCCAATGACCTTGGGCGTAGCGGGCAGGTTTTGGCCGACCACCACCACCTCAACGGGACCAAGCACTGGCTTGACAAGGCTATTGACCGTCATGTCGCAACTGTAGGAGCCGCCATCCAATAGACCGGCCTGTTGCCGATAAAAGCCTGATCGAAATTCTCCGGGTAGTGCTGCCCCGTTGCGCTTCCAGGCAAATTTGGTGTTGGGGTAGGCAACGCTGGGCTCAATGCTGGGGATGTTGAGAGCGCTGTTGCTGGCAATGGTCAGCGCCGGTACGCTGACAATGCCCTCCAGGTACACCTCAAAAACGGCTTCATCATTGTCACTGCTGACCAACTTGAGGATGGCTGTTCTTGGCCCGGGCTTCGCAGATGCCGAGGGCCGAAACTCAATGGAGAAGTTGACCTTGCCGCCGGGATTGAGAACATCGGGCGATGCGGCAGGCGTGCTGCTGAGAATGAGTTCAGCCGCTTCTGGTCCGCTGATCTTCCAGAACACCGCGTTGAGAGGACCCTTGCCTACATTGGCAAATTCCACCGTTCGTGTTCGCGCCGCGCTGTCTTTGCTGTCGATGAGGTGGTTGCCAAACTGCACTCGGGCCGAGCAGTCACAATCTTTGACGGCGACCTTGCCCACCTTGACCTCAACCTCACCGGCGGAGAGGTCGGCGACAGGAAACACCTTGGCCAGCACCTGATGAGCTGCCGTTGTGGGGTGAAAAAGATCCCAAAAAATGCGCTTGTAGGCACTCCCTGGGGAGTTCTTGCCGATGAGCTTGGGCTCGGTGAAACCGTAGGCCGATGGGTCACTCACGATATTCTCAACCACCGCGGCAACATCAATCAATTGCAGCGGGGTCAGCGGATCCTCGTTCTTCTTGGCGGCCACGAACTGCCTGATCCTCCTGTTGAAGGTCTGAGTGTAGCTTTTGGCCGCCTCGAGGGTGGTGATCCCAGAGCGCTGGTGAGCTTCCCCGTCTCCGGCGTAATAGGGACTGTAATTGACTGGCGGGACCGTCAGCACGTAGATGGCGCGGAGCTTATAGGCCGGCGTTGCGGCATTGCTGTCGTGGTCATAGCTGTAGGCAAGCAAGCGCTCGAGTTGCGACTTAAGGGCGGCAGCCGCCGGATCAACCGGGTTTTGCGGCCGATCGTTCACATCGTCAAGCAAATCGTTGCCGCCGATGAACACCACGGCAGTGGAGCGTTCAGAGATCGCTGTCCCACCTTTGATAAAACGGTCCACCTGGTCAGCGAAAGCGAGCTTCAACTCGCTGGGCAAAACAGGGGCATAGTCGTGAATGGAAACTTGGGCACCACCGACGGCAAGGTTTCGCCTGCTGGTGATGCTCGTCAAAGGAAGAGCAAGCGGCCGATCGCAGGCCAGGTTGGGAACCCCGAGATAGTCGAGCCAAATGGGGCCATTGCTATAGCGCCCTACTGCGTTGGGATAGTCATAGTCGGCTGGGGCATAGGGGGTTCCTTGAGTGTAGCTGAACATGTTTCCTGGGTCAGAAAGGCTGTCGCCGAAAACAAAGGGGGATTCGACCATCTTGTTCACGGCAAGGCCTGAGAGGTTGATCAAAAAGGGTGGCAAGGCTTTTTTGTCAGGCTTGAGCGCATTGATGGTCAGTACGGCGGAACGGCTTTGCGCATTGGCGTTGGCAGGGAGACTGCCGGTGGGCAGGAATGTCACGCCAATGCGCAGGCTTGCCCCTGGGGCGAGACTCACCGTGGGCGCGGGGGAATCCGTTTTGAAATCAGCAACGTTGGCGCCACTGATCTTCAGGCTGATGCCATTGATGGTGGTGGTTCCAAGATTCCAGAGGATGTATTGACGAAGCGTCCCGACTTTGTGCCCCAAGGCCACCGGACCCAAGTGGCAAACCAAATCCGGATCGCTGGCCATGCCGGACTCGAGCATTTGCCCCGTCGTCAACGACTGGACCCCCAAGCCTCCCGCTGGATCAGTGGCCAAGGCGGTGATGCCTGCCGAGGTGAACTCGCCATCACCAATCGCCAGCATGATACGCCGAGGGCCCCTGGCGGTTGCACGTGGGCGGAAACGCAAGCGTGTTTCCGTGTTTGTGGAGTTGGCGGCAATCGTAAAGCGACCATTTGGCTTAACGAACTCGAAGTCGTCGTTGTTCGTGGTTTCGTAGGGGCTAAAATCCACTCTTTCGATCGACACAGCCCGGTCCGTGGGGTTGCGAATCCCGATGACATACTCGTTGCCAGAGGAGCCGGCCGGGACGGCACCCAGATGAATGGACCACGTGTCGGGCTCGACCGCTTCACCGTTGATCAGGAGTTCAGCGGCCCCCAGACGACTGGCGCAGAGGCCGGAAAAGAGACCGATACACAGGAGGGGGAGTAGTTTGGAAGCGATCATTTGACTTGGGTTACCTAGAGGCGCCTTGTTTGCTCAATTTTTTTGAATGGGTCAACCCATTTTTGATGAGGACACGAATTAAAATCACCCAGTAAACCGAATCCTATTCTACTCGCATCCAACTCTCTTCCGCTCATTCTTGGAATCCATGGCCAAAAAAATGGAAATTTTTGATTCCAAAACGCAACGAGATCGGTTACCTCGTTTGGATGCGCTTGAACTTTATTTTCGCGGTTCTATTGGTGAATTCCCTAACCTTGCAACCATCGCAATCCGCCGAAGTAACCCGAATGACGGGTTCCGGGTATCGCCAGCTCAATTACCTCGAAGCCGGCCCACTGACCGCCAAAACCAGGTGCGTGCATGAAACCTTAGGCTCATTGGACCTACCGGGCGGCGAGCCGTTGAGCCTACCCCCAGGTCGATGCCTCGTACGAATCGAACTCAGCCGGCCCGCAGCAATCCGAGGGCTGAGCCTGTCTGCAGATGGCCTCACAGGAACCCTGAGCGCCAGATTCTCACTCGCCGCCAATCTGGAAGGTGCGACCACCAAGCACTTGCTCGCCTCAGGGGACAGTCTGTTGCAAATCGACGCCCAAGGCACCTGGGCAAGGTTCATCGAGGTGGTCATGGAGGCCAGCAGCACCAGTCACTGGCACCATTTGGATGTCTGGGCACCAGAACGAACTGCGATCATTGACGGCAGTCATTGTGAGGGCCTGAAACCCACAACCAAGGTGCGCGCGAATTGGATGCATGCGGGAGGGGGAGCGAAACTAACCTACCTCCATCCCTGCCCTGCCACTCCCCCATTGCGTCCGAGCCAAATTGCCTTTCCCGAGAGCAGCGACCGTGAGCGAGTGGCCATCTATGACTTCGGCAGCACCCGCCCTGTTGACCAAATCACCTCCGTCCACTCCAAGCGCCCGGTCGCCATGCGCGCCTACCTGCTGGACTCCTTACCCGAGAAACAAGACTGGCGCGGCCGCGCCAAGATCGAAACCTCGGATTTGGCGGCGCTAAGGCCAGCGGCTGCCCAAGTGGATGAAAAGGGTTCGGGGCATCTGACGCTAAACCTACCAAGTGCCACCAAAGCTCGCTATTTGGCCGTGGTGTGGGTGCCTGACTTCAACCCACCTGCCTTTGAGGTCAGCAACCTGATGGCCACCGGCGAAAGCACTGCTGCTGCAGTCACCGGGTTCGGTCAGGAGTCCAAGGCTTTGGGCTGGATTGCCGAAGCAGCCACTCCATTCACCGAGCCCACATCCTCAGAGAGCAGGCTGGCGCAAACCTACGGCAATTCGGTGGCAGCCACGGGGACCGCGCCTTGCGCAGTCAGCTTAAAGTGAGGCCAAGCCCTGCCAGCACCAGACTCAGGCATCCTTTCGAACAGCACGACCGAGCCCGCCCTTGCCTCAAGCCATCCTCGCTGCTGACCCGGACTGGCATCGGCGCAGCAAGGCGAAGCACCCCCTTTTTCATTGCAAGTGCCCCGAGTTGGCCGCAAAGAACAGCGATGTTCCGCCCTCCGCAACGCCGCTATTCTCCAGGCCCAAAGGAAGCTCCCATGGGAAGCGAGTCCTGGCAGAGACCTTGGGCGCAGCTGAAGTATTACTCCTACCATCCAGCCATTTTCCCGAACATGGTTGGTGCCGTCTCTGCGGATGCCGGAGCGGGAGATTTGGTTCAGGTGCGAGACAAGGAGGGAAAGGTCTTTGGCGCGGGCTTCTACAACCCCAAGGCGAGGGTTCCACTGCGCGTGTTGCATCACGGAGAGTCCGCATTCACCGAGCAGGATCTCGACCAGCGCCTGCGAGACAGCATTGATTTGCGTCTCAGGCGCCTTGGCTTGCCCAAGAGCACCGATGCCTTCCGCGTAGTGCATTCCGATGCCGATGGACTCAGCGGATTTGTCGTGGACTGCTTTGCCGACACCCTCTCGATTGAGGTCACCACGCTTGGGGTCTGGCGGAGGCTTCGTCGCTGGCTCTCCATTCTCCATGAAACGCTTGGCACCTCCCGCCATGTCATCTCGGTGGATGACGAGATTGCCCGGATGGAAGGCATCCGCTTTGCCGATGTGCCCGAGGCCACGGAACCTGGGCCACAACGCGTTCGGGTGCGCGAGAACGGACTGCGCTTTGAAATTGCCTTCGAAAGCGGTCACAAGACGGGTTTTTTCTGTGACCAGCGCGACAACCGCCTTCGACTGGGTCGGATGGCCCAGGGGCGCATGCTCGATCTTTGCACTTACAGTGGGGGCTTTGCTCTTGCTGCCAAACTCAAGGGCAACTGCGATGAAGTCACTGGGGTGGACCTCGACGAAAAGGCCATTGATCAGGCCCGCATCAATGCGAACCTCAACGAGACGCGTATTCAATGGATTCACGCTGACGCCTTTGGCTGGGCAAGGCAGATGCAGCGCAATGGCCAGCAGTGGGATACTCTTGTGCTGGACCCACCCAAGCTCATTCATCATCGCGATCGCATGGAGGAGGGCATTTTCAAGTACCGCGATCTCAACGCCCTGGCCTTGAGCCTGGTGCGCAAGGGGGGCCTGTTCTTGACTTGCTCCTGCTCAGGTCTCCTGGGCCGTGGCGAGTTTGAGGAGTTGGTCATCGGTACGGCTCACCGCCACGGTCACCGGCTGCAGATTCTCGACCACAGCGGGGCGGGCATGGACCACCCGGTCATGAGCAACTGCCCGGAGAGTCGCTATCTCAAGCTGCTGTGGGCCCGCGTGCTTTGAGGCATTGGGTCAGCACTCATGCCTCAGCATGCCGCCTTGGGCAGACGCATCGGCAGCCCGCGCGAGGCGAGATAGGCCTTCACCTCAGCAACGCCGTACTCGCCGAAATGGAAAATGCTGGCGGCAAGCACCGCATCGGCCATTCCGTACTCAAGAACCTCGGCGAGATGCTCCAACTTGCCGGCCCCCCCACTGGCGATTACGGGGATGCTTACCGCCTGACTGACCGCCCGATTGAGTTCGAGATCGTAGCCGTTGCGCGTGCCATCGGCGTCCATGCTCGTGAGCAAAATCTCACCCGCTCCCCGGCGACAGACCTCGGCGGCCCATTCAACGGCATCCAGTGGCGTCTCCCTTCTGCCGCCGTGGGTAAACACCTTCCAACGCCCCGGAGCGACCTGCTTGGCATCAATGGCCACCACCAGGCACTGGCAACCAAAGGCCTCGGCAGCCTCGTCCACCAAATTTGGCGTGCTCACCGCAGCGGTGTTGATCCCCACCTTGTCGGCCCCAGCCAGAAGCATCTCGCGCATGTCGGCCACGGTCCGGATACCGCCGCCTACAGTCAGCGGCATAAAGCAGCAGGCCGCAGTTCGCTCCACCACATCCACCATCGTGCGCCGCTCTTCATGGCTGGCCGTGATGTCCAAAAACACCAATTCATCGGCGCCCTGGTCATTGTAGAGCTTGGCGCACTCCACCGGGTCGCCAGCATCGCGGAGCTGAAGGAACTTGGTGCCTTTGACAACACGGCCCTCCTTCACATCGAGACAGGGGATGATGCGCTTGGTAAGCATGGGCCTACGACATAGAGCGTACCCTGCCCCTTGCAAGCCCCTTGTCGCCAGCCGCATTCCCTGCCAATTTCCTCCCCCATGTTTGCCGCCAGCCCCCTCCTTACCCACCCGATCAAGCGCTCGGGGCAGCCTGGTCAGGACACCAAGGGCAGCGCCACCCTGCGCCACCTCTACCTCCACATCCCCTTTTGCCACAAGATTTGTCCCTACTGCAGCTTCCATAAACACGGCCTTGGCGGCTACGATCTTGACGCCTTCGTCACAGCAATGGTCCGCGAATTGGAGTGGGCGTCGCGGCACTGGAACCTGCAGCCACACAGTATTTATTTCGGCGGCGGCACCCCAACCGCACTGACGACCTCCCACCTCGAGAATCTGCTTTTGGCCCTGCATCGCCACTGCGACCTCTCCCAGCTTTTGGAATGGAGCTGTGAGATCAACCCCCGCACCATCACCGCTGAGAAGGCCCGCTGTCTCAGCCAGCACGGCGTCACGCGCGCCAGCCTCGGGGTCCAGGCATGGGACGATTCCACACTGCGCACGCTGGGCCGCGACCACAGCCCTGCTGAGGCGTTGGCAAGCTTCGAGCTGCTCAGGCAAAACGGCTTTGCGGTGCTCAGTCTCGACCTCATGTTTTCCGTGCCCGGACAAAGCAGCGAGGACTGGCAGTACAGCCTCGAGCAAAGCCTCGCCCTAAGGCCCGACCACCTCTCGGCCTACAATCTCAACTATGAGGAAGACACCGAGTTTTTTGAACAATTGCGCCAAGGCCAGTGCCAACTCGAGCCGCAGCGCGATGCCGATTACTTTCAACTCGCTTCAAGCCGACTGAGCAACGCAGGCTACGAACATTACGAAATCAGCAACTACGCACTTCCTGGCAAACGCAGCCTTCACAATCAGGCCTACTGGCGCGGCAGCGACTACCTTGGCTTTGGCCCCGGTGCCTTCTCAACCGTGGGCCAGTGGCGCTGGAAGAACCCTTCGGATACCAAGCTTTACAGCGACGCGAAAACCAGCCCGCAGTCCCTTGCTGGCGACTTCGAGCCCATCGGGCCGCAGCAGCGCCGCACCGAGGCCTTTGCCATGCGTCTTCGGACCACAGATGGCCTCGAGGCCAATCTGATTCATCCCGATCAGAAACCCTTGCTCCACAGCTTGGAAGAGGATGGCCTTCTCCGCATCGAGGATGGGCACATTCGACTCACCCTGCAGGGGCGGCCACTGGTGGACAGCATTGCACTTGGCCTTTTGGGCTGAGGCCAACCAACCTGAAACATGGAGCCCACCGCATTTGAAGTCTTGGAGCCCGATGTCTGGCTGGAGGCGACCCGGCGACATCAGGCCAGCGTGGAGCCCCTGGCAAGGGCCTGGATCGAGAGGCGCAGCCGCGACGCCAAGCACCCGGTGCACGATTTTCTTTTCACCTACTACAGCTTCTCGCCTACCAAGCTCTGCCAGTGGCTGCCGCCATTGGGCACCGCACTCCTCCTGCCAGACCGCAGCGCCGCATTGCCCGCGCCCTGGCCAACCCACTTCATGCGGCGCGACTCCAGCCGCGTCTGGCTGGATGCCTCGCGCATGGCGCTGCAAGTCCCCAAGCTTGCCGCGTGGGTGGCGCAGCTCTGCGCGGCCATTGCGTCGCGCCCAGCACACTTCCGCTGCTTTGGCCTGCACGAGTGGGCCATGGTTTATCGTCAAAGCGCTGAAGAGCGCCGCCACCGCATGGTGCCGCTGCGCCTGCCGGATGAGGAAGTCAACACACTCGTGCAAAGCCTGCCGCTGTGCTGCACCCACTACGACGCCTTCAGGTTCTTCACACCTCAGGCACGACCGCTAAACAGCCTCGCTCCCACCCTTGAACAACGCGTTCAACTCGAGCAGGGCGGCTGCCTGCACGCCAACATGGACCTCTACAAATGGTGTTCCAAACTCTGGCCATGGGTGGGCAGCGACTTGCTCCGCGAGTGCTTCGAGATCGCCCTCGCCGGGCGCGAGCTCGACATGCGCGCCAGCCCCTACGACCTTGCCCACCTGGGCTACTCTCCAATCCCAATCGAAACAGCTGAGGGCAGAGCCGAGTATGAACGAGAGCAACGACTCCTCGCCTCAAGGGCCGCCAAGGTCCGCGGACGACTCGAACGAAGCGCCCGCTCGCTGGCCGATGGCTGCCAACCCCAAGCCCAGTGAACGCAGACAAGGGCGCCCACTGGAGGGTGTTCCCTGGCGGAAGAGGTGGGATTCGAACCCACGGTGGAGTTTCCCCCACGCCTGATTTCGAGTCAGGTACCTTAAACCACTCAGCCACTCTTCCCAGGAAAACAGAAGGCAATGGATACCACCCTTTCGCCGCTTGGCAAGGTGGCATCCGAACTTTTGCATGGTCAGGAGGACCGATTCGCAGACCAAGACAGGCATCATCCAGCGGTTGCAGGCCGCGCCAACCCTGTGTTAGGAGCCAGCCATGACCGGTCGTCGCCGCTTTTTGCTCACGGGTGCCTGCAGCCTCCTGGAAGTGGCTTGCACCCCGCTATCCTCGCCCAAGCCAAGTGTGCTCGCTGCATCTGCAACTCGAGTGCTTCCTGGTGTGGATGTCCTCGCTGCCCGCCAATACGACCTGCTGCGTCGCCGCCGCGTCGGCCTGATCACCAACCATACCGCCTACAATATTCAGGGTTTGCGTAGCCGCGTTGCCATGCAGCGTGCCCTGGGCTCCTCCCTGGTCGCGCTCTATGGTCCTGAGCACGGCATCGACGGCAGCGTGGGTGCGGGCAAGCACATTGCCACCAGACGCGACCCCATGACCGGACTGACCGTCCACTCCCTTTACGGCCCCACACGCAAGCCCACCGCGGGACAACTCAAGGACATTGATGTGCTTGTCTTTGATGTGCAGGACATTGGTGTGCGCAGCTACACTTACCTCAGCACCATGCTCGTGGCCATGGAAGCCTGCGGCGAACAAGGCAAAACCTTTGTGGTGCTCGATCGGCCCAATCCGCTCGGTGGCCTTCGCGTTGAGGGGCCCTCAGTGGACCCTCGCTGGAAGTCCTTCGTCAGTCAGGCCCCCATGGCCTATGTGCACGGCATGACTGCCGGAGAAATCGCCATGATGGCTCTGGCAGAACACTGGATTGCTGCCAAACCCGCACTTCAAGTCGTGCGAATGCAGGGCTGGCAGCGGCAGATGACCTGGGAACATTGTGGCCTGCGCTGGCACGCCACCTCCCCCAACATCCCGGGCAGTCGGTCACCGCTTTACTATGTGGCCACGGGGATTCTCGGCGGCGCCAATGCGGTGGACATTGGCATTGGCACCGCGAGACCCTTCGAATACGCAGGTGCCCTAAGCGTCAACCCACAGTCCATGCTCAATGCCTGCCAGCCATTGCAAACCCGCGGCCTGACCTTCAGCGCCTACAAGCGCGATGCTTTCGGCGGCGTGCAGTTGCACATTGACCCCCACACTCATGCTGACCTCACCGTGCTCGACGCAAGGCTGCTGGAGCGATTGCAGTCCCTGAGCAAGGGCCGCGTTCTCGCCCGCATGACCGGTGACAAGCTCAGTCTCTTCAACAAGGTTGCCGGCAGCGACTTGCTTTACCGCACCCTGAGGGCCGGGCAAAGCATTGAGCCTCTGATGAAATCGTGGAGTTCAGAGGCCCGCGACTTCGCCAATCGTCGCACCCGCCACCTCCTCTACAGCTGATAGACCCGACATGCCCTGCACCAGAGCGCAATGCCAAGGGCACGCGCATGAACGGCGGGCGGGCCTGACCGCCACCTGCCCTCCGGGGGCGGCACTGTGTCGCTTCCTGAGCGGGCCATGATGGTGGCAAGGGATTTGCCCCGAAGTCTTCGGTCGCCCTCCCAGGCAGGCAGTCTCCAATCGCCACTCAAACCAACAGCATGCAGTCGCCGTAGCTAAAAAAACGGTAGCGCTGCTCAACTGCCTTGGCGTAGGCCTCCATGATCAGCTCGCGATTGGCAAAGGCACTGACCAACATGATGAGTGTACTCTTGGGCAGGTGAAAGTTGGTGAGTAGCGCGCCAACCACGCGGAACTCGAATCCCGGATAAATGAAGATGTCCGTGCTGCCCTCACAAGCCACGATGCTGCCGTGATCGCGGGCCACACTCTCCAGGGTACGCACACTGGTGGTCCCAACAGCGAGCACACGCCCCGCCTTTGCGATGCGCTGGGCGGCTGTTGCACTGATGTGATAGCGCTCGCTGTGCATGCGATGCTGCGCCACATCCTCCACCTTCACCGGGGCAAAGGTGCCAACACCCACATGCAGGGTGATGAATTCATGGGGCAGCGCTCCAAGAATCTGAGGAGTGAAATGCAGGCCGGCTGTCGGCGCTGCAATGGCCCCCGCCTCTTTGGCATACACCGTTTGATAACGCTCGCGGTCCTCCTCACGCTGCTCGCGCTGCATGTACGGCGGCAGGGCCAGCAGGCCATGGCGCTCCTCATCAATCGCTGACTCCCACTGCAGGCTGCGCTCACCGTTGTCGTGCACAGCCACCACCTCACCAACCACACCGGCCACAGTAACCTTGGCCCCCAAACGCATGCGCTTGCCCGGCCGCACCATGCAGCGCCAACGCAAGGGGGCAGTACTCTCCACCTTCAACAACTCAATGCGCCCATCATCAGAATAGAATCTCGCTGGCACCACCCTCGTGTTGTTGAGGACCAGCAGGTCGCCACCGCGCAGCCACTGCGCAAGATCACTGAAGCGGTGATGGCTAATCTGCCCACTGCTGCGGTCAATCAGCATCATCCGAGAGTCACTGCGCCGTTGTAGGGGCTCACTGGCAATGAGTTCTGCGGGAAGATGGTAGTCGAAGTCCGAGGTCTGCACAGCTGGCTTTCATGACACAACATTGCAGCCCGTCCAAGCTGATCTTCACGCCGCCGATGGAAGATCGCGGATCCCTGCCCCGTTTGCCTACGGGATGCTTCGCTTCGTCCTCGTTGCCCTGGTCGCCATCTGCAGCCCGCTAACTGCTGAGGATCTCGACATCTTTCTGCTCATCGGTCAGTCCAACATGGCCGGACGCGGAGACATCGAGCCCCAGGACAAGGTGTCGTACCCCGAAGTTCTCTGCTTCAACAAGGAGGGCAAATGGGTGCCGGCAGTGGACCCCCTGCACTTTGACAAACCAAGCGCAGGTGTCGGTCTGGGCCGCAGTTTCGCGCTCCAGGTGCTCAAGGCCAACCCCGGCCGCCGCATTGGCCTGGTGCCCTGCGCCGTGGGCGGCTCGCCAGTGGATTCATGGGTGCCTGGTGGCTATCACGAACAGACCAAAACCCATCCCTGGGACGAGATGATTGCGCGCTGCCACAAGGCTCTCAAGGACGGCAGGTTGGCCGGGATTCTCTGGCATCAGGGCGAGGCGGATGCCAGCGAGAAGCTTGCCCATGCGTATGCCGGCAAATTGCAGAATCTACTCAAGCGCCTGCGCCGGGAGTTTCAGGCCCCAAAGGTCCCCTTTGTGCTCGGCCAAATCGGCTTTTTTGCGGATGTGCCCGCCACAGAGTGGATGCACCAGGTGGATGCCGCGCATCGGGCACTTCCAACCTCCACGGCCCTCTGCGCCTATGTCAGCTCCGAGGGGCTCGTGCACAAGGGCGACAAGGTCCACTTCGACAGTCCCTCGCTGCGTGAGTTAGGACGCCGTTACGCAGCGGCCTGGCAGCAACTGGAAGTTCAGCGTCTGCACGATCCCAAGTAGGCACCGAAAAAAGCGCAGGGCCCCTCAAGCCAGCCACCCAAGAAGCCAGCGCGCTGTCCCCATCCAAAGCCGCATCCATTCCTTGAACTCGTACCAGGGTGAGTCCGTGGCACAGAGGTAAAGGGCGAGGAGCACGGCGATGTTGCAAAGCACGATCACGCTCACCGAGAAAAACTCCCCATTGCGCTGCAAATCCGTCTGTGCGACGCGCAGTGCCGCCGCCGTGTGCATGACATGAAACCACCAACTCATGCCTAGCAGAATGTTGAACAACAACACTGGCTTGAAGCCAAGGCTGGTCGTCACCCAAAAGGCCTGCCTGAGATCCACCACCGTGCCGAGCAACAGAAAGACCGAGGCCAGCACACAGCTGTAAAACGGCAGCAGATACGGTGCGAGGGTGATCCAGGTATTGGACTTGTCGGTTTCCACAAAACCGCCCTGCGCAGACACAGAGAATCCGAAGATTCGCCCACCGAACAACTTGGCCACCAGCAAATGGCTCAACTCATGACCAAAGATGTAGGGCCGCAACCCCCTCAAGCCAGCCCAAGCCAAGAGGGCCCAGAGCAGGCAACCCAGCGCAAAGCAAAGCACGGACTCTGATCTCCAAAAACCCGTGCGACTGACCAAGCGCCATGCAAATTCAACCAAGCTGACCACCGTAACTCCAAGCAAGGGGTAAAGAAGGGCCGCCGCCGTCCAGCGTTTGAGTCTCCGCAGGCTCCGTTCACCCAGCCCGGCAGCAGGGGCGGCAACCGCCTTGGGCAGCGGCGAGTCTGCGGGCCGACGAACCTCGCTGGAGCGCCGCTGGGCCAGCCGACGATAGGATGAGGTGCCCATGCCTTGTGGTTATTCGGGGAGTCTTGACAATTCCGAGAAGCTTAACGAGCCCTCATCATAGGACGAATCCGCCCGGTTCAAAAGAAAATCGAAGAGGTTTTGGAACCTTGACGCCCCCCCTACCCCTCCCTACTCTTGAGGCTCATGCGCCTTTGCCACAGCCTCCGTCCCGCTGCCGCCCTCCTCATGGTGCTGCTCATCCCGCAAACCAGCCATGCACTGCTTGGCTTCCTGAAGAAGAAGGAGCCCGTGGCCCCAGAGACCGCGGAGCGCGCCACCATGGAGCGTGAGGCACAGCAGATCCTCGATCAAGCGCGGGCGGCGCAGAGTGCAGGCAACCTCTCGAAGGCCAAGTCGCTCTACGCCTCTCTGACACGGCAGTACCCATTCAGCCGGGCCGCTGGAGAAGCCGCGTACACCAAGGCCCTCTTGCTCAAGGAGTCAGGGGCTTCGCTGCAAAGCAGTTTCGATGCCTTTCAGGAGTTCATTGAACGGCACCGCTCCAGTCCCCGCTTCGAGGATGCCATCCGCCAACAGTTTGAAATTGCAGAAATGGCCAAGGGAGGGCGCAAGGAGCGCAGCCTCATCCTGATTCGGTTCAAACTTGGCGGAGATACCGTGGCTGGCATGTTCGAGAAAATCATTCAAAATGCGCCCTACGGGAAATTGGCGCCCCTGGCCCAATTCAACATCGGCGAGGTCTATCAGGACAGCGGCGACAAGGAGAAATCCGTGGCCGCGTACCAACTCACCGTCGAAAATTACCCCAACACCAAGCAGGCCGACGAGGCCCAATTCCGAATTGGAAGCATCAATTCTGTGGCTGCCAAACGCAGCGAGGACAAATCCAACCTCACGGCTGCGCGCGACGCACTCACCACCTATGTTGAAATCAATCCGACAGGGCAACGCAGCGCTGAGGCCAAGCGCGGCCTTCAGCAAATCAACGCCGTGGAGGCCACACAGTCCCTGAGCGTCGCCAAGTTCTATGTGAGGATGGGCAAGCCCAAGGCCGCCGCCATCTACCTCAACGAAGCGCTGCGCTATGGCGACAGCGCCATCTCGCAAGAGGCGCGCCAATTGTTGTCCAGCCTCGCTGCAGATGAGCCGCAAGCCGTCGCTGAGGTTCGCAAGAAGCAACCCGATCAGGATTACACCTTCGAGGGGGACAAGAACCTCAAGGGCCGCGATGATTTTGTCGGTCCTTCACTGCCTGAGCTCAAGGAACTGACCCGCAAACCCGCGATGCGCGCAGGCAATGACAAATTCCTGCCCCTCCCCGGCACCGACCCCCTCATTCCTGGCAGCGCAAAGCCTGCCAACACCGCACCAGGCGGCCTGCTGCCCCTGCCCGCCGATGGCACCAAACCTCCCCAGGCTGTGCCGGCCCTGCCGGTTCCGCCTAAGCCAAAGCAAGACTAAACCCACAGTCATCCATCCATTTCCTCTCCCATGACAGTCCTGCGACTCGCCCTGCTGCTGATCTGCCCGCTCTTGGTGCAGTGCGCTGGTTACCGCCTCGGCGGCCAACGCCCTGCCCAACTCACCGAGGTCCGCAGACTCGCAGTGCCCACCATGGCCAACCGCACCCTCGAGCCAAGACTATCCTCGGTCGTCACCAACTCGCTAATCAAGCAAATCCAAACCGACGGCTCCTATGAGGTGGGCTCGATGAGCAATGCCGATGCCGTGCTCAAGGGTGAAATCATCCAGGTCAACCGCTCACAGTTCCGCAGCGTTCGCAGCAATGTTCTGCGCACCTCGCAGCTGCAATTGCAGATCTTCTGCAAGTTCGTCATTGAGGACCGGGCCACGGGAAAGGTGCTGCACCGAGGACGCGCCAACGGAGTCAGCTATGTGATTCTCGACAGCAACATTCAAAACAGCGAAGCCCAATCGCTGGATGATGCCGCCCAGCGCATGGCCAGCGCCATCGCCAACGAAATCGCCGAAGGATGGTAAGCCACTCCTCCCCAGAGGAAGAGGATGCCGCTGCGCAACACGAAGCGGGATCGGATGCTCGGGCTCTCGAGCTGGAGGCCCCAACCCTTGAGGCCGCCAATCCCGGCGCCGAGGGGCCGGCCCTCTATCTCGTGGCCACTCCGATCGGCAACCTCGCTGACATCAGCGCACGCGCCCTGGAGGTCTTGCAAAGCTGCAGCCTCGTGGCCTGCGAGGACACGCGCCACAGCGGCCGCCTGCTCAGCGCCCACGGCATCCGCGCCAAGCTGCTGAGCCTCACCGAGCACAACGAGGCCCAGCGCAGCGCACAAATCCTAGGCTGGCTGCGTGAGGGCCACCGCATCGCCCTGGTCTCCGACGCCGGCATGCCAACCATCTCCGACCCCGGACAACGACTGGTGCAAAGCGTGGTTGCCGCAGGTCTGCGCGTGGTGCCGGTGCCAGGCGCCAATGCCGTGATGGCCGCCCTAAGCGCCAGCGGGCTGCCCACCGTACCCTTTTACTTCGGCGGCTTTCTCGCCCACCGAAAAGGCCAGCGCGACAAGGAACTGCAAGCCGCCATCGCCCGCGACTGCACCAGCGTGTATTTCGAAAGCCCCTTTCGCCTGGTGGACAGCCTCGGCATGATCGCCGCCACCGCGCCAGAGCACAAAGTCGTGGTTGCACGCGAGCTGACCAAAAAGTTTGAAGAATTCACACGCGGCTCGGCACAACAAGTGCTTGAGCATTATCGGACCCACACCCCGCGCGGCGAGATCACCCTGCTGATCGCGCCCGCTGAACTTCCCCGCTGGATGCAGTGGTGAGGTCGCGCGGAGCCACGGCCCAACAGCCCTTCCCCTCCCCATGACACCCCCTTCAAGCGATCTGGGAACCAGTGCCGAAGCCCTCGAGCACTCCATCCTCAACCACATCCGCTTCACCCTTGGAGCCTACCCAAAAAGCGCCAGCGACAACGACTGGTGGACCGCCACCTGCCTGGCCGTTCGCGACCGCGTGATGGAGGCCGCCACCCGCTCGCGCAGCCTGCACCGCGATCAAGGCGTGCGCCGCGTTCACTACTTCTCGCTGGAGTATCTCATGGGTCGCCTCCTCGAAAACAACCTGCGCAACTGCGGCCTCTATGATGCCGCCAGGACTGCCCTGCAAAATCAGGGCCGCAGCCTCGAGCAGCTGCTCGAGGCCGAACCAGACATGGGCCTTGGCAACGGGGGCCTTGGCCGCCTTGCGGCCTGCTTTCTCGACAGCCTCAGCAGCCAGAACCTGCCGGCCATCGGCTATGGCATCCATTACGAGTTCGGCCTGTTTCGCCAGGAGTTCGTCAATGGCCGCCAAGTCGAGCATCCCGACGCCTGGGTGCGCGACGGCTCGCCCTGGAAGATCGCCCGCCCCTCCTACCGCCAGCGCGTCAAACTCTATGGCCGAGTCGAAAACCGCTTTGATGATGCCGGCAATTCCAAGCGCGTCTGGGTGGACGGCAAATGCCTGCTTGGCCTGCCATGGGACATCCCCATCGTCGGCTACGACAGCCACACCATCAATGTGCTCCGACTCTGGCAGGCGCAGGCCGATGAGGACTTCAACTTCCAAGTCTTCAACGAAGGCAGCTACATTGAAGCCCTGCGCGAAAAGGCCATCGCAGAAACCGTCTCCAAGGTGCTCTACCCCAATGACGCCACCGAATCGGGCAAGGAACTGCGCCTCGTGCAGCAGTACTTCTTTGTCGCCTGTTCGCTGGCTGACATGTTGCGGCGCTTTAAAAACGGCTACTCCCTGCCTCTGAGGGAACTGCCAGCCAAGGCCGCCATTCAGCTCAACGACACTCACCCCGCCGTGGCCATCGCTGAGCTCATGCGCATCCTCGTTGATGAAGAGGACCTGCCCTGGGATGAAGCATGGAGCATCTGCCAACGCACCTTCTCCTACACCAATCACACCCTTCTGCCCGAGGCCCTGGAGATGTGGTCCGTCGGCCTCTTTGGCCGCGTGCTGCCGCGTCACTTGGAGATCATCTACCAAATCAACGCCGACTTCCTCAACGGCCCCGTCGAAGCCCGCTGGCCCGGCGACGACCACAAGAAGCGATCGCTCTCCCTCATTGACGAACGCGGTGGAAAATTTGTGCGCATGGCCCACCTCAGCGTGTTGGGATCACACCACACCAACGGTGTTGCCGCCCTGCACACCCGCCTGCTTCAAGAGCGTCTCTTCAACGACTTTCACCAACTCTTCCCCGAGCGCTTCGTCAATGTCACCAATGGCGTGACCTTCCATCGCTGGCTCGATGTCTGCAACCCGCAGCTCGCCGCCCTCATCACCGAGAGCATCGGCGAAGGCTGGCGCAAGGACAGCACCCAACTGCGCAAGCTTGAGGCCTTGGCGGACAACGCGGCCTTTGCCCAACGCTACCGCGACATCAAACGCAGCCACAAGGTCGTCCTCAGCCGCATCATCGAACAAACCTGCGGCGTCAAGACCAGCCCCGACGCTCTTTTTGATGTGCAGATCAAACGCCTGCACGAATACAAGCGCCAGCATCTCAACCTGCTGCACATCGTCGCGCTCTACCGCGAGATCCTCAACAACCCCAATGCCGACTTCCACCCGCGCGTCTTTGTCTTCGGCGCAAAGGCCGCGCCAGGCTATTACCTGGCCAAGAACATCATTCACGCCATCAACAGCCTGGCCGCGAAAGTCAATCACGACCCGCGCGTTGGCGACAAACTCAAGGTCGTCTTCCTGCCCAACTACGGCGTCTCCCTCGCCGAAAAAATCATCCCCGCCGCCGACCTCTCCGAGCAAATCTCCACCGCTGGCAAGGAGGCCTCCGGCACCGGCAACATGAAGCTTGCCCTCAACGGCGCCCTGACCATTGGCACCCTCGACGGCGCCAATGTGGAAATCGCCCAGGAAGTCGGCGATGAAAACATCTTCATCTTCGGACTCACTGTTGAGCAGGTCACCGACCTCAAGTCCCGTGGCTACAACCCCTGGGAATATTACTGGGCCAACGAGACCCTGCGGGAAAGCCTCGACTGGCTCAGCAGCGATGCCTTCACCGGCAACGCCGCAGACTTCAAGCCCCTGCGCGACAGCCTGCTGGAACACGGTGACCCCTACCTCTGCCTCGCCGACTTTGACTCCTACGCCAAGGCCCAGGCCCGCGTTGATGCTGCCTACAAGGACCCGCAGCGCTGGACCCGGATGGCCATCCTCAACACCGCGCGCATGGGCTTCTTCAGCTCTGACCGCACCATCCTGCAGTACGCCCGCGAAATCTGGGATCTGCCCCAGGTGATCGTGCCCTGATCCACCGCGCCCTCACCAGGCCGCCCAGCCGCAAGTCAACCCCGCATTTCTGCACAAGGCCACTGGTCAAGCCCAGCAGGCTGTGCTAGCCTTGACGATTGCCCTAATCGCCCCGCCACGGTTCCCCGTTGCTGGGGCCGGCGGGCAGCCCTGCCTGCATGAACGACCTCCTCAAACAAATCCCCGCCCTGCTTGCCGCCTGCGAGCCCACCCTGCGTCAGGAGGCTGAACAACTCGTCGAAGCCGACAGCGTTCGCGGCCTGGATTTAAGCACTGATGAAATCCTCGCCGAAGTCCGCCTGGACGACCGCAGCGTCAACACCCGCTGGGCCCTCGAGGAAGAAGGCTGGATTGGCGAAAGCGATGTCGAAGACCGTGTCCTGCACAACCTCGCCCTCGCCGCTGTTCTCATCGCCCTGCAACGCAAGGCCCAGCGCGAGCCCGAGGCCATTGCTGCGGCCCAAGCCGAGCCACCCTTCGCCAGTTGGGTTGAGGGCCAACTCGGCCGCCCTCTCAAAGCCGATGAGGATCTCTACCTCGACAAAATCGCCAAGCGCTTTGAGCGCGCCAAGCACACCGGCCAGATCTTCGACCACGACATGGTGCGCCTGCACCCCAAGTGGAGCATTCAAAGCGTCGAGCCCCTGCAACTCTGGCCGCAGCCTCCACGCAGCCTGCGTGAGTTCTGGCAATATGTGGCCCTCGCCCTGCAGCAGCGCGGCCTGGTTCCGCCGCTTTTCCTCAAACAAATCACTGACCTCTCGGCCCTGCGCCAACGCCTGCGCCATTGGCAAGCCGAAAGCGGCGTTCCCCTCTGGCGCGAGCGCATCAACCGCCTCCTCGAAGCCCGCCCCAATCCACCGGCCATTGCCGACCTGCGCCTTGTCCTCTCCCCCAACGAAGCCCGCCTGCAGGCAAGCCCCAACACCGAGGGCGAGTTTTCCCCACTCTCGCGCAATCACTTCGAGGCCCTGCTCAAGGCCCACGCCGAAGCCACCATCAGCCTGCCGGCAGAGGCAGAACTGCTGATGCTCTCCGTCGCCCGCGTCATGCAAGGCCGGGCCCAAGGCATCGAATCCTGCCGCGTCGATCTGGACGAACACCCGCGCTGGCTCAGCGGCCTCTTTGCCCAGCCCCTACTCGCCTCGCGCCTGCTCAACCTCGACAGCCACAGCTTTGCTCAAGGCCCCGACCTAATCTGGACCACCAAGGAAGACGGCACCAAACAAGAACTGCAATTCCTCCTCATCCCAAGGCAGGGCGGCGAAGCCCCCACACTGCCCCTTCGCGTGCTGCACGGCAGCCCCACCCGCTACCTCAGCGCTGAGCAAGTCCATCAGGGACCCACATGGCTGCCCCATGAAACCCGCATGGAGCAATGGCCCAGCATCCCCCTTGCTGCACTCGCCCACCAAAGCGGCATTGAATTCCTGCAAACCATCGGCCTCGAATTGCCGCCCAGCCTCGCCAAGCGCGTCAAAAAAGAACGCCTCCATGTGCAGATCGAGGCGCAATGCGCCCGCAAGGCCCCCGGCAGCAACCTCGAATACGCAAGCTTCAAAGCCGTTGCCGTCAATGAAGAAGGCCAGGTCCGCGAACGCCTCGGCCCCCAAGGCTGGGCCAGCATCCTCCCCACCGAGGACGACCTCCCGCAAACCGAGCTCATCCTCTGCAGCGACCGCAGCGCACTCGAACACGCCGCCGCACGCATCCGTGAACTCGGCGCCACTTGGGACATCGAATCCCAAGGCATGCGCGTGCGCCTCACCAAAAACTTCCCCGACGCCTTCAACACCTGGGCCGTCGAACTCCCCGAGGGCATCAGCCTCAAGGCCGATGAACGCCTGCAAACCATCCTCGCCGATCCCCTCATCGCCCGCGTGCGCCTCGAAGCCACGCAAACCGCCACCATTGATTGGTTCGACCTGCGCCTCATCTTTGAAATTGAAGGCGCGGACCTCAAACTTGCCGACATCCGCCGCCTCGTCGCCGCCAAGGGCGGATTTGTTCAACTCGCCGACGGCACCTGGCGCCGCGCCCGCCTCGAACTCAGCGAGGACCAACAGGCCCTCATGGACCAACTCGGGCTCGACCTCGATCAAAGCCCCAACGAAACCCACACCCTCAACTGGCGCCAACTCGACGCCCGCCAAGCCTCAGAAATCATCCCCGCCAAAGCCTGGGAAAAAATCACTCAGCGCATGGAGCAGGCCAAGCTCGAAGAGCGGCCCGAGCCCCCAAGCGGCATTACCCTCACCCTGCGTCCCTACCAGATCGAAGGCTACCACTTCCTCGCCTACCTCAGCGTCAACCGCTTTGGCGGCATCCTCGCCGATGACATGGGCTTGGGCAAAACCCTGCAAAGCATCGCCTGGATTCTGTGGCTGCGCGGCCGCTACCGCAATCCCTGGCCCTGCCTCGTGGTCTGCCCGAAATCCGTCCTCGATGTCTGGGCCCAGGAGCTCGCCAAGGCCGCCCCTGACCTCAAGGTCCAAATCCTTCACGAACGCGACGCCCTCGACATCACCCAACTCAAAAGCCCAGCGCCCAACCAAGGCCCAGCCGTGCAAGTCCTGGTGATGAACTACGCCCAAATGCGCAGCAGCATCGAAGAACTGCAGACCATCCAATGGCTTGCGGTCATCCTCGACGAAGCCCAACAAATCAAAAACCCAGACTCCCAGGCCGCCCGCGCCGCGCGCAGCCTCAAGGCTGAAAACCGCCTCGCCCTCACCGGCACCCCGCTGGAAAACCGCCTCCTTGACCTCTGGAGCCTCATGACCTTTGCCATGCCGGGCTCCCTTGGCGACCGCGCCTACTTCACCCGCCAATTCGACCGCCGCAAAGACGGCCGCGCCGCCGAGCGGCTCAGCGCCCGCCTGCGTCCCTTCCTCCTGCGCCGCACCAAGGCCCAGGTCGCCCGCGACCTCCCACCGCGCACCGAAGAGGCGATCCTCTGCGAGATGACCCCAGAGCAATCCGAGCTCTACCGCCAGGAGCTCGCCCGCGCCCAGCACCTTCTACTCTCCTCCAACGCCATCGAGGTCCTCAGCACGCGCCGCTTCGCCGTACTTCAGGCCCTCACCCGCCTGCGCCAAATCTGCTGCCAGCCCCAACTCGCCCTCCCCGAGCAAACCGATACCGACAGCGCCAAACTCACCGCCACCCTCGAACTCATCGAAGAACTTCACGAAAGCGGGCACAAGGTTCTCCTCTTCAGCCAGTTCGTCTCCATGCTCACCGTCCTGCGCGACCGCCTGCAGGCCATGAACATCCCGCACCACTGGCTCACCGGCGCCACCCAAAACCGCGCCGAAGTCGTCCGCAACTTCCAAACCGACCCCAACCCCTGCGTCTTCCTCCTCAGCCTCAAGGCAGGCGGCAGCGGCCTCAACCTCACCGCCGCCAGCTATGTGATCCTCTACGACCCTTGGTGGAACCCCGCCGTCGAAGCCCAGGCCATTGACCGCGCCCACCGCATCGGCCAGACCCAACCCGTCATGGCCTACCGCATGATCACCAAGGGCAGCATCGAAGAAAAAATCATGCTCCTGCAGCAGAAGAAACAACTCATGTCCCAAACCCTTCTGGGCGAAGGCAGCTTTGCGCGAACCCTCGAAAAGAACGACTTTGAGTTCCTCTTCGACATCGAAGCCAGCGAACAGGCACGCGAAGCCCAAGAAAAACACTAGGCCCGAGCCGTACACCCAACGCTCAACGCAGCGAGGCACACCAAGCCTCGCTGCCCAGCACCAGTCCAAACGCCTGCTTCAACAACGCACGAATCAACATGGCGTGGCGCGAGCATGGCCCATGCGCAGAAGGTTCAGGGGTTGGTGCGGGTGTCGAAGATCCTCGCCTTTTTACACAGGACCAGGATTGCAAAAGCATCCCTAGGCACAGGAAGTGGCGAAGTGCCAAGGGCCACGATCAACGCATTGGCCCACGCAGCCGCGAAGCGTTGGGAGGGCGGTCGCTCTTGACCGCTCATCAAAGACCTGAACGGCCCTCCAACGCGCCAAGCGCCTGCTAGAGCAAAGCACGCAGCAACATGGCATGACGCGAAGCGTTGCGAAAGCCTGGGCCAAGCATGGCCCAAGGCAACGCTGATCAGGGGTAAGCAACCGGGTTGTCCACGGAGGGACTGCAGGGACCACAGCGGCAGTGGTAAACCCGCACAACGGCCCATTCTCAAACCTGCAACGCCAACAAGCACCCCACCCATCATCCCGGTTGCTGCCAAAAACAGGCGAAAGAACCATGCCCTCGCCTCACCAAAACACGCTGCATGCACCCAAAAAGAAACCCCGGCTCCAATCACCGTCGCGAAGGGCGGGAGAGGGAGTTCCGGGGCTCACCCTGTTATTCAAACCTTTCCTCCCTCGATTTTCAAGCCCTTTTTTTCACCGAGGCCAACACCTTTCTCTCCATTGATCGTCTGCACGCCTACACCTTGCCCCAGGGCGAGGGCCCTCCAGATCCGCGGGCAACGATGGCTCGCTACCTGCTGAACATGGCCCTCTGCAGCAGTCTGTATGCGCCGCTTCAACTTTGCGAGATTGCCCTACGCAACGCAATCCACGCCCAACTCAGCAAGATTGCCGGCAGCGAGGCTTGGTACGACGCCACAAACGTGCCCCTGACGGCATGGGCAGAAACCGAGATCAACAAGGCGAAGCTCAAACTGGAGCGCAGAAACAAGCCTGTCACTCCCGGCAGAATGGTTGCAGAGCTCACCTTTGGCTTCTGGACCCACCTCTTCGAGGACCACTACGAACGGAACACCGCCTTCCTTCCCCGCGGCATCAAGGCCATCTTCAAGCACCTCCCCAAAAGCCTGCACAACCGCAAAACCATCAAGCGCGATCTTGAGAGCATTCGCCAGCTGCGCAACCGGGTCTTCCACCACGAGCGCATCATCCACTTCAAAGACCTCGATTCCATCCACGCCCACATCCACACCGTCATAGGCTGGATCAGCCCCAGCCTACACAGCCTCGCCAACACACTCGACCAATTCAGCCAGCTGAGAGCTCAAGGCCTCAGACCTTGGCTGCAGCAGTTCCAACACAGCCACAAGCCAACCGAACCAAGGATCACAATTCAAGCATCGCACCGGACCGCGCAGGGCCTGACTGCCATCAAAGACCAAGGCCACAGGACGCCGTGAAGCGTCAAGAGACCGAGCACTCTCACCCCACAGCAAAACCACAGCACCAACGAGACCCACGGCCCCTAATCGTTTCTGAATTGAAGACAGGAGACGAGAACCATGCCATTCTCCCACTTCTGACCACAGCCTCCCGCAGGGAGAGCGGAGCCGATGAACCCAATGAAGGAGCGCCGCCGTGCTTACCCACTGGACACCACCCAACGCCAGTGCCGCACGCCGCTGACGCCACTGTCTTCGGCGGTCCCGGCGGTGAAGTGAACCGTACGCCAAAGCAGGCCCCCCCGGCCAGGCCGCTGATCCGCTGTCCCAGTTGCCGAATCATTCCCCATCGCCGTCGCCGTCTGAGTCGAAGGCATCGGGGCCTTCGTCATCGCCGGGGTGGGTGAGGTCGCCGAGGTCGGGGCCCTGTTCATCGCTTTGGCCGAAGAGGGGCAAGGCTTTCCCCAAGGGCTTGGGGCCTGAATTGGCGGCGAAGGAGCCGGTGGAGCCGAGCTTGCCGGGACTGCCAAGATCGCCGAGGCCGTCGAGGTCCAGGGTCTTGGGTTGGCCCTTGTCATGGGGTTGGCCTTGAGTGCGGCGGGCGCGGGCCTGGGCGAAGAAGTCTTTGAGGAGTTCGACGGATTCGGCGGCGCGAACCTCGGGTTTGATCTCGCAGCGGTGGTTGAGGTTGGGAGCTTGCAGGAGGTTCCAGAAGCCACCAGCGGCGCCGCCCTTGGGGTCGCCGCAGCCGAAGATGAGGCGGCGGATGCGGCAGTGGACGATGGCACCTGCGCACATTGGGCAGGGCTCCTTGGTGACATAGAGGTCGCAGTCGCTCAGCCGCCAGTCGGCGATGGCCGCCTGGGCCTGGGTCAGGGCCAGCATCTCGGCGTGGGCGGTGGCGTCGCGCAGCACTTCCACCTGGTTCCAGGCGCGGCCAATGACGCGGCCTTGGTGGACGATGAGGGCGCCGATGGGGACTTCCCCCTTTTGGGCGGCCTTGCGGGCAAGGCGCAGGGCTTCGCCCATGAAGTGGGCGTCGCGTTGGGCCTGTTCGTCGGCGCTGCCAGGGGACAGTTCACCTCCAAGGGATACCATGGGGCAGGTCTTAGAGTTTGCCGCTGGCGTTGACCAGGGTGCCCATGGCGTGGCCTGTGAGGGCGCGGAAGATGTTGCCCGGCTCGTTCATGCTGAAGACCACGATGGGGGTGCTGTTTTCCTCGCAGAGGGAGAAGGCGGTGGCGTCCATGACCTTGAGTTGGCGTTCGATGCACTCGCGGTAGCTGACGGCCTCGTAGCGCTTGGCGTTGGGGTTGCGGTTGGGGTCGCTGTCGTAGATGCCATCCACCTTGGTGGCCTTGAAGACCACATCGGCGCCCACTTCACTGGCGCGCAGGGCTGCGGTGGTGTCGGTGGAGAAGAAGGGGTTGCCGGTGCCGGCAGCGAAGATGACGACGCGGCCCAGCTCGAGGTGGCGCATGGCGCGACGGCGGATGAAGGGCTCGGCGACATTCTTCATCTCGATGGCGCTTTGCACACGGGTGGGCACATCAATGGCCTCAAGCATGCTTTGCAGGGCCAGGGAGTTCATGACGGTGGCCAGCATGCCCATGTAGTCGGCAGTGGCGCGTTCCATGCCGCGGTTGCTGGCGCTGACGCCACGCCAGAAGTTGCCGCCGCCAACCACCAGGGCGATCTCGACGCCGCTTTGGTGGGCCTGCTTGATCTGCTGGGCCATGTCCTCCACGATTGGCGGGCTGATGTTGTCGGTGCTGCCGGGCTCACGCAGGGCTTCACCGCTGAGTTTAAGGAGGACGCGTTTGAATTTGCGCTGGCCGTTGTTGTCGCTCATGAGGGTGTGCTAAAAGCAACTTTTGTGATACATGCAAGCGCTGAGGCTTGCCAAGCTCAATTCCTGCCCGCATCCATGCCCATGCCCCTGCCCTCCCCCTACCGGCACTGCACGGCCTGCGGCCATCAGCCCCTGCTTGAGGTGGGGCCGCGCAGCTGGGATTGCCCAGTTTGTGGGTATCGGCATTACCTGACACCAATTCCTGCGGCCTGCGCGATGCTGGTGGACGATGCCGGGCGCCTGCTGGTGATCCGGCGCAGCAAGGCCCCTGGCGAGGGGCAACTGGGCCTGCCCGGGGGCATTGCTGAGCCTGGGGAATCCGCCGAGCAGGCCTGCCTGCGCGAGCTGAGTGAGGAGGTGGGCGTTGAGCTCGGTCTGGAGGCTCTGCGTTATCTCGGCTCCTGGCCCAATCTGTACCGCTACCAGGGCTTTGATTGGCCGACGATGGATGTGTTTTTTGTGGCGCGGGTGCGGCAAATGCCGGCAACAACCGCCGATCCCGGGGAGGTCAGTGGGGTGCTCACGCTTGACCTTGGTCAGGCCTCGTCCGCGGACTTTGCCTTTGAGTCCAATGTGCGGGCCGTGCAGGCCTTGGAGGAGGCCTGGACCGCAGGGAGGCTCTAGGCGCGCTGCGGGGGTGATTGGCACTTGGCCGCCTGTCCACGGCCCGACCATTGTGCAGGACTGCTCTGCGGCCTTGTTGCCGGGTGGGTTTTGCTGTGTTTGATGCGGCCTGCGCCATGGCCGATGCCCCCAACCTCAGTTTGAGCCTCACCTTTTTGGGGACGGGAACTTCCGTGGGTGTGCCCATGATTGGTTGCGAGTGTGCCACCTGCAAGAGCAGCGATCCTCGGGATCAGCGTCTGCGTTCCAGTGTGTGGATGCGCAGCCCGGCGGCGCATTGGGTGGTGGATACAGGGCCGGACTTTCGCACCCAGTGTTTGCGTGCAGGGATCAGGCGGGTGGACGCAGCCTTGTACACCCATCCGCACATGGATCATGTGCTTGGCTTTGATGAACTGCGGCGTTTTTGTGTGGCCGAGGACGAGGAGATGCCGATTTACGGCCGCGAGAGCTGCTTGGCCGCGTTGCAGCGCATCTTTGATTATGCCTTCAATGGGCGCAATCGCTACCGTGGGTACATCAAGCCACAGGCCAGGGCCGTGCATGGGGCCTTCGCGCTTGCCGACACCGAGGTGACGCCACTTGAGGTCGAGCATGGTTCGGTGGAAACCATCGGTTATCTTTTTGCGCAGGGCGGGCGCAAGCTCTGCGCCTACCTGCCCGATGCCAAGCGCCTGCCAGATTCCACGATGCAGCAGCTTGTCGATTGCGACACGCTGATCATGGATGCGCTGCGCTTCCGCGAGCATCCCACCCACATGAGCATCCCCGAGGCCTTGCAAGTGGTGCAGCATCTGCGCCCGAGGCAAACTTGGCTCACCCATTTCCAATGCGATGTCATGCATGGCCGCGATGAGCCCGCGCTGCCCGTGGGGGTGGGCTTTGCCTATGATGGCCTCGAGCTGCATTGGGCCGGCCATTGAGGCTTTGCATTGGCCGCTCGTGGCGCCTCGGGCGGGCAAGGCGCGCACAGCTTCACGCAAAGGCGGCGCAGCACGGTCTTGGGCGCTGGGCGATCTGGTCTGGTGCCGAGGCCTCAAGGGCAGCGGCCCAACCAACCCCACTGAACCCCATGAAGAAAAACGAATCCATCCGCAGGATCATGAGCGCCCAACTCGTCACCGTGCATCACGGCGACCCGGTTTCCAAGGTGCGTCAACTCATTGCCCAGCACGGCATTCATCATGTGCCAGTGGTCAGTGGTGAGAATTTGGTGGGCATCATCAGTGCCTCCGATATTCTGCGGGTAAGTTTTGGCGACACCTTCAACACCGACCAGCGCACGGTGGACGCCACGCTGGATCACACCTTTAGCATCGAGGGCCTGATGCAGAAAAGCCCCATCACCCTCAGCGCCACAGGCAGCATCCGCGATGCTGCGGAAATTTTGGCCAAGAACCAGTTCCACGCCCTGCCTGTGGTTGATGGCGAAAAGCTGGTGGGCATTGTCACCTCCACCGACCTGATCCAGTACCTGCTCGAGCAACTCGAGTAGAGTGCGCGGTTACCAATGGCATCCGTACCATGCTCGGTCGCTGAGCGCAGGTGGCTTGGCGTGGACTGCGTTGAGCGCCCGCTGCACAGCGCCGATTCACCCGGGCGAGCGGGGTTCATTGGTCCGTCGCTGCGAAGCGATTGCCCAGTCTTGAAATCTAGCCATAGCATCCTCGGTCGCTGAGCGCAGGTGGCTTGGCGTGGACGGCGTTGAGCGGTCGAGAGTGATCGCTCTCCCCACGCCTCGCGGCTTCCTGGCCCAATGCGATCATCCTGGCCCAATGCGATCATCATGGGCATTGGCGCTTTGAGGCCGCGGGGCCGGTGCGCCCACCGAGGGGACACAGGAACCAGCCCGAGGGGCGGACCATGGACGGCGCAAAGTCCAGGCCGAAGGAGAACCCAAGCGCCAACCGGCACGAGGGGGCAATGCGCCCCATGGGACAGCATCTGACTGATCCATGCTGTTGCGGATCAGCATGGTGGGCAGGAGTGGATTCGAACCACTGAAGGCAAAGCCAGCAGATTTACAGTCTGCCCCCGTTGGCCACTTGGGTACCTACCCGTTCCTTGCGGAAAGAGGTGGATATGTATGGGCAGAATGAGCAGCTTGGCAAGGGCCTTTTTTGCCCGCAGAGGGAGGGCAAGGTCGCATGTCGTCAAGACGCCCGGAGCCTCTCGGACAAAGAACAAGCGATAGGCGACACCCTCACTATCTGCCCCAAACCGTGCGAAGGCGAGAAAGCAAGAACTGCCTACCCGCAGAGGCTTGGGTTAATCGGCCAATCTCTGGAATTGCAGGATTCTCTCGCCCTATGGTACCTGTAAGGTCAAGCTAGTCGCAGATCCCACCTCGGCCCTA
>JAURHS010000224.1 GCA_030833205.1 Prosthecobacter sp.
GGCCATGGTGTTGCCCGTGATCTCGACGTTGTCGGTCATGGGCAGCAGGGAGTCCTCGCCCAGCGAGAGCTGGAAGATTTCCTGTGCAAATTGCGGTGGCACGAGGAAACCGCCATCTTGCGCCGCGCCTTCACTGCCAAACGAGGCTGGGGCCACGGCACCGCGATTCATGCCAATCAGCAGACGGTCATCGATCGAGGAACCAGGGTTTTGCGCATGACGGACAGTTTTAAGGAACTCGCCAACGCTTTTAAAGCCATGCTTGGGATCCGATTCGGCGTTGCTCACCACCGTGATCACCGAGCCATTGGGCAGTTGGGCTGCGTGGCCCATCTGCGCTTCCTCGGCAATCAAGGCCGCTTCACGGTCGATCGCGGCCGAGGTGGCTTCGATCCTGGCTTTGAGGGCTTCAAAAGCACTGACCTCTTCTTCGTTCATGTCGCGCTGCTCGGCGGCAGCGATATCGGTCAGGGCGCGTGCGTCTTTGACCAGGGTGGCTTTGCGGGCTTGCAGCTCGCGCAGTTGCTTGCTCATGGGATTAACTCCAGAAATGAAAAAACCGCCTGGTCGAGATGACTCAAGGCGGCGACAGGGATGACGACCAACGGGTCGCAGGATGGAGCAACCCTCAACGGAGGGCTGCTAAATGAAATGGATCAGATCAGCGCAAGAGCGTCACGGGCCTGTTTCAGGCGGGACTGACTGCGTGGCTTGGTGCTTCGCACGCTGGCCTGCATCTTGGCCAGCACATCGTCAAAGGTGGCAATGCCGTCGACCATTCCAGCGGCCAGTGCGGCGTCTGCCCCAAGCACACGACCTTCGCCCATGCCCGAGCGCACTTCGCTTGCCGAGACACCACGGCCTTGGGCCACGGCTTCGATGAAGGCGTTGTAGTAGTCATCCACACGGGACTGCATGAAAGCCTGAGCCTGTTTATCGAGCGGAACATACGGGTTGCCCTCGACCTTGAACTTGCCCGCCGAGATCAAGGTGGGCTTGACCCCTTCCTCTTCCAACGCCTTCGAGTAATCAAAGTGGGCCTGCCACACACCGATCGAGCCCACCTCGCCACCCGGGGTGACATAGAACTCGCTGGCCGAGCAGCCGATCCAGTAAGCGGCCGAGGCCGCCAGGCTGTTCGCCACGGCAATGACAGGCTTTTGGGCTCGGGCCTTGACGATTTCGCTGGCCAATTCGGAGACGCCATAGACGCTGCCCCCGGGACTGTCGATGTCGATCAGGATCTGGCCCACCGTGTCATCGGCCAGCATCTGGCGCAGGACTGATGTGAACTGCTGGGTGCTGGTGCTGCCCGGCCCGGAGATGTCGTCGACCATGTTGCCGCGCTGCGTCACCACCCCGTACAGGGGCAGCACCGCGATACCGGTGCCCGTGCTGGCGGCTGCCATTTGCTTGCGGGTGTCACGCAGCACGCGGTCGGTGTTGACCTGAAACAGGGTCTCGTCGCTTGGCGGCTCGCCCGCAGACCAGCGTGTCAGGATGCCGGACATAGCCTGCAAACGCTCGGGCATCAGCGCCCAGGGGGTGGTCAGGAATTCTGAAAGCAGAAGTTGTTTGTTCATGTGTTCATTCCAAGTTGAATCAGGGAAGCGGCCAGTGCGGCCTCCTCAAAGGGCTGTGTTTGCAGCTGCGCCCAGGCGCTGACCTTGCTCACCTCAAGTCCAAAGGCCTGGGCAATCAGGTCGGTTTCGTTGGCTCCCAGGGAACCCTTCTTGGCGATGCGCCGGGCTAGCCGGGCTGAGTTGGACTGCACCAGCTTGCGAAAGCGCAAGCTCGATTCCTGATCGGCGGGGTCCGTTTCGTCCTCGGCAGGCGCCGGATCGGAGGATTCGGTCTCCTGCTCAGCCTCTTCGGCATCCTCTTCCTCCACCATGTTCAGTGGGCGAAGGGGTTGGTCCAGGCCTTGCAGCGGGTTGAGGTTTTCTGCAATGCGTGCCTCGTTGCGGGTGAGCCAGCCGTTCTGGATGCCGCTTTGGTAGTAAGCAGAGCGGCTGGCCGCATCCCCTCGCATGAGGTTGGCAAAGTCAAACTCGATCTCCAGCGCATCACCATCTGGGA
>JAURHS010000213.1 GCA_030833205.1 Prosthecobacter sp.
CACCAGGGAGAGCAGCAGGCCTGCGCCCACAAAGGCGTAGGCCACGCGGGTAAAAAATCTTGCCTCCTCCGAGCCGACACTCAGACGGCCGACCAAATGCTTGATCCAGTAAACCATCGACACCAGCGCTGCCACCATGCACGCCGCGTAGCCCAAATTGATGATGGGCACATGGGTGGAGAGCCAGAAGTTGGTGATCAACACCGCCTGCAACTGCTGCAGATTGTCGGTGGCCTCAGCGGTATCAAACTGGATGGAGAGAAACATGCAGGCCGCGCCTGAGAAGGCGGCCAGAAGCAGACCAAGGCCGCGCCCGGCCAACCACTGTGCCAGCAGACCGAACAAGGCGCAGGAGGCGCCGATGAAGAGAATGGTCTCATAAAGCGTGGTGATTGGCGGACGCTGCATGATCAGGCAGCGCACCACCACACCGACGACACACATCACAGTGGCGTAACCGGTCAACAACCAGGCACCACGGTGCGACCAGCGCTCCAGGGCGCTGCCCGGCGAGACCCAGGTCAGGGCCACCAAAATCAAACCCAGCAAAAACGCCCACTGCGCCTTGAAGAAATAATCGGCATGAATGAGATGCAGCTCCAGGGGCACCTGCTGAGCCTCAGCGCGGGCCTCGGCCGCAGCATTGACGGCATCCACCAACTTCTGGACGCTGGCCTTCAGGCCCGCGGCATCAAGTCCCGGCCGCCCCAATTCCTCGTACAAGGCCAGCCACTTGAGTTGCGCGGCGTCAGGCTTGCTCTGTCCCTGCAAGGCCGAGAAAATCAGGCTTCCCGGCCCATCCCAGACTTCGTTCTTGGCATCCTGCGGCGGGAACAGGCGCAACTGGGCCTCGGCGTGCCCGCTCATCATTGCCCCCAGCGCGCCCCGCGCCAGATCCCGGAACCATGGCAACTGCATCGGCGCACCGGCTTGTTGCACCAGATCGGCAAGCCGCGGCAGATCGCGCGACAGCCGCACCGGTTGCTTGATGTCGGCTGGCAGCTGCTCGGGGTTCTGCCCCAGTGGCGCACGGGCAAAGTCCAAATGCCCAAGAATCATTTCGTAGTCGAGATAACTGCCGGAGAGCTGCACCAAAATCCGCTGCTCGGCCGTGCGCTGCTTGACCGCGATCTCCTCGTACTCGCGGCGCTTCTGCATCAGCATCTCGCGTGCGGGCTCCAACTCGGCATGGCTGTACTGATCCCGCTTTTGCTTGGCCTTGAGGCCCAACTCGGTGATCGCCGCAGAGTTGTCCACCTTGTATAGCGGCACCAGCCGCGCCACATCAGGCCGCAGCCAACTCAGCAGCAGCCAGGACACAGCGCCGAGCTTCACCGGCTTGCCCTTCTCGTTGACGATGGGTTTGGCCAAGCCGGGGTCAACCAGCGGCTTGCCGCTCATCTCCCCGCTGTCGGTAAGCCAGACACTTTGCCGCGCGCGGAAGGCCAACAGGCGGGTGGAGGCAAGCTTGAGCAGCGGCTTGATGCGGCCAGCCTCCTGAACCGGCAGGGATTCAAGAAGGGCAATGAGCTGCGGATCGCGCAAGGCATCCACCTCCAGCAACTTGATTGCAGAGGCGGGAGCCTTGGCAACCTCTGGTGCCACAACGGGCTCGGCCGCTCCCATGCCAGCCACCGCCAACAGGGACAACAGGAAAAGGCGCAGGATGTTCATGAATTAAAGCTTGTAGTAGGCTAGGGCAAATCCGCCGCCGACCAGCAGCAGCACCGCAACCGTGGTGGCCACCACGGGCCAGCGCATGGCGCGGGCCAGCATCATCACAAAGTGAATCAGCAGACCGGCGGCCACAATGATGCAGGAAATCAGCGGCCAATGATCCGAGGGATTTTCCACCACCTGAAACCCGGAGCGCTTCACCTTGGCGCCGCTTTGACTGCCATCATCAAAGGTGCTTTGAAACAGCGCATACCCCTGACTGCGAACCGGCTCATTCATCGTGACCAAGCGCTTCTGCTCCTGCTTGCCCGAAATTTGGGTCACGTTGCTGTAGAATCGGCGGGCGCGATCCGTGCCCGGATGCTTCTCTTGAGCGGTTTCATCCAACCGAATCGCAAAGGGCAACTTGTGGGTGCGCCGGGTGAGATGAATGAGGTAGGTGTCCGCACCCCACTTCACCGTCCATGGAGCCGCCGAGAATTCCCACAGCAGGCCGCGCTGGACCTCACCCTTGCCCCCCTCCCTGCCGCGCACCTCAACCATGCAGGCTTGGGAGAGCGCCTCATCGGCCAACAGTTGGCCGCGCTGATCAAACTTGCTCAACTCCTGCAGGTAAAAGCCGCCCACCGCATCGCCCCGATCATCCTGAACGCGACGCACTTCGGCGTGCTCCTTCCAGTTGGAGACCACCAACTCAAAGGGCAGGTCCTTGTGGAA
>JAURHS010000167.1 GCA_030833205.1 Prosthecobacter sp.
CCAAGCCTTCCTGCAACGGCCTGCCGTCGCTTGCCACCGCCAGCAACAAGGCAGCGCACCGCAGCGTGACCGCCAGCCTGTTGTCCTCCTGGCAGATCAACCCAAGCCGATACGCCTGCTCGCCACTGCCGCTTTTCAAGATGAACTCGCCGTTGTCCTGTCTCAACGCGCCGGCCAACATCACCGGCTTGTCCTGGCTGAGGAGTTGCAACTTGGCGCTGGCGCTGCTGCCCGTGCTGCCAAGGCTCAACAAACCCAGAATCAAACGGGGTTTCTCAATGGGCGGTATCAACATCTCAAAGCCAATGGATTCAGAGGAACACTAGGCCTGCGTTCAGGCCGCAGATTGGTGCCGTTTCTTTGGCAGCCCCGCCCTGCCTTGCTGCTTGGATCAAGCGCAGGCCGAGGCCTGCATGGCAGGGCTCAAGCGGCTGAGAGCGCAGCGGCAGCCTCTTCAGTGGCGAAGGGCGGGGCGGCCCACTCTCTCCCCCGCTCAAATCCCCTTCACAGAGGCGGCTCCGCGCTGCCCGGGCGTGCTTTGAGATGCTGCGACTCCCTGAAGAACCGAGGCTGATCAAGGGGTGCCTTGGGCAGCCAAAGGCTGGAGCGCCAACCGGCTTAGGCCCGCGCTTCGAGTTTTTCGTCAACCGCCTTGAGCAGCGCAGCGCTCCATGCCTCATCGCCCAAGCGGCTGATGACCTGGGCCACAAAGCCTCGGGCAATCAACTGCCGAGCCAAGGCCTCATCAATGCCGCGTGCGCGCAGATAAAACAGCTCCTCGGCGTCCATCGGGCCGCTGGTGCTGCCGTGACTGCACTTGACCTGATCGGCAAGAATCTCCAAGCCAGGCAGGGAATGCGCCTGGGCCTGATCACTGGCCAACAGGTTGCGGCAAGTCTGGTAGGCGTCCGTGGCGTGGGCACCTTCATCAACCACAATCAGCCCGCTGAAGACGGACTGCGCCTGATCGTAGAGGGCATTTTTAAACAGCAGGTCGCTGCTGGCATTGGGCGCGCGGTGGCGTTGCAAGGTGCGCTGATCCACCATCTGTGTGCCCATGGGCAGGCTCACGGAAAACATCTCGCTGCGCGCTCCGGCTCCATCGAGATCGCTGACCATCTCACAGCGGCTGAACTGCGCCCCCAACTGCACCTGCAGCGCGGTGATGCGGGCCTCGCGGCCGCATTGCAGATGCGCCTGCTGAAGGCCTTGGGCGTCGCCGGCGAGTTGTTGCAGGCAACTGTAGCTGATGCGGCCGGCGTCCGCGGCCACCAACCGCGTCATGGCCAGCAGCATCGCCGCATCGCCCTGCAGGCTGCGGAACTGCTCACTGACGCGCGCATGGGAGTGGGCCTGGGCAATGACCAGGAGATGCGGGAAGATCACCGACTCCCGTCCCACGCACCAATGAATCACCTCAAGGGGCCGAGTCATCTCCACGCCCTTGGGCAGCAACAGAACCACGGCGGCACGCTGCTGGGCAAGATGCAGGGCGGCGAATTTCTCCGAACCCATGCTGGCCTCGCTCTGCCAGCCATGCTGCTGCAGCAGATCGGCATGAGACTTCAGGGCCTGCTCAAGACTCAGGCAAAGGCTGCCTTCAGGCAGTCCATCGAGACATTGTTGCACCAGACGATCATTGACGAACACCAAGCGGGGTCCCTCACCCTCGATGCCACTGCTGGCGGCAAGCGCCGCCTGCACCTGCTCAGCAGTGGGCTCAGGCGCGGGATTGCGGCCGCTCAAATCCAATTTCTTGGCACTGGAATAGCGCCAGTGCTCATCGCGCTGCGCGGGAGCTGGCAGGCGTTCATAGTCCTGCCAGGCCTGCTGTTGGCGTTGTTCAAACCAGGTCGGGTTGCTGCTTGCGGAAGTGGGGGCGGTCATGCCGGCGTAAGACAAAAAGAGGGGGTGGAAAAGGCTTCAGCAGGAAGGGCGGCGGCGATCAGCCCACGCTGCCTTCCATCTCCAGGTCGATGAGGCGTTTGAGTTCCACGCTGTACTCCATCGGGAACTCCTTGACCAAATCATTGATGAAGCCATTGACCGAGAGGCTCATCGCCTCGGCCTCGGAGAGACCGCGCTGCATGAGGTAAAAAATCTGATCGGCGCTGACCTGACTGACGCTGGCCTCGTGCTGCGTGGCGTGGCGGTTGCCACGCACGCTGATGGCCGGGTAGGTGTCCGTGCGACTGTTGGCATGAATGAGCAGGGCATCGCACTGCGTGTTGTTGCGGCAGCCCTTGAGATGCGGCGGAATGTGCACCTGGCCGCGGTAGGTGGCGCGGCCCTTGCCGATGCTGATGGACTTGCTGATCACATTGCTGGTGGTCTCATCGGCAGCGTGAATCATCTTGGCGCCAGTGTCCTGATGCTGACCGCTGTTGGCCAGGGCGATGCTGATGACCTCACCGCGGGCGCGGCGGCCCTTCATCACCACGGAGGGGTATTTCATCGTCAGGCGGCTGCCAATGTTGCAGTCAATCCAGCGGATCTCGGCGTCCTCGTGGGCCACGCCGCGCTTGGTGACCAGGTTGAAGACATTGCTGCTCCAATTCTGCACCGTCACATACTGGATCTTGGCGCCCTTCATGGCCACCAGTTCCACCACCGCGCTGTGCAGGGTTGCGGTCTCAAACTTCGGCGCCGTGCAGCCCTCCATGTACATGACCTCGGCGCCTTCGTCGGCAATGATGAGCGTGCGCTCGAACTGACCAAACTGCTCGCTGTTGATGCGGAAGTAGGCCTGCAACGGATGCTTCACCTTCACGCCGGGAGGCACATAAATGAAGCTGCCGCCACTGAACACCGCACTGTTGAGCGCGGAGAACTTGTTGTCGGAGGTGGGGATCACCTTGCCAAACCACTTGCGGAAAATCTCAGGATGCTTGTGCAGTCCCTCGGTGCTGTTGACAAAGATCACGCCCTGCTCCTCGACGGCGGCCTTGATGTTGGAATAGGCCGCCTCGCTGTCGTACTGCGCCTCAACGCCGGCGAGGAATTTGCGCTCGGCCTCGGGAATGCCCAGCCGATCAAAGGTCTTCTTCACATCCTCGGGCACCTCGTCCCAGGAGCGCTTCGGCTTCTGGCCATCGCTGAGGTAATAGCGGAACTCATCGAAGTTGATGTTGCACAGGTCGCCCGTGGCCCAATGCGTTGGCAGCGGCTTTTGCAGGAAGACTTCCAGTGCCTTGCTGCGAAACTCGCGGATCCATTGCGGATCGTTTTTGACATCGCTGATGTAATCCACGGTCTTTTGGCTCAGACCAAAGCCGGAGTCGAACTTGTTGCGCTCCGGGAAGGTGAAGTCACCGACGCTGTCCACCTTGATGTCGGCGAAGCTGTCGGCCTGCGGGATTTCGTTTTCAGTCACCATAAGATAAGAGGCGAAGAGGGTTGGGCAGGGAGGTGGCTTCAGGCGTTGGCTGCCGCTTCCTCGCGGATCCAATCGTAGCCGCGCTCCTCAAGCTTGAGGGCCAGATCGCGGCCGCCAGTCAGCACAATGCGGCCCTCGACCATCACATGGACCACATCGGGCTGGATGTAGTTGAGCAGACGCTGGTAGTGGGTGATGAGCAGGAAGCCGCGGCTCTCGCTGCGCATCGCATTGACGCCGCGCGACACAATCTTGAGCGCATCAATGTCCAGGCCGGAGTCCGTCTCATCGAGAATGGCGTACTTGGGCTCCAGCATCATGAGCTGCAGGATCTCGTTGCGCTTTTTCTCACCGCCTGAGAAGCCCTCATTGACACTGCGCGAGGTGAAGCTGCGATCCATCTCAAGCTGGTCCATGCGGGTGTAGAGCTGCTTGTAAAACTTCACGGCGTCCACATCCGCGCCCTCTGGCTGGCGGGCCTTGAGGGCGGCGCGCAGGAAATTGGCATTGCTCACGCCGGGGATTTCGTGCGGATACTGGAAGGCCAGAAATAACCCGGCGCGGCTGCGCGCGTCGACTTCCATCGCCAACAGATCCTCGCCATCAAGCAGCACCTCGCCGCTGCTGACCTGATAATCCTCATGCCCACAGAGCACCTTGCTCAGCGTGCTCTTGCCCGAACCATTGGGGCCCATGATGGCGTGCACCTCGCCTGGGTTGATGGTCAGGGTCAGGCCCTTGAGGATTTCGCGATCAGTGATGCCGGCTTTGAGGTTTTTGATTTCCAGTGACATGAGGGAGGGATGAGGAGAGGAGGGGGAAGGCTGTTGTCCCAGGCGGCTGAATCAGGCGTCCAGGCGGAAAGGGGGGTTTAGGACTTGGAGCGGGAGCGTGGTTTGGGTTTGGCGGCAGCGGTCTTGGGCGCGGCGCATTCACTGCACAGCCCATGAATGGCCAAGTCCGTGCGCGCGATGCGGGTGCCGGCGGGAAGATTCCAAAAACTGGCCGGGTCGAAAGGCGCGCTGGGATGCGCGTCAACCACCTGCCCACAGGACTCGCAATGGAAGTGGACATGCTCATGCAGGTTGGCGCAGTAGCGCGACTGCCCACGCTCCAGGTGCACCTGCTTGATCAGGCCCGCCGAGCACAGGTGCTCCAGGCAATTGTAAACCGTGGCCAACGAAATGGCGGGCTGACGAGCCGAGGCGCCGGCCTTCCTGGCGCGCAGGGCCGCAGCAGGCCCGGCAGAGGCTTGATCGTCCTTGGCCAATTTGGCCGGCCAGCGCGCCTTGACGCGCTCAAGCACCTCATAGGCCGTGGGGTGATCCGTGGAGGCGGCAAGCACCTCAAAAACCTCGCGGCGATGCGGGGTCAAGCGCACATCGGCCCCCACCCCAAGCACCGCCAAGCGGCACTCCAGCCCACTGGGACGGTGCGTCTTGGGGATGGAGGCCGATCGTCCAAGCTGCTGGGGCTCAGGGATTGACGCCGCCCTGACAACGGCCTTGGCCCGCCCCTTGACCGGGTTCGCAACGCGCGCAGGCGCTGCACTGCCCGAACCCGAAGTGCTCGAAGAACCCCTGGGGGCCGAAGCCCCAGAGGAGGACGAGGAACGAGATGAGGCTGGCATGGCAGGCAGGGTTTAGAATTGGAATGATTCTAATTCCAATGCCTCATCAACGCCCGCCTCGCAACCCCGGATGCAGGGGTTTTTTGCGTCGGCAGGTCCTGATTTCCTCAACACCAACGCCGCCCCAATCCCCTGCCACCCGATCGTGGCCCCGATCCTGAACCACCACTCGACAGGGCGTCAGCTGACCAAGTCCATCGCTAAAAGAACCCAGTGCTGAGCCCTCGAGGTCTGACAGTCGGTCAACGCGCACACCAGCCTTCTGGCAAAAGACACTCAAAAATCGAAGAGTGACGGCGTGTAGGCGTAACTGCGGCGGCTGCCATCGGCGTGGAGGGTCTTGAGGAGGTTGATGGCGTTGTATTTGTGGACGGTTGTGCGGCCAAGGGGGTCGGTGGTTTGCAGAAGGTTGTCGTTGCGGTCGTAGAGGTGGCGGGTGGTGGCTGCCTGGCCACTACTGCGCATTGTCTGTGCTCTGCCGGCTCCGGGCGGAGCTGGTGAACTTGGCGAACCGCACTGTTCAGGGCTTGGCGGGTGGCTTGAGTGACTGTGCTTTGACGATTTTTTGATGACTGACCCCAGTTCTCTTCCGTTTATCTCCTCTTGAACACCTTTTCAGGCAATTCGAGACACCAGAACAGATCCCTAACCTCGGGGCTCATTGCCTCCAAGTTGTCAGCAATCTGGCCGGCAATCTCACGCTCACTCAGATTGACCAAATACAAGCCATCGGTATCACCTCTGAAACTCATTCTCATTTGCACCAGCACAGCGATGGGATCTCTGTTCAGCCACTTTCCGCTTACTGGATCATCATACCGGTAGCCATAATACGCCAAGCCGCTTGATGACTCCACGGGCTTGGTGCTGAAGCGGTCGCAGTTCAAGTTGGCAGCGATTCCGGTCGCGGTGATGGTCTGGCCAAAGGCATCGTAGCTGTAGCGGGCAGCGGGTTGTGCACGCTCGTCGGTTAGAAGGATGACATTGCCGTTGCTGTCGTCGTGGAAGAACAAGGCCAAGCTCGTGGTGCTTTGTTGATTGCGCTGTGCTTCACCCTTCGGGCTTCCTGCGGCAGTCTCACTCGCTGCGCTCGGATCCTGGATCTTGGTTGGGGAGATATTGTGGATAGAAGCGAGCAGGCCGCCGATGCCGCCTGCGCCTTGCAGGGTGCCTGAAAGGTCTTCGCCCCAGCTGTGGCGGACGCTGAGGGTTGGC
>JAURHS010000091.1 GCA_030833205.1 Prosthecobacter sp.
ACCCCGCCCGCGCCCTGCGCCAGTAAAGCAAGGATCACCGCCCTCGGGGCGTAGAAGCAGGGACCCATGGACGACCCCCTGCTCAATCGCCGCGACTGGATCCACCGTTTTGGGGGCGGAATGGGAGCGCTGGGCCTGGCCAGCGCCATGCAGGCAAGCCAGCCAACCTTGAGCCACTTCGCCCCCAAGGCCAAGCGAGTGATTCATCTCTTCATGAACGGCGGGCCATTTGGCCCGGATTTTTTTGATCCCAAACCCGCCCTGACACGCTTTGCGGGCCAACGCCCTGATGGCGCAGACCTGCGCACGGAGCGGCCCACCGGCGGGCTACTGGCCTCGCCTTACGCCTACCGTCAACACGGCAAAAGCGGCCTGCCCATCAGCGAACTGCTGCCAAAGCTTGCCGCCCATGCCGACGACCTGTGCGTGTTGCGCTCCTGCCATACCGACAACCCCAACCACGGTCCGGCGCTGTTGCTGATGAACAACGGCACCATGACCGAGCGCGTTCCTAGCATGGGCTCCTGGTTGAGTTACGGTCTGGGCAACGAAAACGAGAACCTGCCTTCATTCGTGGTGCTTTGCCCAGGCAAGCCCGTGCGCTTCTCCGTGCTGTGGACCAGCGCTTTCTTACCCGCCAAGCACCAAGGCCTTTACATCAACCACAGCAATCTTGACCCCAGCCAGATGATTCCCTGGCTACACCACCCCAAGCTGGCTGCTGAGCAACAACGGCGACAACTCGACCTGACCCAACGCCTCAACGCCATGCACCTGCGAAGCCGCGACCCCTCCGATGTGGCCCTCAACGGACGCATTGCCGCCATGGAAACCGCCTTTCGCATGCAGGGCGCGGCCACCGATGCCTTTGACATCCAGCGTGAGCCCCAGAGTGTTCGCGATGCCTACGGCAAGGGACACTTCGCCAATGGCTGCCTGATGTCACGCCGCCTTGCTGAGCGTGGTGTGCGCTTCATCCAGCTTTACTACGGAAACGGCCAACCCTGGGACACTCACAGCAATCACGACAACAGCACGCGCCGCCTCGCCGCTGACATTGATCAACCCATTGCCGCCCTGCTCAGCGACTTGAAGCAGCGCGGCATGCTCGAGGAGACCTTGGTGGTCTGGGGCGGTGAATTTGGGCGCACCCCCGTAAGCGAAAATGGCAATGGCCGCGATCACAACCCGCACGGCTTCTGCATGTTCTTCGCGGGTGGCGGCGCCCGCGGCGGCACGGCCTATGGGCAAAGCGATGACTTTGGCTTCCGCGCCGCGCAGGACAAGATGCATGTGCACGATGTGCACGCCAGCATCCTGCACCTGCTGGGTCTGGACCACGAACGCCTGACTTACCGCTATGCAGGCCGTGATTACCGCCTCACTGATGTCCACGGGCGCGTTCCCAAGGCCATCGTTGGCTGATGCCTGCCCGGGGCAAGGTTGAGCGCTACCTCAACTGGCCTGCTTGTCCTCGGGCTCGATCAGACCGTAGTCGCCGTCACGACGGCGAAACACGATGGCCAGACGATGGCTTTTTTGATTGTGAAAGACCACAAAGGGCCGGTCGCTGAGCTCAAGGTCCATGATTGCCTCATCAACATAAAGCGGACGCACCTTGTAGCCTTCCTGGTGCACATAGGAGGGCTCCACATGCTCTTTCTCCTCGTGCATGGACTCGGCGTGAATGACCTGCTCCTGAATGTGGCGGATGCTGCCGTCCTTGCGGGGGCGATGGCTCTTGAGCAGCCGCGTCTTGAACTTGCGCATGCGCCGCGCGATCTTGCTGATGGACTCGTCCACAGAAGCGTAGATGTCCTCGGTGGTGCTCTTGACCTCGATCACAATGTGGTCGGCGCAAAAAAGAATGATCTCAGCGATCTGGCGATGATGCTGCACATCCAAAATCACCTTCGCCTCAATGATGCGCGGGTAGTCCAAGTGCAGACTCTCGATTTTGCGGTGAATGAACTCGCGGATGGCCTCGGTGATCTCGAGGTGGCGTCCGGTAATGATGATGGGCAGATTGACATTGTGCTTTTGCATGGTCGTATGGGGGTGAAACTGAGGCAGTGTCTTGATTGCGGGGTCTACATCCGGAAATCTTCGCCAAGGTAAAGGCGCCTGGCCTCCTCGTCATTGACCAGGAAGCTCTTGCTGCCGTGACGCAGAACCCGCCCCTCGTAGATGAGATAAGCGCGATCCACGATGTTGAGGGTTTCACGGACATTGTGGTCGGTGATGAGAATGGAGAGGCCGGAGTCGCGCAGCATGCGAATGATGTCCTGAATCTCACTGACAGCGATGGGGTCAACTCCGCTGAAAGGTTCATCGAGCATCAGCAATTTTGGCGAGGTGACCAGGCATCTGGCAATCGAGAGCCTTCGCTTCTCACCGCCAGAGAGCGTCATCGCCAGATTGGAGGCCACATGGGCAATGCCAAACTGTTCCAGCAACTGCTGTGTCCTGTCGCGGCGCTCCGCCGCGCTCACGGGTTGGGTCTCCATCACCGCGAGGATGTTCTCGCGCACGGTGAGGCGGCGAAAAATGGATTCCTCCTGAGGGAGGTAACCCATGCCCAATTGCGCGCGGCGGTGCATGGGCTCGCGGGTGGCATCGGCAGCGTTGAAAAAAACTCGCCCCTCCGTGGGAGCCACCAATCCGACAATCATGTAGAAGGTGGTGGTCTTGCCTGCACCGTTGGGGCCCAACAACCCGACGATCTGCGAGGACCCCACTTCGATGTCCACTCCATTGACCACGGCACGACCATCGTAGAGCTTGCGCAGCCCGCGTGTCTCCAGCAGCGCTGAATCAGAGGGCGTTGCAGAGGCGTGATGAGAGTTTGAGTCAGGAGCAAACACGCGTTCTAGGAAAAACCAAAAGATGGATTCAACTTCGGCCAATGCAAGCCAAGGTCACCGCTCAGGCTGCGAATTCTCATTGAGAATGACCGTGCGCGGCCTGCCCTGGGTACGCAGACTGCCCGCACGATCGAAGATCATCATCGTATCGGCAGTGGTGGCCACATGGAGCACATTGCCCTTTTGCACCTGAGGATAATCCCGCAGCGTGATCTCTCCGGTCTTGCCATCGTACTCCAGAAGCCGGCAACGACCCTGCTGCAGATCTCCATCAGCGCTGCGCTTTTCAATCACCACCATCGGGCCCCGAGCCACTGCTCGCCGGATGGGCGGGGCCTGACCCGAGGAATCCTTGGCGGCGGCCCTCGACTTGTTGGAATCCGTCTTTTGGTTCACGGCCTTCTTGTCGGCCTTGGTCGCTTCCTTGGCAGCTGCCTTGGAGGCAGTTGGAGTTTCCCGAATCATCTCAACTTCAAGCTCCTCGCATTCGATGTAAAACTCAGGATGTCTGGCGCGCACATTGCCTCGGTAGATGAAAACGGAGCGGTTGAGGTCAAAATCGCTCTGGTCCGCCTCAATCACGCCCACAGGAGTGCCTTGTGCACCTGCAGCCTGATTCCACGGAGGCAGCGGGCTGACAGCGGCTGCTGATGCCGCCGATGCCCCTGCCTTCTGCGCTGCACCCCCTTGCGCTGGTTCGGTCTTGCCGCGCACTGCATCGAGAACTCCGCTGCCACCAAGTTGTCTGAGCATTCCAGCGGGAGCGGAACCAGCCTGCTGGATCAGCCCCTTGGCCTGCTGGCCAGCGCGTTGCAGAGATCCATCTTCGACCGCCTTTTGCAGGACCTTGGTCGCCTGACCGGCGATCGCCTCCACGCCAGAAGGCGCTTTGGGCTTCGACGACTGCGCCCAAACGGCTGAAAGTGGCAGCACGGCCACACAGAGCAATCGCCGGGCAACGAGGGAAGTGTGGGCAAACATCAGCGGGAGCGGGTTGAATCTTGGGGCTTGGGAGAAAAAAACAGAGTGCGCACCCGCCCGACCATTCGGCCCACCGATCGGCGGGAATCAAACACCAGCGAATCGGCTGAGGTTTCCAAATCCTGTCTCGTCACCTTGCTGCGCTCGGCGGCGCGCACCACCTGAGTCACGAGATTGTACAGTGCACTGGGCAGATGGAGCTGCATGACCTCGCTGGGAAGCTTTCCATGCCAATCCATCCAAACCTCATGAGCCAGCAACTGCTCGTCGTCGATACGCACCGCGGTGGCCGCCCGCAGATCCGAGGCCTTGCGCCCGCTTTCCTCAAAGGATGGGATGCGGATGCCTTGGTTGACCACACCCAAGGGGAGCGCCTGTGCCACGCTTGGCTCTTGCCGAGCAGAGGCCGGCTGAGCCAAGACCTGAGTGCTCGCCATCAGGAAGATCAGCAGACTGATCGCAGCGACGCCAATGCACGCCATTGCGGTGGGGCAAAGGCCTCCAACGCAGGGGTGGCTCCGAAGGCAATGATTCATGATCTGCAAAGTCAACGCACCAGACGGTGGATCTCACGCAACTGCACCAGCAATTGAGGCAAATCCGCCAATGGCACTTGATTGGGCCCATCAGAGAGCGCCTTGGCAGGCTCAGGATGCGTCTCCAAAAAGATGCCATCGCAACCTGCTGCAGCCGCAGCTCTGGCCAAGACTGGTGCCAGCTTGCCATCACCACCAGTGCTCGTGCCCATGGCTCCCGGCCGCTGAACCGAATGCGTGGCATCGAAAATCACTCGAAACCCCTGCTCGCGCATCCAGTACAGAGAGCGCATGTCGGCCACCAAATTCTGGTATCCAAAGGTGGTGCCACGCTCCGTAAAGAGAAAATCCCGGCAGCCCGCCTCGCGAAGCTTGTTGGCGATATTGCCCACATCCCATGGTGCCATGAATTGACCCTTTTTGACATTGACGGCTCGACCTGTGGCTCCTGCGGCAAGAATCAGATCGGTTTGTCGGCTCAGAAAGGCGGGAATCTGGAGCAAATCAATCCATTGCGCGGCCTTGCTGGCCTCCTCAGGACTGTGCACATCCGTGGTCACCGGAACCTGATGATGACGGCCAATCTCCTCGAGCAAGCGACAGCCCCGCTCCAGGCCAATTCCGCGATAAGAGCTGCCGGCACTGCGATTGGCCTTGTCATAAGATGCCTTGAATACCCACTTTAGCCTCAGACTGCTGGCCACGGCAGCGAGCCGACCTGCAATGTCCCACAGAAAGTCCTCACTCTCGATCACACAGGGCCCAAGAATGTAAAACGGCTCGTCTCCGTCAACACGGAGGGAACCAATCGAGACTGCCGGCAGATCCTGCATAGGGCAGCAACCTAGCCTCGCCCGAACCAATGACAACCCTCAACCGATGGGTTCGGTTGTTGAGGTTACCGCTCCCCCACGCCTCGGCAACCAAGGCCGCATCGAGGGCTGAGGGGCCGCAGCGCGGGAGAGGGGTGGAACGGGGATTCACCCCCAACGCATCAGGGCAGAACTGCACCCTGCGGCTTGAAGATGGCCATGCCGGAAACGCGAGGAGAAGTCCTGATGGTAGTGGCCGGAACCAGGGTCGGCATGGTGTCGACTAGGAAGTAGCCAACACCATACACCACCCAACCGGAATCGCGCTTCTCGCGAACGATCAGCCCCTGGAAGGTCGAGGCCCGTGTCACCGTGGGGCGAGGGTTCAAAGCGCTGGTGCTGTCCGTATCCACCAGAGAGAATCCGCCGCTGAACGCACCCGTGGCAGCCACCGCCTTGAGCGAGGTCTTCGTCTTTGAGAGGAAGAGATTGCTTGCGGACACCTTGACCACGCTGCCCGCAAGAATGTCAACATCCACTGAGGGGCTGAAGCTTGTGGCGGCAGATCCCGAGCCGTCAATGCGTCCAAAGCCCGAACCACTAAAGACGCCATCCTGGTCAAACTCAAGGCGACCAGCCTGGTTGGCTGGATTCACATCAAGCAGCACCTTAGCGGCACCAGCAACCGGCGGCAGGTAAATGCCGCCCATCAGCTCGAAGTTGACCGGTTGCAGGAGGCCGAAACCATCGCGGTAGAGTCTGGCGCTGGGAGCGTCAGCAGGCCTGACCTGAGAGAGAATCCCAGTGAGTTCATTGTCGTCCAATCCAGCCGTTGCTCCCTTGTCAATGCGCAGCGACTCGATGGCAACAGTGCCTGCATCGTCACTGAGAACAGAACCGCGCTGAAGGGTCTTGTACAGCGTCTGGAAGACAAAGACCTCTCCATTCGGCCCAAGATTGCCGGTCGAGGTCACCGTCTCACCATCCGCAGTGCGACCCGCAATCTGGTAAGTCCCTGCGGCAATCACCCGCACACTGGCGTAGCCCGCACCCTGAGGCAGCAGAGCATTGCCGCGCGAAGCATCAGGCAGCATCCAGCCAACATTGTACAGACCGACATACTCCGTGGGCACCTGCTGAAGCAGGCCCGCCTGAGGATCAGTCAATGCAGTCGCCCCCCAGACGCGCTTCCAACCATTGAAGCTCGCGGTCTGCCCTGCGCTACTGACTTCGCCCAACTCAACATTGACCCGGGCTGGCGTGGAGCCCGAGGCCGGAGTAATCGCCAGACGGAAGCTCAGCGTGAAGGCAGGTTCCTTGGCGGTGGCCGGGATCGTCAGGCTTGCGCGAGGGGCTTCAAGCAGTGCACCTGTTGCATCATCCTGCACAAAGGTAAGCGGACCAGCGAAGGACTTCGCCGCAGTGGAACCGAGGATGATCTTGCCTGAGATTGCGCCCAACTTGCTGATCGCAAAGTCCACCCTGCCCCCCAGTCCGCCATTGAGTCCAGCGCTGCGCGCAACGGTTCCATTGTAGGAGCCAGCAAGTGCTGGGGAAATCGGCAGAATCTCAATCTCAGACTCGACAACGCTGCTGACGCCAATCGCGTTGCGGGCCTGAGTGGTGATCTTGAACTTGCCGGCCACCGTCGGCACTCCACTGATCACTCCGGTAAGGGTGTTGACCCGCAGGCCTGCTGGCAGCTTTGTGGCGGTGAACAGCGTGGCAGCGCGGCTGCGACGCTCATCCTCGGAGGCTGCAGTCTCATTCACCCGGATGGAGTCTGAGTAGAATCCGCCGACCATGCCAAAGCGCAGTTTGGCGGGCGTGTCGTTCAGGGGTTGCAGGCTCAAGACCTTCACATCGTAGACAATGCCGTCCACCGTCGTGTTGCCCGGGCCGGCCACCTTGTAAACATAAAGCCCATCGTCGGTATCCACGGCTGGCTGAAGCAGACGCAGCACATTGGCAAGCTTGCTGGCGGGCTGCAGTGCGCCCGAGAATCGGGAGCTTTCAAGGGGCTCATCGAGGATGGTTTCGATCTGGGGATACTCACCGTCTTCGTTCGGTTCTGCACTGAGGTCGTCAACCAGCACTGTCTTGCGACGGAACCAGGAATAACTCACCTCCGTGGTGCTCGCTCGGCCAACCACCGCTGGCAGATCAAAGCGTGCGCCGCCACGGCCTCCAACCTGGCCGGCAACGCGGATCTCCTGCACTCCTGCGGCGGTCCCGACCACCACAACCTCAGCGGGCGTGGCGACCGTCACAGAACCTGCCGAGTTGCTGACCTGCAGCGTGTAGACCCCGCCGTCAATGCCACTGGTGGAGGCAACCTGATACACTGGAGAGGATCCCGTCTGGACCACCCTGCCGGTGCGCCTCCAGGTGTAGGTCAATGGCGGCCTACCCTGAGTGGCCACTTCTAGTCTCATGGGGCGACCCGCGGCCAGAGTCATGGATCGGAAGTTCGCGCTGCTCGTGATTGACGGAGCGGGCCTCAGCAGGCTGAAGTTCAGCACATTGCTGATGACCATGTTGGTGGCACTACCGCGCACCTCGCAGTAAATGCTCTTGCTGCTGCCTTCCCAGGTCGCAGGAATCCTGACCTGCAACACGCGGGAGGTGGCGCTGCCAGCGACCACGAAGGAGTCCACATTGCTGATCGCCGTGGAGTTGCCACGCGGTCCGAGGTACCAAGTGTAGGAAACCCCATCCACTTCTCCGTCATGCTGAACTTGGAAACTGGCAACCTCATCGGTATAGAGGAAATCTTCACCACGAGTCCTGGAAGCCGTGACTGAGGTCACCAAATCGGCCACCACCAAGGACAGGGCATTGGTGGTCACAGCAAGTGAAGCGTCTTCCACTGCACTGAAGGTACAGCTGTAAGTTCCCTCGCTGGACTCATCCACATTCTCCAGTGTCAGAGTGCTGGCAAACTTGCCATCGGCAAACAGGGCCAGCTCATCGGAAACCATGGTGGCAACACCTGCCACGGTCTTGCTCCAAACCGCACGATAGGGGCCCTGACCCACCACTTTGGCGGTCATGGCCACTGTGGAACCCGGGGCCGCCTTGCCAGCCGGCAGAGTGGGCTGTTGAATGACCAACGGCTTGTCATTGACATCAACCAGCACAGAGGGAGAGACCACTGAGCCGAACGAGTTGCTGGCACGAATCGCGAACTGACCCTTGTTGCCCGTGTTCGCATAAATCAGGTACACCACCTTATAGATTCGGTCTCCAGAGCTGTCGATGGTGACGGAAACCAGCGGCGGATCCGCCACGGCGCTGCTGGCTCCACAGAGGGCAGTGAACACGGGATTGAGTTCGGCAGAAGACATCCTCACCGAGGTTTCCAGCAGGAATGGCGCTCCATTGTCGAGGACGGCGCCCGAGGGGATTTCCACATTGTCGAGCACCCGACGAGCCTTGGTTGAATTCGCCACAAACACAGGCAGCGCACCAGAGGCCTGGCTGTCCATGCTGACCACCACCAAGACGCCCAGAGTGTCAATCAGGCGGGTATCCCAACGGAAGTTGCCACCCAACTCAAAGAGCTCCAGATCCCCTGCCTGTGCACCCGACTCCATTCCCGTTCGCAGGAAGGACCCGGGCAGATCCAGATTGCCGCGCACTCCACTGTAGCCATTGCTGCCAGCCTTGATCAGGTGGAAAACATCGCCTGCTCTGGGCTGATAGCCCTCATTGGAGACCTGAAGTTTGAAGCCGCGCTCCAACTCCACAATACCGCCTGGCGTGCTGTGAGTCAGGCTTTGCAGCTTGAGCAGCGGCGGCAGTGGCGTTGCAAGATCACTGAGGACCAGCGCGAAGCTCAAGGGCTCAACCGTCTGCACGGTGTAGACGCCATCAGGAATCTTGCTCTCCGGCGAAAAGTCGAAGTAGCGACTCGTCCCCTGCAGGATCCCGTGAGGCCCGCTGGTGACCACGGTCAAAGTGGTTAGGTTCTCGGTCAAGTCAGCCGATTGAAGATTGGCCGCAATGGGCGTCCCCGTAGGCTCTTCGATCTGGGTCTGCGGGTTGTACTGCACCGCCTGATACCGCAACGCACGGTAATTCTGGGGATCAACGCCAAAGGCCTGACCTGCCTTGAGTGTGAAGACATTTGGGTCAATCAGCGTCACCACGGCATTGGCGGAATACAGACCGCTCTCAACTGGCAGGCTCAGGAAACGCTCCTGACCATTGATCAGGCCATGGGCAGTATCCGTGAGGCGGAAGGTTAGGGAATTCTCATTGAACTCCACTCGGGTGAGCAGTGCCTGCCGTGAGCTGACGGCCTGCGTCACATTGATCATGTCGTGCTGCTGGTTGGTGACCAGCGATCCCAATGCCCTGCCGAACTCTGAGCGTGCAATGCTGTTGATCCATGCCAGATAGTTTGCGGTGTCGGTTGGATCGGCGTACCCGGGAGCATTGTAAGTGGGGGCACGAACCTGCAGCAAGGCTCGGGAGCCGGCGGCAAAGATTGCGTTGCCATCAATGCTCAGGGTTCCAATGTCGGAGCCCTTCAGGTCTCCTGGGGAGACCACACCGCCCGACTTCACCGTCAGCGCCGCACTCATGGTGCTGCCCATCACCCAACCCGTGCCGGCAAGCGTCCCGCCGCTGTTGACCACAGTGCCACGCGCCAAGCTTGAGCCGGTGTCACCGATTCCCGAGCGCCCCACCTGGAGCACACCCGCGTTGATGGTGGTGGTGCCGCTGTAGTCATTATCCAAGCTCAACACACTCCACCCCGCTCCCTCCTTGACCAGGCTCAACGAGGCCGAAGGGCGATGCTGATTGACCCCCGGGCTGAAGAACTGACTGTTGATGACGCCATCGCGGAATTTGGCATCCCAAAGGGTTTCGATCTCCACTGGCGTTGTCTGAGCAATGCTCAGTTGTGCAGGCAGGTTGGAGGAGTTCTCAATGATTTCACTGCTATTGGCGTTGATGGAGAAACTGGTGCCCACATTGCCCTGGAAAGCCCCCTGCCCGCCGAGAGTGTTGAGGCCACCAATGGTCACCGTGCGGCCAGCCACCTGAAGGATGGAATTGTAATTCATCGTCACCTCATTGTTGGCCCCAAGCGCGAGGTCATTGCCCAAGCGCAACACCGTTGTCTTGTCGCTGTCGTAGCCGATTGCCGTGCCGCCTGAGGAAATTCCTCCGATGGACACATCGCCAGTCCAGCCGCTGTTGTCATTGTTGAGGACAGCGTATGCAGTCAGGCGGCCCAAAACCGTTGAGTTGACTCCGCCAGCCGTCAAGCCACCGGAGTTGTTGGTCGTGATGCTGAGGTTGCCGCTGTTGAATTGGCCATCAAGGAACTTGCCGTCGAAGTGCAGGTAGGCCTGATCTCCACCAAGGGCGACGCCACCATCTTGCAGCAGAATGTTGAGGTTGTCGTTCAGCGTGATGTTGCCAGTGAAGGCCATGCGGCTGCCGTTGGCGCTGCCATCAATGCCCAGACGCTTGGTCTGTTGCGGATTGTAGACCACATTGATGTTGTGACGCACCTCCTGCACGGCGCCATTGACATTGTCCACATTGGCGATCAGCAGATTGGCCGCACCTCCACGCTCCGCATCCCCCAGGGTGATGACTTTGCCCAGAAGCGGATCGTAACCGCTGCCAAGCATATCCGCCTGACTGGCGGCGAACACCGTCCCCTGCTTGATGATCAAAGCCCCTTTCCAGTCCGGACTGTTGTTGCGGAACTCCAGATTGCCAAGGCCGTCCTTCACGATGTCTCCCATTCCAGCCACATAGCCTTGACTGTTTCCAAGGCGGAGAATGCCCATGTTGCCCTGGCTCTGGCTGGGGAACTGTGGAAGAGTGCTCACCGAACCAACATCAATGGTCAGGGTTCCATCAATCTTGGTCGCGCCGTTGAGATTGAGCGGACGGCGGTTGCTGATGTTGAGCTGGCCACCAGAAAGTGAGCCGAAGATATTGCCCGATGATTCAATCGGCGGGTTGTAACTGAGCACATTGTTGCCCTCAAAGGTGATGTATTCCTCAATGGCCCAGTTGCCCGCACCCTCCATATTGCCAAAGTAGAGTTGCAGGTTGCTGCCATTGCGCAGGATCGTTCCATCAGCCCAGCCACGATTGGTGCCAAAAATGTTGGCAACCTGGACATTGTTCTGATCCGTGGTGGCGTTTGCGGTGTCCACCATGATGCTCAATGCACCTTGGCGCACATCCAGCAGGCCGCGGAAGTTGGCGTTGTGACCTGTGCCGTTGCCCATGATGGTCAGCGTTCCGGGACCAGTCTTGATCAGGTCGCCGCGGAACACATCCGCTGAGGTCAACTGCGCAGAGCCTGCGCTCATGCTGTTGCCGATGACCAGATTGCCATCTGAGCGAGTGACCTCGATCACACCGCCACCGCCCTCGAGGGTGATTCCGCGATTGCCCAGCGTGGCCGGTCCGCCCGTCCAACGCAGCGTGCCACTGTTCATGGTAATCGAACTGCTGTTGATTGAGGTGGGGCTGGCGCCCAGCGCAGAGATCATCGAGGTCTCAAGCACCGCACCATTGATGTTGATCCCGCCGTTGAAGTCGTTGGTGCCAGAAAGCCGAACCGTGCCAGTGGTGCCAAACTCAGAGACATTGGTGCTGCTGGGTCCTGCGATGGTCAAGGTGCCGTCCCCGCTGATCGAGGCTCCAATGTCGAGGGTTCCTCTGCCGTACTGATGCACAATCAACTCAGGGGTCAGCGTCTGCAACAGCACACCAGGTCCAGGACAGGTCAGCTGAGAGGAAACTTCAATTTCAGTAGCTCTTACTTCCGTCACAAAGGTCCCTGGCTGGATCACGGCGGCAGGAACAATTGCCCTTGCTGTCGCCCCAGTGCCGCCGCCTCCACTGAGAGTAATCACCGGCTCACTGACATAGCCGGCACCTGGGTTGGTGACCGTAATCGCCGTGACGCGGCCGCCCGAGACCGTGGCCACGGCAGTGGCTCCGGTGGTGGGATTTGCAGTACCGACGCCGCCGCGGGCAAAAGTCACCGTGGGGGCTGAGGTGTAAGCACTACCTCCATTGGTCACCACGATTTGAGTCACATAGCTCACACCGCGCAGCGGCATCCCGGCAAGAATGCCCTCCGTGGTTGGCATGTTGCTGAGCGTGTATTGGCCGTCAGAAGTGCCGACGAAGCGATTGATGGCAAGGGTCACGCCGCTGGCTGTGGCCGTCGTCGCGGCACTGAGGGTCATGGTTCCCGCCACCGGGTCCACCGCCACAATGCTGCTGTTTGCCGCAATGCCAGAACCGGTTACCGCCATGCCCACGCCAAGACCAGTCACTGAGGGCAGACCGGTGATCAGCGCCGAGCCTGAAGTGGTGTTCCCAGTGACGCGGATGTTCATCCCGATGCCATAATCAAGCGCCTGCACCCCGAAGATCAGGGGAAGCGAGTTGGTGGAATAGAGGCAGTTCTCTGAGAGTGTCACCGAGTTGGCGGCCACCTGCGTCACCACCGTGCCTGCCGGCACCATGAGGGAGGGGACGATGGCTTGAAGCGAGGCACCGCCCCCGTCTACCGTCACGGAAGGCATGCTACTGAAACCAGCGCCGCTGGAATCAACAACCACGGAGCTAACCACAAAACGATTTGCATTTGCGGAGATCGTCGGGTCGGTGCCAGCTTCCAACACCACGCCATCGGCCGCGAAGGATACCGTGGGCGCCGAAGTATATCCAGCCCCCGGAGACAGTATCGTCACACTGGCCACTCTGTTGTTGAGGTCGAGATTGGCTCTGGCAACCGCGCCGCTGCCGCCACCACCGCTGATCACCACGCTGGGCGCCGTTGCATAACGCGTCGTGTTTGGAATCACCGAGAAGGTGAAGTCTGACAGCCCCAGGCGGGCCGTGGCGCTGGCCGGGGTGGAGGCACCGCCTCCCGTGATCGAAACCGCAGGTGCCGCAGAGTAATTGTTGCCCGACGAAATGACCTCGATGCTGGTGACCGCGTCAATACCACGGACCGGCATGCCGCTTTCAATGCCCGTGGTGAAGGGCATGTTGCGCAGCACCGGGTTGCCCGCAATGGTCAGGGCAATGTAGGGGTAGACGGCAAAGGAGGCCTGCGTGGAGGCGGTGCTCACCGGGTTGCTGAGGTCCACACTAAACCCTGCGGCGTTCACACTGCGAATGACAGTGCCTGGCGGGATGCCTGGGCCAATGACTACCATGCCAACGCGGTAGCGATTGCCGGTCATCAAGGACTGCGGACGGATGGTGGTAATGGTACGCGAGGCCACCGTCGTGTTGCCGCTCATCAACTCGTTGAGGTTTCCGCGGGTGGAACTGTCAAACATACTGATCGAGCCATTGCTGATCGACTTGTTGGAGAAGCCCGTTGAGGAAGCCACCAGAATGGCTCCAGCCACCTCATCACCCATCACTCCCAAACTCTTGCCACCAAGATTGACATCGGCAGCCGCAGGCGCTGCGAAGCGGATCGAGTTCACCGCACGATCAACGGCGAAACTGCCGCTGAAGGGAAGATTGCCATTCTCTGAAATGTTGCCCGAGGGCTGCCACTGACTGACCTCCGAGGTCAGGAACTCAGAGGGACGCAGTGCCGTGTAGGGGTCCACGGCCGACCCCGCAGTCAGGTAGGCAAAATCGTTCGCTGTGCGAGGCTGAGTGCCATGGGTCGCCCAGGTGATGGCGCGCAGACGACCAAGAGCAGTCGGCAGCACACCGTAATTGAGATTGATCGTGGCCGTGGAACCGGCCTGGTTGTTCTCGACAAAGTTCACCGTGGCACCGCGCGCGCGACTGACTTGGCTGTTGGTGGTATTGTTGGTGCCA
>JAURHS010000001.1 GCA_030833205.1 Prosthecobacter sp.
CCAGGCCGTGATTTTGCCTTCAGGACCGTAAGTGATCACCCGGCCATCGGCAACGGCAGGCACGGCCCGCGGTCCGGGATCAAACCCAAAGCTGTCCACATAATCGGTGGGATGACTGCTTTTCCACAGCGCTTTGCCGCTTTCCAGAGCCACCGCCTCGAGAACCATCTCATCGCCCTGCCGCTGCCAAAGCAGGGCCTTGCCGCCAACAATCAGCGCACCAGAAAAACCTGCGCCTGCCTGACGAGTCCACAGCGGCTTGCTCTCTGCGGGCAGGCTGGCAGGCAAACTCTCACTGCCAAGGCCCCGACGCTGCGGACCCAGAAACTGCGGCCAATCCGCGGCCTGCAACGGCCAAATCACTGCCATTGTGAGGAGATAGCGCCGAAGGAAAATTGCCATGGGAGAATCAAGCTTATCCGAGTTGCAGACCGATGCAAAACGGCATTTTTCCGGGCTTGCGCGGGCGTGCAGCCCCGCCTCCTTTTTCCGCTCATGCCCATCGGCCCTCACGACCCTCACCTGCCGACAATCCTGCGGCGGCCCCTGGTTGCTTGGTTGTTGTTGTCGCTGACCCTGGTGCTGCTGGCCACCCTGCTATTGCCAAGCGCCGAGCGCATCAACCCCACGCAACTCACCCTGGTGGAGGCAGCCCATCTTGAAATGGCGGGGCGGGTGCTCAGCGATTTTCAATCCGACTTTAGCCAAGGTGTTTCCGAGAGCCTGCGCCAGCGCCTGCCCCGACGCTGCGATGGGATTGTGCAGCCGCTGTGGTCATGGCTGGTTGCCTTCTGGCACGACCCGATGGATGTGGGCCTGACCCTGCAACGAAGTCAGTGGACGCTTTACGGTGCCTCGCTTGCCTTGCTGGCCTGCGTGGGTGTCGTCGGCTGGCGCGGTTTTGGTCTTCTGCCCGCGCTCTGGCTGATGCTGTTTTACGCCAAGGGCGTCGTGCTGCCGCAGCTCACGAGCTTTGGGCCTGCCATTGCCTATCAGGCGGCGATGTGGCTTCTGTGGTTGGCCTGCCTGCGATGCCTGCGCTGCAACACCCTCTGGAGTTACGGCGTGATCGGTGCCAGCGCCGCCTTGGCATGGTTGCTGGAGGATCGGCTGGTGTTTTTGTTGCTGGGGGCCTTTGGCATCGCCTCGTCACTGCGAGCCATTTGGGGTTGGGTGCACGAACAACTGCGCCCTCAAGCCGAACTCAGCGGCTGGCGTTGGAATCATCATCTGCCCGGCCTGTTGCTTTGTGCGGCCTGCTTTGCATTGCCATGCTCGGCGCGTTGGATCGAAGCCAGTCAATGGTATGGAAACTCGCTTCATAATCTTTGGGATGAAGCGCGCTGGCTGGGCAGCAGTGGCGAGGCGGCTCAATGGCTGCGGGAGCAGGAGAGTCGCTCCGGTGAGCAACGACCGGCATTGCAACGCCTGCACCTCGACTCCTCACGATTGCTGGATGATATTCCCACCAGTCTCAAGCGACTCGGCAACGGCGCCCGAATGCTTCAGGAGCAACTTCATTTGCCTCTGCTTCTTCTCGCGGTTCTGCTGCCCCTGCTGCTGCCAGCATGGGTTGCCACCCGAAGCCGAAGCGAGAATCACCTCAAGGTCGTGCTGCAGTGGCACCCAGAGACCCCGAGCCTGATGCTGTTCGCACTTGGCTGCAGTGCCGCATCCTGGTTGCTCTGCTGCTGGGACGCCCCCGTGATCCCAACCCCAGCACATGCCCTGCTTCTTCCCGCCGCCACCACCTTGCTTTGGGCCATTGAGGGCTGCGTGGACCGCAGCAATACCAGGCAACGGCAATTGCTCTGGGCACGGGATGTCCTACTGAGTCTGGGCATGATGCGGGCCCTTGGGTTAACGCAAATTTAGAATCTTATTTTGCGTTCATTAGTTTGCCTTTAGTAATATTTACGGCCCACTAAGGTGCCCCATGCCCTGGCAAGGCCGGGCTCGTGAACCTCCACATGAGCGTCAGCGCACCGCACTTTATCCTCTGCTTCGACTTCGACGGCACTCTGATCCACGAGCGCGCAAAGCCTGGAATACACCCCAGACTGCTCGACATGATTGAAGAGCTGCGCCGCAAGGGCGCCGCCTGGGTCGTCAACACCGGAAGAACCTTGTCGCAAACCCTTGAAGGGTTGGCGCAGCATGGGGTGCGCAGCATTCCTGATTTTATCATCGCCCAGGAATGCTACATCCATCGCGCAGAAGCTGACGGCCTGTGGAGCGAGCATGAGAGTTGGAACCTGGCAGCGCGCACCGCACATGTAGACTTGATGGCTGGGCAACGCCCGCTTCTCGACGACATTCGCCGCATGCTTGCCACACAGACTCGGGCCAAGCTCATTGAGGGCGGCCCCGGCGATCTTGGCATCATCGCCAGCAGCCGAGATGAGATGAGCGAGATCTGTGATGCCATTGAGCAGCGACGCTTGCAGTGCCCGGATCTTGCCTATCACCGCAACAGTGTCTACCTGCGGTTTTCCCATGCGCACTACAGCAAGGGCAGCGCCCTGCGCGAGGTGCAGCGCCTCCTGCGCCTAAGCCCGGCGCGCTGCCTCGCCGCCGGTGACAACTACAACGACCTTTCCATGCTCAACGCCCAGTGCGCCGCCATGCTTGCCGCACCATCCAATGCCCTGCCGCAGGTCAAACAGCAAGTGCTCAGCCATGGCGGCTATGTGGCCAGCGCCGAGGCCAGCCTCGGCATGATCGAGGCTCTGCGCCACTTTTTCTACAAGCCGCCCGCCGCAGCTTGAGTCAGGCGTCATCAAACAGACGGCGATTGCGCCAAAAATAAGTCAGCCCTGAGAGCAGGGTCAGGAAGGTGGTGACGGCCACCAGGGCAAAGCCCACGCGGGTCTGCAAGGCCGTGCTCTCATACCAGGGGCGCAGGAAGGAGAAAAGCCATTCGCGGCTGGCTGCCTCGAGCAGGAAATACAGCACCGTGAGAATCTGCCAGAACATCTTGTGCTTGCCCAGGCGCTCGGCAGCAAGCACCACGCCCTGTTGCGCAGCAATCAGGCGAATGCCGGTCACAAAGAACTCGCGCCCCAAAATGGCGATCGCAATCCAAGCCTTCATCTTGGTGTTTTCCACCAGCAGGATAAAGGCAGCGGCAATCAGCACCTTGTCGGCAAGGGGATCAAACAGCTTGCCGAAATGCGTCACCAGATTGCGTGCCCGCGCGATGCGCCCATCGAGCCAATCCGTGATTGAAGCCAGCGAGAAAATCAGCAGGGCCGCAGTCATCGCATGCCCCCAGGGCAGGTAAAAGCACAGCACAAAAAGCGCCGTGAGAAACAGGCGCCCGACCGTGAGGCGATTGGGCAAATTCATGAATGAGCGATGCGCTGTCTGCTCTAGACGGGCAGCGGCGCTGATGTCAAACCCGCAGCATAAAAAGTTTTTGGCTGCCAGACTCGTGGCACGCCTAGTAAAAACGCACCTTGCCGCGGCGCTGCGCCTGCGTCAGCGGCGGCAGTTGCAGCGCGAAGAGATGGCGCAGGGCCGGACCATGCTGCTTGAGCATCGCCTTGGCCTGTTCCTGCAGGGCCTGCCAACGCGGCCAGGGATGTCGCGGCGCATGGGTGATGTGGCGCAGCAGACTCAGCCACTCCACATAGGCGCGCGACACATCACCGGCCGCCACCTCAGCACTGCCGCGAAACATCGCCGCCGCATTCTCACGCCACAGCCCGCTGAGCACTTCAGCGGCGCCCTCGCCGTAATCCGGGGGCAATCCCTGGTGCAGGTAGCCCTCGTACTGCACAAAGCCAAAGGTGTTGCGGCAAACGGCCGCCAGGCGCTCCGAGTCACAGGGCGCGCCAAGATCAAAACGGTTGCCACCGCGCAGATTGGCAAGGTGCAGCACCAAATCGGCAATCGCGTAGCCCTCGTCCTCCAGAGCCGCCACCACCGCCAGGCCCTCGCCGCCTTGGAAAAACGAGAAAATCTCACCGCGACGCGTGGGCACTCCCTTGGCATCCATCAAGCCCAAGGCACGCCAGGCGTGCAGCGCCGAGCCCGGCGCAGGCTCAGCGGCTCGCGCACCTGCAGCAGCCGCCGCCTCCTGCTCCAGCACAGCCTTCACCGCCACCTGCCTGGTTGGCGCGGGATAAAGATTCACGCCGTGGGCATCGCCGCGCGCAGGCACCTCGGCCTGACTCAAATCCAAGGGCACATGGACCTGACCGCTGGGACCGATCACCACCGGCAACTGCTCAAGCTTCAAACGCGGGGCAGCACTCATCACCTTTTGCCAAATCGGCTCCAGGGCCTCAGCCAAGGGAGTTGCCCAGGATTGACGCACCTCCTGCAGTGGCCACAGCGCCGGCGTCTTGGGCAGGCCCAGCAGACGGCGCAGACTGCGCGTGGGCCGCAGCAGCCCTTCCTGCTCAATCTGGCCCAGCGCAATCTCCAAACCGTAACAGGGCGCGCCAGAGGCCGTGCGCCCAAGACGACAGACACGGCCCAGGCCCTGCGCCAGTTGCGCCACCCACTGGGGGTCGGACAAGGCATGTCCGAGGCCAGCGCCCTGCCAGCAGCGCGTCTGTGCCAGCGGAAGCCACTGCGCGGGCAGCGCCGGCGCACGCACCCACTGGCCTTGTGAGTCCTGCATCTGGGTCTCACTGGCCTCGAGGCCAAACCAGGCCGCGCCTGCCTTGTGCAGCGCACCTTGCAGATTGCCCTGCGCCTCGGGCAGCAGATGCCCCAGAGGCGGTGGCGTCTTGGCAAAGAGCCGCTGCGCAAAATCCTGCGCCGCCGCAAAGGGATCGCGCCCGGCCAAGGCCGCGTGCTTCATGATGCGCAGGAAGATTGGCCAGGCCAGCCGCGAGCTGCGATGCAGGCGCGCGGCACGCGCGTCGCGCAGCGAGGGGCTATGCTTGCTGGTGATGACATCGCCGCGCTCATCCAACCCGCGCCTCCCTGCACGGCCATACATCTGCAACAAATCATCAGGCGCGAGCTTTTGCTGCGCGCCATGCGCATCGTAAAAACTCACTGCGGCCACATGCACACTGCGCACGGAAAAATTGATCCCCGCGGCAAGGCCCATGGTGGCCACCACCACGCGCAGCGCGCCCACCTTGGCCAGCGGTTCGATGACGCCGGCGCGCACGGCATAGGATAGCCCGCTGTGGTGGTAGGCAATGCGCCGCTCCAGCAAGGCCGCCAACTGCCTTCCACAAAGCGCGCGTTGCTGCGCACTGAGCACCAACGGCTCCCCTGCGGGAAGATCTGCGGCAAGCCGATGGGCAATGCTCTCGGCATCGCGGCGGCGCGGCGAAAAAATCAGCAGCGGTGCCAAATCCGCCATCAGCACCGCCGCCACCATCTGCGGCCAGAAGTGTTTCATCTGCCGCGACAGGCGCTGGGGCAGGACCTCCCAGGGCGTTTCCTCAAGCGGCACCGGTCGATGTTCAGTGGCCACCACCTCGACCCTGCGACCCAAACGCTGCAACCACTGCGCCACCTCAGGCGCATTGGCCACCGATCCACTCAGCAGAAGCAACCGCGTCTCCAGCGGCGCCAAGGCCAGCGCCGCCTCATAGTGCGCGCCGCGCTGCGCATCGGCCACCATCTGGTACTCGTCAATCACCAGCAGGGCCGGGCCCTCGCCGCGGATCAAGGATTCCAACTGCGTCTCCAGCGTGGCCACCAGTACCGGCGCATCCACATCCTGCGCCAAATCGCCGGTGGCAATGCCCACCGGCCATCCCTCCTGCTGCCATTGCGCGTATTTTTCATTGGCCAGCGCCCGCGTGGGTACCGTGTACACCATCTGTCCGCCAAAGGCACGATGCTGCCAAAGCAACTCAAAGACATAGGTCTTGCCCGCCCCGGTTGGGGCGCTCAGGACGACATCGCAGCCGGCACGCAGGGCCTCCACGGCCTGATGCTGCCAAGCATCGGGCAATTTGAGCAGGCCAAGACCCTTCATGACAATGCGCGCCAAGCGGCGAGGGCTGCATAGCGATGGCAGGGCGCAGACGCAACCGACAAAGCAGGGCGACGGAATGCATTTGCCCGGAAACTCCGGCGGCCTGCGCGGCGTTCTTGACTCTGCGCCATGTTGTCCCCCGTTCGCCTCCCCCTTCTTGTTCTGGCTTTGTCGCTTCCCTCCCTCGGTCTGCGCGCCGCCGCCGATCTGCAGTCCAGCCTCGACGCCATCCGCGCCGTTGGCCCCGAGGGCCGAGGCAATGTTGAGGCCTCAGCCGCCTTGAAAACGCTGGTCGCTCAGCAGGCCGCGGAACTGCCTGCCATTCTCAAGGCCATGAACGGGGCCGGGCCTCTGGCCGAGAACTGGCTGCGCGCTGCCGCCGACACCCTCGCCAAGAAGCATGCCAAGGCCCTGCCTCTTGAAGCACTCGAGAAATTTCTGCGCGACACCAGCAACAGCCCTGCCGCCCGTGTGCTCTGCTACGACCTGCTGCTTGGCGCCCAACCCAAGCGCGCGGCAGCCCTGGCCGACAGCCTGCTGGAGGACCCCAGCAGTGAGCTGCGCCGCCATCCCGTGGGCAAACTGCTCGAGCAGGGCAATGCGGACTTGGCCGCAGGGCGCAAGGAACAGGCGCTGACCGCTTTTTCCCAGGCCATGCAAAGCGCCCGCGATGAGGATCAGGTCAAGGAACTGGCCAAGAAACTCAAGGAGCTTGGCAAGCCGGTGGACCTGGCCAAGCACTTCGGCTTTGTGCGGCAGTGGAAGTTGATTGCGCCCTTCAGCAATGTCGAGCGCCGCGGCTTCGACACCGTGTACCCACCCGAGACCGAGATCCGCACCGACGCCCAATACGATGGCAAGACCGGCAAGATCGCTTGGAAGGATCACCAAAGCAGCGACGAGTACGGTCAGATCGATTTCAACAAGCCCTTTGGCATGATCAAGGAAGTCGTGGGCTACGCCTACACCGAGTTTGATGCACCAGAAGCGCTGGAGGCGCAGATTCGGCTGGGCTGCAAGAATGGCTGGAAGATCTGGCTCAACGGCAAGCTGATCTTTGCCCGCGACGAGTACCATCGCGGCGCCAAGCTCGATCAATACAAGCTGCCCGTGAAGCTGCAGAAGGGCCGCAACACCCTGCTGGTGAAGTGCTGCCAAAATGAGCAGACCGAGACCTGGACCGTGGAATGGCAATTCCAACTGCGAATCTGTGACGCCACGGGCACCGCTCTGGCCCTGGCCAAATAAGCGCCGACGCGCCCTCTCAACCTCAACGCCCCACCCATCATGCTGCGTCCCCTCCTTGTCCTCTGCACCCTGCTGAGCTCCCTTGCCCAAGCCGATGATTGGCTGCAATTCCGCGGCCCCAACGGCGGTGGCGTCAGCCATGAGGCCAAGGCCCCAGGCCCCAAGCTGGAGGTGGGCTGGAGCGCCGAATTGCCTGGCCGCGGATTGAGCAGCCCGATTGTGGTCGATGGCCGCGTTTATGTCACGGCCAGCAGCGGCCCGGAGCAGGCCAACCTGCATGTGCTCTGCTTTGAGGCCACCAGCGGCAAGCCTCTGTGGGAGCGCGTGCTGCGCGCCACCGGCCGCACCATGGCGCACAACAAAACCAGCGTTGCCGCCCCAACGCCATGCAGCGATGGCAAGTTGATCTATGCGCTGTATTCCTCCAACGACTGCTTTGCCTTTGATCTCGATGGGCAGCTGGTCTGGCTGCGCGGCCTGACTCTGGACTATCCCAACGCCAGCAACAGCCTGGGCATGTCCTCCTCGCCCGTGGTCATTGCCGAGACCCTCGTGGTGCAGGCGGAGAACGACAGCCAATCGCTGGCCCTTGGCCTGGACACGGCCAACGGCGTCAACCGCTGGAAACTGGAACGCCCCAAGGCGGCCAATTGGACCAGCGCCACGGTCTTTGCCAACAGCGTGGCCCTGCAGTCCAGCGAAGGGCTCACCGGCATCGAGGCGCGCAGCGGCAAGGTGCTGTGGAAATACGGCGACGGCGCCAGCACCATTCCCAGCAGCGCCGTGACTCAGGACGCCATCTATGTGCCCTCCAATGGCATCACCGCCCTGCGCCCCGATCAAGGCGCCGTCTCGCAGCTCTGGCGCGCCAATGGCCTGCGCCCTGGCACTGGCAGCCCGCTGGCCTTGGGCGACAGTCTCTTTGTGCTCAACGGTGCAGGCGTGTTGGTGAAGGCCAGCCTGCAAAATGGCGACGAAGCCTGGAAACTGCGGCTCAAGGGGCCCTTCAGTGCCTCGCCCGTTGCCGCCGGCCCCTACCTCTACATCACCAGCGAGCGCGGAGATTTCCAGGTCATCGACAGCCGCGCCAAGGAAGGCGAAGTGGTGCACAGCGTGGCCTTGAAGGACACCGTACTGTGCAGCGCCGCCATCAGCAACGCTGCCGTCTTTGTTCGCAGCGACAAAAAATTGTGGATGCTGCGCTGAGGCCTGGATGCGTCCTGAGGATGCTGGGCCTGAGACTCAGGCGGCCGCTTCGCCGCCGCTGAGGATTGCCGGGTCCCAGTCTTTCCACACCGGATCGAGACCGAGGGCACTAAGCACCTGCGCCACCTCTGCCGGGCTGCGTTCATCGGCGATGTTGAATTGGCCCTCGGCACGCGTTGCCGCGCCCTGCGCCTCCACGCGCTTGCCGCGCACGGTTTGATGCAGATCCTCGGCCCCTGCACCGGTGTAGCCGCCTGGCTCGGTGTGACTGCCGGCACTCATGCTGGTGACGCCAAGCGGCGCAAGACGATCGCGCAGGGCCGCAGGCTCGCGGGTGCTCAGCACCACGCCAACCTGCGGGAAAACGATGCGAAAGGCGCAGAGCACCTGCACCAGCGCCCAATCCGGGAAACCGTGCGTGGGCGCAAATCCCCCGGCCGCAGGACGCAGGCGCGGAAAGGCCACGGTGAAATGCGCCTTCCAGCAATGCTTCTGCAGGTATTCCAAATGCGCTCCCAGGCGCAGGGCCTCCAGACGCCAATCCGAGAGCCCGAAGAGCACCCCAAGCCCAATGCGGCGGAAGCCCCCCTCATAGGCGCGCAGCGGACAGGCCACGCGCCAGTCGTAGTCCTTCTTCGGGCCGGCCGTGTGCATTTGTGCGTACACCTCGCGGTCATAGGTTTCCTGGTAAACCACCAGGCCCTCGGCACCGGCCTCGACCATTTGCGCGTATTCATTGGCCTCCATTGGGCCCACTTCCAGAGCCAGCGTGGGCACCTCAGCACGCAGGGCCTGCAGGCACTCCTGCAGATAACCGCTGCTGACAAAACGCGGATGCTCGCCAGCCACCAACAGGATGTGGCGGAAGCCCTGCGCCTGCAGATGTCTGGCCTCGGCCACCACCTGCTCGACGCTGAGCGTGACGCGCAAAATGGCGTGGTTGTCGCGCGAGAAACCGCAGTAGCTGCAGTTGTTGACGCACTCATTGGAAAGGTACAGCGGCGCAAACATGCGCATCGTGCGACCAAAATTCTGCCGGGTCAGACGCTGGGCCTCGCGCGCCATGGCCTCCAGGCCCGCAGGCCCTGTGGGTTCAAGCAGCGCATGCAGGCGCTGCATCAACGCGCTTTGACGCTGCGGCAGGGCATCGAGGCTGGCGAGCAATTCCTGAGACATCGGGGCGCGGAACATGGCATGGCCTGTCGTCCATTCCAAACGGAGAGTTTGATTCCATGCGCCGAGGGGCACCCGGCAGCGCCGATGGAGCTTGACTTTTTGCCGCCGTCTCAGGAGCTGACGCGCCTGCCTTGGTCAGGGCGCCTTTAGCGCAGCACCGTCTGCGCATGCACCGCATCACAGATCAGACGCAATGAGGCCTCGAGGTTGCCGTCGGCCGTGCGGAAGGCATCGGCATCAATCGTCAGTGGAGCGCCCAAGACCACCAGCGGCGCTCCATGGCGCGGGCACTCGATGGCCTGCTCAAGGCTCAGGCCGCCCACGGCCTGCACCGGGATCTGCACGGCCTGCACCACCTGCCGCAATTGGTCCATCGGGCTCGGCGCCCTTGCTCCACTGGCGGCAATGCCACGGCGCTCATCGTAGCCGATGTGATGAATGACATAATCACAGCCGAGGTCCTCAAGCCACTTCGCGCCGGCGACCATGTCCGGGCAGATCATGTTATCGCCCATCACCTTGCAGCCGAAATCCGCGCCGGCCTTGACCACACAACCAATGGTGTGCTCATGGGCGCGGGCCATCACCACCACATGGGTGGCACCGGCCTTGGCCATCATCTCGGCCTCCAAATAACCGCCGTCCATGGTCTTGAGATCCGCCACGATGGGCACCTTGGGAAAGGCCTGCCGCAGGGCACGCACGCCGTGCAGGCCCTCGGCCAGAATCAATGGCGTGCCGGCCTCCAGCCAGTCCACACCGGCGCGCAGCGCCATCTCGGCAGTCTGCAGGGCTTCGTCAATGTTGGTGAGGTCCAGGGAGATCTGCACAATGGGCTTCATGGCGCGCACTTGGGCCTTGGGGCTGCGGCCTTGCAAGAGGCAAGTCACCGAGCCGCTGCAATTTCAAGGCCTCCCGCACGTTGACAGCCCCATGAATCGCCGCCTCGCCTTGCTCCTGGGTCTGTGCCTCACCACTGCCGCCACCCGCCTGGGACATGCCGCTGAGGATCAATCCCTCCTCATTCAAATGGGCCTCAGCGACAAGCAGGGCACAGCCTGGGACGGCAAGATCAAGGTCAGCCCCGGCAGCGTGCGCAGCGTGGAAGGCTGGCGCTTTGAGCGCAGCGACAAGATCCTCGGCCAGGATGGTTGGATGCTTTCCACCCGCGCCGGTGCCGGCATCAAAAAGGGCCGCAGCAACAACAACAGCAAGCTGGGCATGGCCAAGCGCGCCGCAGCCAATCTTGGGCCCATCCTCGACAACGGCGTTTGGGTGCGCCTAAGCGAGCTGACTCCGGAGTCCGTGGTGCAGGTGGAAACCAAGCAGGGCAACTTCTCCTTCCCATTGTCCGACCTGAAGGACGGCGAGCCGCTGGACCTGCTCGGTGGGCGTGTGGCCGTGCAGCGCACCGCCTCGCACACCCGCCGCCTGTCCATGCAACGCAGCGACGATGACTACCCGGCCATCACCTTTGATCGCAAAGGCACGGGCTACCTGCTTTATCAAAGCTTTACTCCAGGCCTCGACCGCGATGAGCGCGCCAAGCGCTGGGAAGCCGAGCCCAAGGACCTGAGCTTCCTGGCCAAGCCTGCCGGAGGCGATCAACTCTGGTTGCATGTGCGCGACGGTCTGCACTGGACCGCGCAGCCGCTGGCCGTCACCGAAGCGGGCGGCGACATCTACAAATCCGCCTTGGCCACCGCAGGCGATGGCACCTTGTGGATCTTCTGGAGCCAGCAACAAAAGGGGCAGTTTGAAATCCTCGCCCGCAGCTTTGCGCAGGGCAAACTGGGCCCGGTGCAAAACCTCAGCCAGAGCCCGGGCAATGATCTGGCCCCGGTGGCCACCTGCGATGCCCAGGGCCGCGTCTGGCTGGCCTGGCAGGCCGCCAATGCCGAGGGTCGCTTCGAGATCCGCAGCATGAACCAAAACAGCGATGGCCAATGGCAGGCGGCACAGATCCTTTCCCATAGCCAGGGCAACTGCTGGCAACCGGCGATTGCCGCCGGCCCCAGGGGCGTGGCCGTGGCCTGGGATGATTACGGCAAGGGCGACTACGACCTCTGGCTCTGGAGTCAGGAAGAAAACCAAACCATGGCCGTCGCCAACAGCCCACTGTATGAAGCCCGCGCCAGCCTCTGCTACGACAAGCAGGGCGCCTTGTGGATTGCCTGGGAGAAAAGCGGAGCCACCTGGGGCAAGGATTGGGGTGCCTATGATGCGGCGGACGGCATTGGCCTGTATCGAGATCGGCAAATTGGATTGCTGGTCCGCGCCAAGGGCCAGTGGATGGAACCCGTCGGCTCACTGGCCGAAGCCCTGCCCAGCGCTCAGGCGCGGCGCAGCGGCAAAAGGGGCAATCTGCGCGGCGCTGACAGCAAGGCCGCCCCGCCGCCCACCGCCCCCGAACTGGCCGAGGGCCTGCCCGCGGACGCGTACCTGCAACCCGCGGTTCGCCGCGACAAGGCCGGCGAACACGCCAAGGCCGAGGGCTGGAACACCTTCAATAACCTGGGCCGCCTTGGACTCGATCCCGAGGGCCGCATCTGGCTGGTCGTGCGCAGCCGCCTCAACAGCTTTCGCGGGCCGGTGGGCAGCACCTGGGTCAGTTACGCCTGTTACCTGGACGGCGAGCAGTGGCAGGGGCCCATGCTGCTGCCGCACAGCGACAACCTCTCCTATGGTGTGCCGGCCCTGGGCTGTGGCGCACAAAGCCTGTATGTGGCGCAAAGCACGGATCATCGCATGGACCGCATGGCCGAGTTCACCCGCGCCAAGGACCCCAAGGGCAAGGGCGGCAACGCTGCCTTGGATGCCAGTAGCGACCCCTTTGACAGCGATGTCTATGTCAGCCGCCTCGTGGCCGCAGGCCAGCCCAGGCCCGCGGTGCTCAAGCCTGCGGCGCTGCCGCCACAGGCCGACCCCAAACCCAGCGCCCGCACGCTGGCGGAACGCAGCGAGGTGGCGGCGATCCGCAACTACCGCAGCGATGTGGGCGGCGAGAGTCTGCGGATTTTGCGCGGTGAGTTTCATCGCCACACCGAAATCAGCGGCGATGCCGCAGGCGATGGTCCGCTTGAGGACATGTGGCGCTATGGCATGGATGCCGCGTCGATGGACTGGATTGGCAACGGCGATCACGACAACGGCAACGGCCGCGAGTACACCTGGTGGCTGACCCAGAAAACCACGGACGCCTTTCTGCTCAGCGGGGCCTTCACGCCAATGTTCAGTTACGAGCGCAGCGTGCCCTACCCGGAGGGCCACCGCAATTGCGTCTTCGCCCAGCGCGGCGTGCGCACCCTGCCGCGTCTGCCCATCAGCGACCCCAAGGTTTTTGCGCCGGCGCCGGATACCTTGATGCTTTACCGCTACCTGCATCAGTTTGGCGGCGTCTGCGCCAGCCACACCAGCGTGGGCAACATGGGCACGGATTGGCGCAATCATGATCCGCTCGTCGAGCCCATGGTCGAGGTCTATCAGGGCGCGCGCCAAAACTACGAGTACCCAGGCTGTCCGCGTTGCCCCACTGAGCAGGATGCCATTGGTGGCTGGGAGCCCGCAGGCTTCATCAACCATGCCTTTGCCAAGGGCATTCGCTTCAGCTTCCAGAGCAGCAGCGACCACGGCAGCACCCACATCAGCTACGCCATGGTTTATGCGCGCGATGCCAGCCGCGAGGCCATTCTCGAGGCGATGAAAAAGCGCCGCACCTACGGCGCCACGGACAACATCATCGCCGACTCGCGCTGTCTGGGCGAGGACGGCCGCGAGCATCGCATGGGCGAAGCTTTTGCCTTGCGCGGCGCGCCCCGCATCACCTGTCACCTTCAAGGCACGGCGCCCTTTGCCAAGGTCACCCTGATCAAGGACAATGTCGAGCATCCCATCGCCATCGAACCCAAGGCCGTGTTGGATCTGCAATGGACGGACCCCAAGCCCGAGCCCGGCAAGACCAGCTACTACTACTGGCGCGGAGAGCAGAGCAATGGCGAGTTGGTCTGGGTCTCACCGATGTGGATTGAGCTGAAATAAATCAAGCCTCGCAAACCCTGCGCCTGTTGGCGCCATCAGGCCGCCGACCACAGCAGCGACTCACCCTCTTCAGGCAGCAGCACCCGCTGACCCAGACCGCGACTGCGCACCTCGCGGTGCAGCCATTGCAGAGGCTCGTCCATGGGCTCGCCGCCAAGGGGAAAGGTGCCATAGTGCATGGGCAGCATTTGCTGCGCGCCCAGCATCTCGAAAGCCTCAAGGGCCTCGGCGGGATTCATGTGCACCGGTCGGCCACTGGGTGCCTTGTAGGCCCCGATGGGCAGCAGGGCCAGATCCAGATCCGCGCGTTTGCCAATCTCGGCAAAGCCATCAAAGAGCGAGCTGTCGCCGCAGTGAAAAACGCTGCGCCCTGCGCCCTCCATGAGGAAACCGCCAAACCCGCGATGCGTGTCGTGCAGGAAGCGCGCTCCCCAGTGCTTGGCCGGCGTGAGCGTGATGGTCAGATCGCGGTAGTGCACCTTTTGCCACAGATCCAACTCCACCACCTCACCAAAGCCGCAGCGCTTGACGACCGCGCCCACGCCGCGCGGCACGATGATGGGCTGGCCATGCGCCACCCGGCGCAGGCTGGGCAGGTGGAGGTGATCGAAATGCGCGTGCGTCACCAGCACGAGGTCGGCCGGCGGCAGGTCCGAGGCCCAGAGACTGGGCTGGCGCACGCGCTTGATGGGGCCATGCCACAGGGCCCAGTTGGGATCAATGAGCAGGTTGCAGCCGGCCATCTGCACAAAGAAGCCGGCATGCCCCAGCCAGGTGGCGGCCAGCGACTGATCACAGGACGCCTGTTGCCACTGTGCTGAGGCTCCCGGGGCCCGTGGCGTCATGATCGAGGGCAGCCAGACCTCACCGAGAAACTGCAGATTGCGCTGCCGCCAACCGCGCTGCGGACGCAGCCCCACACAATCCTGCTGGGGTGAGGGGCGCGGCCAAAGACTCATCACCCGCTGCCGCAGGGGGCGGCGCTCACTGCTGCTGGAAGGCGGCGGGCTCATGGCTGGTGGTGTCAGCTCTGGGCGGTGAGACCAGAGACCGACATGCTAACCGCTGGCGCCGCCCTGACAATGCCGGATTTCTCAGGGTCAGCAGCGCGTCGCCCGCAACATTCCAGACTGGCGGCGGCCCGTCTTTTGCCCAAGACTGGTCGCACCATGGACCTTCCGACAGCCGATGCCTCAAGCAAGGCGGCCTTGCGCCGCGAGATGCGCGAGCGGCTGCGGCTGTGCCCCGAAGACCAACTTGCGCGATGGTCTGGACAGCTCATCGCCCAACTCAAGGCCCATGCCTCCACTTGGCCCAAGCCCGGAGTCATCGGCCTGTTTGGCGGCCTGCGCAGTGAGCCCGATCTGCTCGGCGAGTTTCTGCCCTGGCTGCATCGGCAGGGCTGGCAAGCCGCCCTGTTTGCGGTGCAGAATCAACGGCTGGTGGCCAAGCGCATCGAGAGTTTGGCGCAGTGCCAGCGCGGCAGTCTTGGCGTTTGGGAGCCTGCCCCAGAGACAAGCACTCTCGGGCTTGAGGATCTGCGCGTGCTGCTGGTGCCTGCCTTGGCCTATTCATCGCGCGATGGCAGGCGGCTGGGACGGGGTGGCGGTTTCTACGATCGCCTGCTGGCCGATCCAAGACTGCGCGCTCAGTGCCTTGGCATCGCCTACGAGATTCAACTGCGCGACTCGATTCCCTGCGAGGCGCACGACGCCTGCCTGAAGTGGATCCTCACCGAAACCCGATGCCTCGAGACCCACAGCGCCGCCCAAGCCTGAGCCATCAACCCTGATCTTCAGGGCGCGGGGAGCGGCTGCGCCTTGGGAGCTGCCGCCGCAGGACTGCGGTAAATGACCTCGTCCATGGCCTGTTCCAGCACCAGGGTTTTGAGCAGAGGCTCAAGGCGCGCATCAGCTGCCGCCTGCGCCACCTGACGCATTTGCATGAGGCCGGCCACATTGTGTTTTTCAATGGCCAGACGCACCTGCGCATCGCTGCCGAGCTCAAGGATGGCTGGATCATTGAGCATCCGCGCTAGGGCCTCATCGCGCTGGGCCAACTCACGCCACACCCGGCCATCGGGCCAGAGCACCAGCAGCCGCGCCAGATTGCTGCGCGCGCGCAGATCAAAGGGATCGAGGCTTTCCATCCATGACCCCAGGGCGCTGCGGTCCCACTGCTCGCTCAAGGCGGCCAACCAGCGACTGGGCGAATGCGCTGAGGGTGCAGCTGCCGCCGTGGCTGCGCCCAAGGCATCCTGCAGACTGGCCACTGCCGTCCAACCGCGCATCACAAAGGCCCCAAGGCCCAGAGCGAGGCTGGAAGGAAGCAGACTCAGCAGGCCTGCCTTCCAACCCGTCAGCCCCGCCAAAAAAGCCAGCAGTCCCAATTTGGCCATCAGACGCAGCAAGGCGCGCGTCAGAAAAAACACCAACAGACCGGCCAAGGCGGCCAGCAACATCAGCTTGGTGGTGCTGACCTCGGCGGCATACGAGCCCAGCAGGCGCATGCGCTGATCCAAAACCAAGGCACCAGCCGCCACAGCCAGAGCCAGACTGCTGACCGCGATCACCCATTGCAGCAGGCCGCGCAACATCACCAGCACTGCCACCAACGCCATCAGGGCCAGCGCCCAGCCGCCAACACCGGCCTGGGAACTCCATTGCAACAGGTCGCTGAGCACGGCACCCCAAGAGGATGGAAGCGTCGCGTTGGGATCGGTCATGCGCTCTCATCAAGAAAGCAGCCCGGCCCGCCTGCAAGCCCTATCTTGAGGGCGGCGCAGGCTGCAGGGATTTACCCGCCGAAAGATAAAAGGCTGCCTTCCGCGGCGATGACTCCACACCATGAACCGTCGTCACCTGCTCGCACAAGCCACCTGCCTCGCTGCTTTGCAAACCCTGCCGCGCCTGCTCGCTGCGGACGCCGCCGCCAAAAAGGTGCGCGCTGCGGTCATCGGCCTTGGCCGCGGCATGGGCCATGTGCAGGCCTTGCTGAAATTGCAGGGGGTTGAGATTGCCTACCTTGCCGAAGCCGATCCCACCAGGCTGGAGCGCGGGTTGAAGGTCGTGGCCGATGCGCAGGGCACGCCACCGGTGGGCGTGGCGGACTTCCGCAGGATTTTGGAGGACCGCTCGGTGGATGTGGTCTGCGTGGCGACGCCCAATTTTTGGCACACGCCAATGGCGATTCTGGCCTTGCAGGCCGGCAAGCATGTCTATGTGGAAAAACCCGGCAGCCAAAACCCTGGCGAGGCCGAGGCCTTGGTGGCCGCAGCCAAGGCCAGCGGCAAACTGGTGCAGATGGGCAACCAGCGCCGCACCTGGATGAAGGAAGCCATCACTGCCCTGCATGAAGGCGCCATTGGCGAGGTGCGCTACGGCCGAGGCTTTTACTACAACAGCCGCCGCGAGAGCGGCAAGGTCACCGCCGTGCCCGCTCAACTCGACTGGAACCAATGGCAGGGTCCGGTGCCTGATGACGACAAGCACGACATGAAAAACTTTGTGCACTACGACTGGCACTGGCTCTGGCACTGGGGCAACGGCGAAATGGGCAACAACGGCATCCACACCCTGGACATCCTTCGCTGGGGCCTCAAGGGCCGCTACCCCAAACGCGTCACCTACAACGGCGGGCGGTACTTCTTCAAGGACGCGCAGGAAACGCCTGACACCGGCAATGCGGTGTTTGATTTTGGTCACGCCGGTTGCGAGTGGGTGCAGAGTTCCTGCCATGCTCGCGCCGCAGACAAGCCGTTGGCCGAGGTCGTCTTTTACGGTGACGCCGGCACCATGGCCATCAGCAGCAACACCTGGACGCTGTTTGACCCCAAGGGCAAGGAAATGGGCAAGGGCAAGGGCGCCGGCGGCGGTGATCCCGCGCACTTCGGCAATTTCATTGAAGCCGTGCGCGGCAATGGCCAACTCAACAGCCCGATCGAGGAAGGACAAATCAGCACCATGATGTGTCATGTGGCCAACATTGCCTACCGCACTCAAAGCGTGGTGCGCTGCGATGAGCAAACCGGCCGCCTCATCGACAACCCGGAAGGCGAGAAGCTCTGGAAGCGCGCCTACCGCCCAGGCTGGGGCCTCTGAGGGTAAAGGCCCAGCACCTGCTGCAAGACCGCAAGCATGTCGCCCACGCGCCCGCGATAGGGCCGTGGGGGCAACAGCACCTCGGCCCCAGGCATGACTGCCCTCAAGGAGGCGCTGGGGTGCACCAACACCGCATTGCCGGCGAAGTTCAACAGCGGCAAATCCGCCGCACTGTCACTATAGGCCCAGACCTCGGCGCTGCCCTGTTGGCCTGCGAGCTGAGGCAACAACCTCAGCATTGCCGGGATCTTGGCCTGACCCTTGTTGTTGCCAAGGGGCAGGGGCATCCACAGCGGCAGACGCGCGCTTGGGCTCACCTCCGTGGCCACACAGGCATCCATGCGCAAGGCATCGGCAATCTCTCGGGCATAAAGGCTTGGGCTGGCCGTGTTGAGCACCAGCAGCGCGCCCTCGCGGCGGTGCTGCTCAAGGCGCTCGAGAACTTCAGGATAAAGACGGGGCATCACCTCCTGGGGCACAAACTCGCGCACCAAGGCCTGCAGCCGATCCGTGGGCATGCCGCAAAGATAGGCATGAAAGGCCTGCTTGGCCCTCGCCGTGCTCACCAAGCGCAGAGCCTTGGCCAGACCAAAGGGCAAGAACCACAACAAACCCAACCGACGCCAAGGGTGACGCTTGAGCACGAAGTTGCAAAAAAGCGCCTGGGTGTCGAAGGGCAGCAGGGTGTGATCGAGGTCAAAGAGGGCGTAGCGCAAGCGGAAGCCTTTACCCTGCGCCCCGGCCCGGGGCGAGGCAAGCGCCCAAAGCGCAAGAAAGCGCGTTTTCGCGGTTGCATCTCTCTTGAGTGCGGGTCACTGTACCGGCCTACCAAATCGCGGGGTGGAGCAGCCCGGTAGCTCGTCAGGCTCATAACCTGAAGGTCGTTGGTTCAAATCCAACCCCCGCTACCAATTTCAACTCAAACCCCGCAATGCTCAGCGCGTGCGGGGTTTTTTGATGGCCAAGCCTCAAGCCATCAGGGCGAGGTCAACCAGTGCACCTCTTCCGCAGCGGCTTCTTCCTTGGATTGGCCGAGGCGCTTGAGGTAGTTCTCGAGGCTCTCGCTTTCCATGGGGCTTAGGGCGCGACTGCGCGGATCGGCCAACAGCCAATCCGCAAACCGGCGCAGGGATTGCGGCGCGGCTCCGTCCGTGTGGAGCTGGGCCAGCTCACTGCGGGCCTGCAACAAGGCGTCGATCTCCAAATCCTCGGATCTGGAATCCGCACTGAGCCGACGACGGCAGAGTGCCTCGGCGAGCTGCAAAAACCAAGCCGGCAGGGCCTCGGCATCGAAGGCCGGCAAGGGCAGGGAGTACCAGCCCTGCTTGTCGACCTTGAAGAACAGGCGCTGCGCCGCCTCATCGAGATGCATCGCCGCCACCTGCGCCCCCACGCGAATCGGCGGCGAGAGACTGGCGCCACTCTGCGCATCCCAGAGGCGCAGCTCGCCCTCGTCGCTCACCGTGGCCAAACGCCGGCCCGCTCCATCAAAGGCCAAGGCACTGATGAACCGATCAAAGCGCAGGACCAGGCCGGTGGGTTGAGCTCCGCCCTCCTTGCCCAGGCGCCAGAAGCGCACTTCCTGATCGCGCCCCGCTGTTGCCAGCAAGCCGGCTTTTGCAGACATGGCCAGTGCTCCCACGGCAGGCGGGTGCCTAAAGCCACGCCCCCATGGCAGGCCACTGCTCCAGTCCCACAGTTGCACCTCACCCTCAACGCCGCTGGCCACCGCGGCGAGATTGGAGTCCGCATCAAAGGCCAGCAGGTTGCCCTTGATCCTCGGATTGACAGGCTTGGGGACGGGCTTGTCAAAAACCGCAAGGGAAGCTCCCTCGAACCGCCGCGTCGTCATGCGTGAGTGGACCCGCCAAGCCTGCACAAAACCCTGATAGCGCGGCGCCATGACCAACATGCCCGCATCCGCCGTGAGGCCAAGCGCGGAGAGGCTGTGGCGCAAACGCTGCGAACGCACCTGGCCACTGCGCATGTCCCAGACCTGGAACTCCCCGTGGCGCGAGACACTGACCATCAAACCGGCCTGTTGGCTCTGCCCAAGCTCGATGATGGCGCCATCGTGGGCGCGTGCCGGTATCCGCGGCTTGCCATTGCTCATGTCCCAGGCATGCACAAAACCGCCGCCGTCGCCGACCACCAACATGGAGCCGCCGGCCTCAAAACTCAGACGCGTCACCGCCGAGGGATGCTTGAGTTCTCCAACCACCTCCTCCATCTGCGTGTAATGCACGACATGGGCACTGCCACCGTTGAGACCAAAGGCCAGCCACTGCCGCGGCGCCTGCACGGCCAACGCGCTGATGGACTCTTCGGCTTGGATCAAATCGCCAATGATCTCACCGGTCTGCAAATCCCACACCGCGGCCACGCCGCGCACCCGCAGCTGATCGCCGCCACTGGTGTTGCTGCCACTGGCCACCACGCTGCCGAGATAATCGAGCACGAGATGATTGATCGGCGTCTGCACGCCCTTGGGCGCGGGATGATCCAGAACCTTCGCCGGCTCCTTCGGCTGGCCCAAATCCCAAATCTGAATGCGGCCATAATCACCACCGGCAGCCAGCGTGCGGCCATCCCCTGAGAGCGCAAGACTCAGGGCCGATTGAGGTCCTCCCTTGGGGGCGGGAGGCATCACGGGCTCAAGGCGGCTGAGCTTCTGCGGGCCCTTGAGCGACCAGCGCATCACCGCGCCATCGTCACGCGCCAGATACACCTCCTGACCATCCGCACTCATCTGCATGGCCGTCACCAGAACCCCATCGGGCAAATGCTCATCCTGTCTTGTGCCGCCCTCCAGTGGCCAACTGCTGAGAACCTCATGCTGGCCAAGACGACTGACGGCAACCACGGTGGACTGCGAGGCGCTCATGGCCACCAACCGCGCCTCCTGCACACCCTGCGGCAATCGCAGTTGCGGGGAAATGGTATGCATCAGGCTGCCGTGGGAAAGCAGTGAGAGCAAATTGGCCGAGGCCTCCCTGTTGTCCGGGTCAGTGCGCAAGGCACGCGTCAGCAGCGCAACCGAGCTGGAAAGGTCGGCGGCCGCTCCCACCTGCAACTGCGCCGCCATGCGCGTGTCAGAAAGCGATGAGGCCTTGAGCGCCGCCACCCGATTGCGCTCGGCGCGGTAATACATCGCCGTGCTGGTGATGCCGCCGATCAAGACGGCGGCCAACACCGCCGCAGCGGCCGCCACGGCAAGGCGATGTCGCCGCACAAATTTGCGCAACACATAACCGCGGCTCGGAGGCGTCGCACTGACCGGCTCATCCTTGAGGAAATGCTCAAGATCTTCGATGAGGTCATCAGCGCTGCCATAGCGGCGATCCGGCTCACGCTCCAGGGCCTTGAGAATGATCCAATCCAAATCGCCCTTGAGGGTGGGCTCAATGGACGAGGGCTTGGGGGGATCGTTCTCGGCCTGATCGCGCAGGATATGATGCAGGGGCCTTGCGCTGAGCTCGGCCTGGGTAATCAGCGGCCTGCCGGTGAGCAATTCAAAGAGAATGGAGCCCAGCGCGTAAACATCGCTGCGGGTGTCCACCTTGGAGCTGCCATGCTCAATCTGCTCCGGGCTGATGTAGCCAGGAGTGCCCACGATCTGCTCGATGCCCGTGGCCAGAGTGACGCTGAGCTCCTTGTTCTCGAGCAGTTTGGCAATCCCGAAGTCAATGACCTTGGGCACATCGCGACCGGACTCGTCACAAACCAGAATGTTCGAGGGCTTGAGGTCGCGGTGAATGATTCCCTTTTGGTGCGCGTGGTGCACCGCATGGCACACCTCCTTGAACAACTCGATGCGCGCCCTGCGATCCAGCGACTTGAGTTTGACATGGCTGGTCAGCGAGCGACCGCGCACCAACTCCATGACAAAGAAGGGCAGGCCCAGGTCGGTCTCGCCGGCATCCAGCACCTTGGCGATGTTGGGATGCTCCATCATCGCCAGCGACTGACGCTCCAAGTCAAAACGAGCAATGACCTCACCGCTGTCGGCCCCGGCCTTCAGAATCTTCACCGCCACCAGGCGGGCAATGGGCTGCACCTGTTCGGCCTTGTAGACCAGGCCAAAGCCGCCCTCGCCAAGCTTCTCGAGCAGACGGAACTTGGGATCAATCCAGCCGTCATTGTCCTTGAGCAGATCGCTGCTGCGCGGACGGTTGCTGGGCATGCTCGGCCGGGTCACCGGATGCCGCGTCTGGCGCGCTTCCACGCTGGCACTGCGCAGGCTCTCCACCACGATGGTCACATCGCTGTTCTCAGGATCAGGGAGCTGGTTGGTGCTGTCGGACAAGGTCTAAGGACAGAGTGCATGATTTGCCCCGGCGCTGCAATGCTGGAAAATCCGCCGCCAACAGGGCCATGAGACCTTGCAATTGGACGCAGAACGGATTCTGTTGTCGGACTATGCGCCTTGCGTTGCTTGTTCTCCCAGCCCTGTTGCTGCTCAGCAGTTGCAGCCAGTTCAGAGACCGTCCTCCTGTTCAAGTGGCGGTGTTCTCCCAGGGTTCCGACATGGATCTGCCCAAATCCGTTTTCCAGCGTGAGATCGGCGGCAAGACCGTGACCCTCAAGGTGATCCCCGAATTCACACAGGACAGCATTGTGGCCTTCCATTCCTTCGCCGCCGACGATGGCACTCAGGGCATTTGTCTGCAGCTCGATGTCAAAGGACGCAACGCCTTGGAGGTCACCACCCGCCTGCGCCAGGGCGAAATTCTCGCCAGCATGGTCAACGGTAGCGTGGTGGATTTCGTCAAGATTGACAACACGGTCAGCAACGGATTGTTCACGATCTGGCGCGGCATCCCCGCGGAGCTGGTGACAAAAATGGATGAGTTCTATCCCCGCATTCAGACTCTCAAACAAAGTGGGGGCGACTCCTCTGCGAGTTCCATGGACATGACTCCCAGCACCAGCTCCGAGAAGAAGGAGGCCTTCCGCCGCAGCCGCGAGCGAGCCAAGCCCCAGGAAGCGGTCAAACCAGGAACCGCCGTGCCGCTCTCCAAGGCGCTGCAACTGCAGTAAATCCTCAATCTGCGCAGTGCATGGATCCCACAGCCCTATGTCTAGGGATATTTCTAGGGTTTGTGGCAACCCTTGCGGCCTCACTGGCATGGCTTCGCCCCCAGGCCAATGAGGCCCCCTCAACGCCCCCCTCACCAAGTATTGCGCTGGACCCCGGCCAAGCCTGCGTAGTCCAATGCCCAGATGTCGCGGAAGAACTCGGCAAGCTGGATTCCTCGAGCTATCGCCTCTTCCATCAGTTCCAGCTGCCGCGCCTCAATGGAAACGGCAAGACGCTTATTCATCATGTGGCCGTAAGCCGCTTCGGGGTGTTCGTGATCCATGTGCAGGAGGAATCGGGCAAAATCCACGGCACCGACGAGCAATATCATTGGCGTCTCAGAGAAGCGGAATCCGACCAGCACCTGATCAATCCCCTGTTGCGCTGTGCCTATCATTGCCGCTGCTTGGCAAGGCAACTGGAACTGGACGAAGCGATGCTGTTGCCGCTGGTTTATTTTCCAAGGTCCTGCCAGTTCAGCAACCCGCATGCCAGCAATCTGATCACCGAATCTCTCGCCTTAAACATTGGCCTCCACCAGAGCGTGCTCATGAACGACGACGAGCTCGCGCGCATTTGTGCCCGCCTGCAGGAAACCGCCACCCCCGCGCCGCCACCCATCATCCGTGAAGGCAATTGGCTCAGCAGCGCGCGGATTCTCGCCATGCATGATCCAATGAAGGTGCGCCGATTGCAGCGCGGGGCCCCTGTAGACAGCAGCGAGACATCAGCCAAGGTTTTCTAGGACGGCAGCCTCAATGTCGCGCACGAGGGCCTGCAAATCCACGGTTTCAGGGCCTTCGACAAGGATGCGCAGGATGGACTCGGTGCCCGAATAGCGCAGCAGCACACGGCCACAACCCTCGAGCTGTTTCTCCGCGCAGCGGACCCATGTCATCACACCCTCAACTCCATCCAAAGCCGGCTTGCGGCTCACACGCACATCGCGCTTCACTTGAGGGAAAAGCCGCAGACAGCGCCGCAGCTCACTCAATGGGCGACCCGTCAGGCGCATGATGCGCAGCACCTGCAAGGCGGCAATGAGCCCATCTCCAGTGGTGCACCAATCGCCAAAAACAATGTGACCGCTTTGTTCACCGCCAAGGTTGAGGCCCTGCTTCTGCATTGCCTCAAGCACATAGCGATCTCCCACGGCCGTGCGGATCACGCTGCCACCCAGCTCGCGAACCATCGCGTCCAGGCCAAAATTGCTCATGATGGTCACCGCAAGGGTGCGTTGCTGGAGACTGCCCTCGCGCAGCATGAAGTCAGCGGCGATGGCCATGAGCTCATCGCCGTCCAAGGCGACTCCACACTCATCGCAAAGCACAAGACGATCCGCATCGCCATCATGTGCCAAGCCGACATCGGCGCGGCCGGTCTTCATGAGGGACTCAATGATCTCGGGGTGCGTGCAACCACACTCCTCATTGATGTTGTAACCATCGGGCGCATCGTGGAAGCACTGCACCTGCGCTCCCAGTTGACTCAGCGCACGCGCGCTGGCCACGCCGGCGGCTCCGTTGGCATTGTCGAGAATGATCCGCATGCCATCAAGCCTCACGCCGCGCATGCTTGCCACCGCATGATCCACAAAGGGCTTGGCTGCATCTTCAAGGCGCGTCACCCGACCAATGGCCTGCCCACGGGCGCGCTGCGCATCCCCCAACGGGCGCAAGGCCTCCTGCTCAATGGCCCACTCCGTGGCGTCATCGAGTTTGCGGCCATCACCGCGCAAAATCTTGATGCCATTGTCGGTGAAAGGATTGTGCGAGGCGCTGATCACCACCCCCATGCAGGCCCCCATGTGCGGACAAAGCAAGGCAACCGCCGGCGTTGGCACCACCCCCGCAAGAGCCACATCCACGCCGATCGCATTGAGGCCGGCAATCAAGGCAGCCTCAAACATTTCTCCCGAGGCCCGGGTATCGCGCCCAATCACACAAAGGGGACGCCGCCCATCGTTGCCAGCGCCTGCCAATACATTGGCTGCCGCCTGGCCAAGCCGCAGCACAAACTCTGGCGTCATTGGCGCCACATTGGCCTTCGCTCGCACTCCGTCGGTTCCAAAAAACTGCCGCTGGTTGGACATGATGATGGGCTTTAAACCAACGCCAGCGAAGCTTCAACCGCAGATGCCGGCAATCTCATCAATGACGCGCTGCATCTCCCCCAGTGTGTTGTAATAGTGCGGGCTGAAGCGCAGCAGCGCCGAGCCATCATGACCGTGGCGCAGACTCGTTTCAATGCCGCGGGCTCGGAGATGCGCGCCGACTTCAGCCATCGAAGGCCCTTTGCCGGAGCCCTGCCGCATGGTCACAATCCCCGAAGCGAGAGGATCCTCTGCTGGCAGCAAAAATTCAAAGCCCAACGGCTCCAACCCCTGCCGCAAGTGCGCCCCCAGTCTCAGCAATTGGGCGCTGATGGCCTCCAATCCTACAGCCTTCAACAGCTCCATGGACGCTTTCATGCCCACAACCCCCACCAAATTCAGGACCCCAGGTTCATAGCGCCTCGCCGTGGGCTCAAAGTCAATCTGTGGCTGGGCGATGAACTGGGGGCTGCGAACATTCCAAGCCCCCAACAACGAGGGGCGCAACTGGTCCTGCAACTCCTCGCGCACATAAACCACTCCCGCGGCCATCGGGCCCAACAACCACTTGTGGGAGTCCGCACTGAGAAAGTCCACATGCTCCACAGAAGTGGGAAAAGCCCCGAGGGTCTGAATGGCATCCAGGCAAAACAACACGCCGCGTGCGCGCAACATGCGACCAATGTCATCAATGGGCAGGCGACGGCCAGTGAGGAAATGGCAGGAGGAGAGGGCGACCATTCGCGTGCGCGGGGTCAATGAGGCTTCCACCAAGTCCACCGTGATTTCGCCGGGCCTGCGCGTCGGCAGCGCCTTGAGCCCCACACCCTCGCGCTGCAGATTCAACCAAGGGTAGACATTGGCCGGGTAATCTTGGGCATGATAAATCAGCTCATCACCCGCGCGCCATTCCAGGCCATTGGCCACCAAACTCAGACCCAACGAGGTGGGGCCCAAGAGGGCAATCTCCGCGGGCTTGGCACCAATCCACTGCGCGCTGAGGGCCCGCGCCTCCTGCACCATGCGCCACACCCCCTCGTGCTCCTGCTGCTGCAGGGCGCAACGATGCAAATACTCCTCCATGGCCTGCACGGCCACCGAAGGCAGCACACAGACTCCGGCATGCGCCAGAAACAGGCGATCTCGCAGCACGGGAAACTGCTGCAAACGCGCCTGCTCGGAGGGAAAAAAGTCCATCCCCGCATCCTTGGGGCACGCGGGCTTTTCGTCAACCCATCAACGGCACACGATGCCCATCCTGATGCGCAGACGCCAGACAGGCTTCCAATACCCTGGCGGTACGCAGGGTGATTTCACCCCAAGCCTCATCAATCCGAGCGTCGAGCACGGCGCGGGAGAAATGGGCGAACATCGCCGACTCCTGCGAGCCTGGAGCGTTGTTGGAGGGCTCTGCAAAGACCAGTCTCTGGCGCCCGGCGTGCATGTTCGCGCGGCAGCCATCAACCTCAAACTCGCTCTGCCACAGAGTCGCCTGGGTTTCGCAACCGTGAAAGGGCAGCACAAAGTCATCGAGCCGCAACAGGCCCCGCTGCCCGCTGAGTGTCGCCCACTGGGCGTGGGCCGCTTCAAAACAGCAGTGAAAGGAGGCCTGCACGCCACCCTCAAAAAGTAGCCCACCAGTGAAGGAAAGCGGCACTTCTGCCGCGCTACCCTGACGCACGCCTCGATGAATACGCCCCCACGCCTGCTGCGGCAAACGCTCCTGCATGGCCCAAAGAGAGAATCGCAGACAGTACCAACCCAAATCCCCCAGACAACCCAACGGCTCCAAATCGCCGCTGGCTCGGATGTTGGTCTGTGCAAATTCATCATCGGCGCGAAAACTGAACTGCGAAGCGATGTGACGCACCGGACCGACCTGCTCATCAACCACGGTGCGCAAGGCCGCAAGCCGCCGTCCATGCATGAACATCACCCCGTCCATCCACTGCAACCCCGCACGCCGCGCCGCCTCGATTTGCTGCGCCGCTTCCGCGGCATTGCAGCCCACGGGCTTTTCCACCAGGACATGCTTGCCAGCCGCAATGGCGCGCAGCACCCAAGGCCCACGGGTGGCTGTTGGCAGCGGGATGTAAACGGCATCAATGTCCTGTCGAGCCAACAAGGCCTCGTAGCTCTCAAGGGGCTCCGGGCAGCGAGGTTGAGGGTGGCTCTGCTGGCACTGCTCAATGAAGGCTCTGGCCCGTTGCAGGTCGCGACTGGCCACCGCCACCAGGCAGGCATTGCCCGCATCAGCAATGGCCTGCCAATTCTTGCGTGCAATGAAGGCAGCTCCGAGAATTCCCCAACGGCAAAGGGCTTGTGTCATGGGCTCACATACGCGGCGTGCGCGGTTTTGTCTCCATGGCCTTGCCAAGCCCCTGAGTTTTTGGCAACCTTGATCTTTTCCCCCCATGAAGCCCACCGCCTCTCGTCGCCGCCTCCTTCAGCTTGCCGCCAGTGCCCTTGGGGCCGGCGCCGTTGCCAAGACCTCCGCCCAGAACCGGGAGGCGCCGTTCAAGGTCTCACTGGCCCAGTGGTCGCTCAATAAGCAGATGTTGGGTCGAGGCAAGGCGCCCAGCCTCGATCCGCTTGAATTTTGCAGGGTGGCCAAGAGCCTGGGCATTGGTGCGGTGGAGTATGTCAATCAGATGTTTTTTGAGAAGGCCGAGGACAAGGCCTATCTCGGAGAAATGCTCAAACGCCAGCAAGGCGAGGGCGTTGAGGGCCTGCTCATCATGTGCGACCGCGAGGGCAACCTTGGCGATCCCGACGATGCCAAGCGCAGCAAGGCGGTGGAGAACCATCTCAAATGGCTTGATGCTGCAGCCACGCTTGGCTGCCACAGCATCCGCGTCAATGCCGCCAGCGACCCGAAGCTCAGCGCCGAGGAGCAACGCAAACTTGCCGCCGACGGTCTGCATCAGCTTTGTTTGAAGGCCGAATCCAGAAAACTCTATGTGGTGGTCGAGAACCACGGTGGGCTATCCAGCAACGGCCTGTGGCTGACCTCCGTCATGCAGGCCGCTGACCACCCGCTGGTGGGCATTCTGCCGGATTTTGGCAACTTCTACACCGATCGCAACAAGGGCGAACTCTACAACCCTTACAAGGGTCTGCGGGAATTCATGCCCTGGGTGAAAAAGGGCATGAGCGCCAAGGCTTATGATTGGGATACCGGAGCCGGCAGGTTTTACACCGAAGACCGCCGCGAGGGGCGTGAGATCTCCCTGGATTTCGAGAGGCTCATCGGCATCGTGGTCAAAAGCGGGTACCGAGGCCACATTGGCATCGAGTACGAGGGCGAGAAGCATGAGGAACTCGATGGCATCCGCCGCACCAAGCAGGTGCTCGATACTCTTGCTGAACAGTACGCGTAGGCAGCAGGCATTGCCTCTTTCTCAACTCTGGTGGCTTCGCTCCCGAGGCTGAGCCTGTTTTGGGTTGCTGCGTTTGCGAGCTGCCCACAGGCTGCGGGGAATGAGCGCCTTGCAGAGAAGCTGCCTGCTGATTTTCGTCGGTCTGCCGATGGTCTTGGCTGGCTGCGCAAGCCGAGGCTTTCAACGCTTCGAACCCCTACAGGAGCCACTCTCACTCTGCGCACAGGGCAGTGAACTGGTTCAAGACTTTGCCAACCAATGGAGTCGGGAAGCCTATCAGGAAAACCATGCCCAAGACGCAACGCAGCACCCCATTGACAGCCTCCTGATCCAGCCCAGTGCCTCCAAGCCCCTGCATGGTTTGGCAGCTCCCGCGCACTGGCAGGGAGAGGCCACTCTCGAAGAGATCAGCGTCTTTCATGCCCTGATGCTTGAGCATTGGCAACGCTGCCGCGAGCTGGAAAACGGGAACCACGAGGACATTCGGCGTCTCGAACAAAGCGCAAAGGCTCTGGCCCAGACGGCAAACTCCATGGCGCGCCAGCGCGGATCTTCCCTGCCGGAGGCCTCCGTCGCCGCAGCTCTTGGGGCAATGGCGCAGGAGCGCGTGACCAGCCTCCGCCGCAGACACAGCCTACACGCGGCGCGTCAGGTTCAACCCGTGCTTGCCCTTTGGATTGAAGTGCAGCGCGGGCTGTTGGGCGCCAATCGCGCCGCCATTCAGATCGCGTACTCGCAACGCAGCGAAACGCTGGTGCAATCCTGGTTGGCGGCCAGCGCGGAAAAAAAGACCAAATTCTCCACCAGCCTGATGGAGCTCAACGACCGCTATGCCACGCAAATGCGGCTGATCGGGGCCACCGACGCCTGCCTGCAAACCCTCGCGGAGTGCAACTCCCACCTCGCTGATGTGGACGGGCAGCAGAGTGGTGGCGCCGCCCACCGCCAACTTCACCTCGCCAGCATGCGACTCGCCCAATGCTGCCTCAACTGGCCGAAGCGCACCCGGCTCGCGCCATAAACCCATCCCAATGCTCCAAACCATGGCCGCAAGCGACAAGAATCTCCTGCTCGATAAAATCGCCATTGCCTGCAATCGCGCCACTCATCTGCATGCCTTGTGCTCAAGGCTGGGTCAGGTCGAGTCTGCAGCGGCGGCGGCACGCCGCCGTGAGCGGCTGCAGCTCGAGGCCAATCATCTTCTTGGCAATTATTATGCGCATTGGAACGGCGATCTGCGCGAGGCCAGACAATTGCTCGATGCAGCCAACAAGACCCTGGATGGGTACCTGCAGGACATTGAAAACCGAATTGATCTTGCCGAGAGCATCGCCAAAGCCGGAGTGGTGCTTGATGGCGCCATCGGAATCGCCGCCAAGCTCGCAGGTTGACCTGAGCTTGACGATTGCCTGCTCCCTGATTTCAGCCTCAACACCCCGCCCATGATTCCGCATGAACTTGATCGCATTCCCAGACCTCGACATGCAGGCTTACGCCGGCTTCCGCAATGAGCTGCGCACTGGTGACCTCCTCTTTGCCAGTGGCCAAAGGGCCTTCTCCCGCATGGTGCAGCAGGCCAGCCAATGCTGTTGGGACCATGTTGCCCTGATCTGGCGGCTTGAACCCTTTGACAGGCTGATGGTGCTGGAAAGCCACGAACATCACGGCGTGCGCGTGCTGCCACTGAGCCGCTTTGTCCGTTCGTACGAAGGTGGCACGCGCGGCTTCGAGGGACGCCTGGCAGTGGCCAGACACCGGCGCTTCGCAGAGTGCGCCAGCAGCGATGCTCTGCGTCAAATGGCAGATTATGCCTGGTCTGCGTTGGGGCAACCAGCCAGCCGGGAACGCTCGGAGGTGCTCATCGCCCGGGTGTTCTCACCTGCACTTCACCTGCACTGTCGCCCAGAGGCTGGAGAGCTTTGCTGGCTGAGTGCAGAGTTTGTGGCAGGCTGCTATCAATGCTTGGGCCTGCACCTTCAGGTTGACCCTCAAGAGCAGCCGGTGACGCCAGCGGCCTTCGCGCAGGACCCCAATCTGCTCTGGCTATGCGAACTTGAAGTGGAGCAGGAATGGCGAGGCCGAGGCACAACAACGGACTGAGCCCAAGCCCTGGGGCCCTTAGAGAGTAAAGGCAGGCAACTTCACAATCTTGCCACCTGCCATCGCCGACTCGTGCGCGCAGAGGCCCACGCAGGTCCAGTTGGCCGACTGCTTGGCATTGGGGAAGGGGTCGCGGCCCTGAGCTAATGCCATCGCAAACTCATTGGCCAAATGCGGGTGGCTGCCGCCATGGCCGCTGCCTTGGGTGAAGCTCAGGTGGGTCTTCTTCGCCAGATCATAGACACCCTTTGTCGTGAAGCGACGGATGGAAGCTGGAAGGCGCTTGGCGTAATCCGGAGCCTTGACCAGCTTCGGAATCTTGTGCTCTGGCAGTTTGGCGCGGTGCATGACCAGTGGCTCATGCTCGATCAGCGGCCACTCGATGCTGGCCTTGTCGCCATAGACATCAATGCTCTCGCGGTATTGACGGGCGGTGTCAAAGAGGCTTCGAATTACCCGTGCGCTGACATCGCTGTTCTTGAACTTCACATGGGCGGTCTCCACCGCGAAGGGCGAGCCATAATGCTTGATGAGTTCCTTGCGCACCGTGCCTGATCCGAAACAGCTCACATACTCCGCAGGTGTTCCCGCCAGCGCTGCCACGGGCCCCACGCAATGCGTGGCGTACCACATTGGAGGCAGGCCTGGCCAGTAATTGGGCCATCCGTCCATGTCCTGCTGATGACTGGCCTGCAGGAACTGCAGCCTGCCCAGGGTGCCCTTGTCGAGCTGCTCCTTCATGAAGAGGAACTCGCGAGCATAGACCACAGTCTCCATCATCATGTATTTGAGGCCGGTCTTTTTGACCAGCTCGCAGATCTTGCGGCAATCCTCAATGCTGGTGGCCATCGGCACTGTGCAGGCCACATGCTTGCCTGCCTTCAGGGCCTCGATGGACATCCAACCGTGATCGGGGATCGGCGAGTTGATGTGCACGGCGTCTACCTTGGGGTCCTTGAGCAGCTTGCGAAAGTCATCATAGCGAACATCAATGCCAAAGGCGTCGCCGACCGCATTGAGCTTGCGGGGATCGCGTTGGCAGATGGCATAGCAGGTGGTATGCGGATGGCGCTGCCAAATGGGGATGAATTCGGCACCGAAACCGAGACCAACAACGGCGATGTTGAAGCGTGGAGTGGACATGGGAGAGACTGGTGAGCGCAAAGCGGTTACAGCCCGTTAGTTAAGTCCCGAGCGGCCCGCCGTTGTTACGACAAAATTTGGGTGAAATCGGACAGGACACTGAACCAAGGCTCAACTGACCTTGAAGAGCTCGACATCAAAGATCAACGCCTCATTGGGGCCGATGTCGCGCCCTGCTCCACGCGGTCCATAGGCCAGGCGTGAAGGGATGAAGAAGCGGAATTTGGAGCCTTCCTTCATGAGCTGCACGCCTTCAGTCCAACCCGCAATCACCCGATTGAGGGGAAACTCAATGGTCTCACCACGGCGATAGCTGCTGTCAAATACCGTGCCGCTGATCAACCGGCCCTCGTAGTGGACCTCAACGGTATCGGTGGCACTGGGGCTGCGACCCTGCCCTTCCTGGAGCACAAGATACTGCAGACCGCTGGCAGTCACCTGCACTCCGGGCTTGGTGGCGTTTTCTTCGAGGAACTTCTCTCCTTTGGCCAGGGCGATGTCAGACATGGGGGTAAATGGGGGTTGTTGCGGGTTCGAAGCCTAGCGCAGCGGGCGAGACATGCAAGGCAGCAGCTTGCAAAGCCCGGCCGTGTTCACCCGGGATCTTGGGCTAGCGAATGATCAGCTTAAAGGCCACCTGGCCCTGCCGGTCCTCATCATCACTGACCAGCAACTGCGCCAAATGGTGGCCGCTGCGCCACGGTGCACCGGTGATTGGCTTGGTCTGCAGCAGATAGGCTCCCGTGCCTGCATTACGGAAGGAGCTGATGTTGTTGCTAAAGGGCGCCATTTGGCCTGGAACCTCAAAGTGCTCCATCAGGGTAAAGTGATCCTTGGTGAGGTCCACCACCGGGGCGCCCTGTGCACTCACCAACACCAGAATGTTGGCAGGCTGGGTGTTGCCGTTGGCGGCATTGCCCTGAGAGGTCTGCACACTCAGCGTCAATGCCCCGCCTGCCGCCGCCTTGCCAATGATGATCTTCTCAGCGTCTGGTGCCGCGGCTTCGCCCAACGGCGGGGCGACAGGCATGACTGGCGATGCGGACTTGATCGTCGGGGCAGCAGACAGCGCTTGAAGCGGCGTTGGCGACTTTACGATTCCCATGACCTGTGGCAGTGCAATCGCCGCCTTCGTTGAAGCCTTTGCCGCCTTTACTGGCGCCTTTACTGGCGCCTTCTCCGCAGCCTTCACAGGGGCTGCAGTGGCCGCGGTCTTTTGCGCGGGCTTGGCAGCGATCTGCGCTTTGGGCAGCGGCTTGGCTTGGGCCTTGGGTGCGGCTTTCTCTGGCTTGGCCTTGACGGGGGCTGCCGGTTTTTTGGCGGATTGCTTGCTGGCCATGGCTGGGTTGGCTTGGGATTGGAAACCAAGAGCCTAGCGGTTGAGCCGCAGCGCTGTCGAGGAAGCCGAACCCCAAAAGCCGTCCACTTATGCCTTCACCGCATACTCAAGGAACTTCGACTCAAACCTTTTGGGCAAAACGCACTGAATGTCCGCCTCGCCGCTCTCATAGTCCTCTGAAAGTACCCTCCCCTGCTCATGCAAGAACGCCACGAGGTCCATGCGACTCAGGGGCAACTTCAAATGCATGCGCACCACGCGATCAACAAGCAGGCGGTGCAGAGCCTCATGCAGGTCGCTCATGCCTTGGCCCGAGTGGACAGACAAGGCGACAGCGTCGGGAAACTGACCGCGCAACCAAGTCAGGCGCTCGGCGTCCACCAGATCCATCTTGTTGAGCACAATCAGCACGCGCTTGTCTGCCGCACCCAATTCCCGCAGCACCTGCGCCGTAGTTTGGTAAAACTCCAGAATCTGAGAAGAGCCGGCATCGAGAACATGAATGAGAAAGTCTGCCAACACCGCCTCCTCAAGGGTGGCGCGAAAACTCTGCACCAAGTCGTGCGGCAAATGACGGACAAAACCAACGGTGTCGGTGACCAACAGCGCTTGGCCGTCGGGCAACTCCATGCGCCGCGTGGTGGTGTCCAGCGTGGCAAACACCTGATCTTCGACAAACACATTGGACTGGGTCAGCGCATTGAGCAGCGAGGACTTGCCCGCATTGGTGTAGCCAACAATGGCAGCATGCGGCAGAGGCACTCGCGAGCGCTCCTTGCGCATGGTGTCGCGCTGGCGCTTGACCTCTTCGAGCTCGGCGCGGACCCGGTCCAACCTGCGGTAGGCCAGACGGCGGTCCACTTCCAGCTGCGTCTCTCCCTCGCCACGGGCAGCACCAGCGCCACCCGCTCCACCGCCTGCGCCACCACCCTGACGGTCCAAGTGCGCCCACAGCCGAGTGAGTCTGGGCAGCGAGTATTCCAAGCGCGCCAGTTCCACCTGCAACCTTGCTTCGCGCGTTTGCGCGCGTTGATTGAAAATATCGAGAATGACTTCGTGACGATCAATGACGCAAAGCTTGGATTCCGCCTCCCAGGCGCGCTGCTGTGCCGGTGAAAGCTCGTGATCGAAAATCACCGCCTCGGCCTGCAGGTCACGGGCGCGCTGCATCAGCTCTGCCGCCTTTCCCTTGCCGATGAGGTAGCGCGGGTTGAACTCGCGCAGCATGACCATCTCTGTGCCTACGATGGCAATGCCCAGGGTCTCGACCAGTTGCACCAACTCCTTGAGCAACTCCGCAGCCTGCGAGGCCTGCCGGCGATCTGCACACACCCCCACCAGGAAGGCGCGTTCAACCTGCTGGGGCTTGTCGCGGATGTCAATCATGGCTGGCATCCTTAGCCCCCATTGGCCTTGGATGCAAAGCAAGGCTTGGAACAACCTCCAATCCCCAGCCGATCAGAACTCAGAAGGATTCCGGCACTTCGAATCCCTTGCGGTCCTCGCGGCGCCACAGGCGCAAGGCCTCGGCTGTGGCGCTGGAGGCAGCGAGGCTTTCCGCGGCCACATCCAGCTCGAGCATGGCCCCGACCTTCCAGTCGCCCTTGGCCAAGGTGATTTCGTTGGCGGCAAGGTGCGCCGGCAGGTCTTCAAAGATCTCGGCCCATGGCTTGAAGGAGGCCAAGGCTGCGCGCGAACGATCCAAATCCCCATCCTGGCCCAACTGCCATGAGAGGTTGCCAAGGTGACACCAGGCACTGGAGTAATGGATTTGTTCCACCTCAGCCTTCAAGTCGGTGCGTTTGCGACTGCGCACCGCATCAATGAAGTTCGCCGCATGCGTGGCGCCACCATTGCCCTTGAACTTGGCCAGCACCTTGCCCTGGGCATCGTAGGCCGTGCCGCCGCCTCGGCCTCCGGCATAGTAGCCATTTTCACACTCAATGATCAGGAAGGCGTTGCTGCGGCGACGCCAGTAGACATCACCGGCCTTCATGCCCTTTTTGCGCGGCAGATTGTGGACATCCATCACGACGGGTACATCCCCTGTGTCGAAGTAAATGCTGTGGGTATTTGGAGTTTGCCCCGCATCGTTCCAACCCAGTCGGCCTCCACAGGCCAACACGCGTTTGGGCAGAGTGATGCGATCACGCCAGACGATGTTGCGCAGGTCGTCGAGAATGTGGGGGCCCCAATTGCCCAGCTCTCCATTGCCGGTGTTCCAATCCCAGTGCCAGTCGTAGTGCAGCTTCTCACGGTAAATCGGCTGGTCCTGCGCAGGTCCAAGCCAGAATTGATAATCCAACCCTGCCGGCGGCGTCAGAGGTGTGCTGCGTTTGCCGATGGTGGCGCGCATGCTGTAATGGTTGCAGCGCACATGGCGCATGGCTCCCAGATCGCCACGATCCAAAAAGGCCTTGAGCTCGTCATGGAAGGGATCGCTGCGCTGCTGGGTGCCTCCCTGAACAATGCGGTTGAAATGTCTCGCGGCGCGCACCAGCTGCCGACCTTCCCAGATGTTCTGCGAGACGGGTTTTTCCACATAGACATCCTTGCCTGCCTGCATGGCCCAGATGCTGGCCAGCACATGCCAGTGATTGCCAGTGGAGACCACCACCACATTGACGCTATCGTCTTCCAGCGCCCGGCGAAAATCCTGTGTCACTTGTGCCTGCGGATAACGGGCCTTGGCCTTATCCAAGGCCGCCTGATCGGGATCACACAACCATGCAATTTCCACTCCAGGCACCTTGGCCATGCGCGAGGCGTTGCCACTGCCCTGACCGCCAAGGCCAATGCTGGCAACACGAATGCGGTCGTTGGCTCCGAGCACACGGCTGGCACTCAGGGCACTGATTCCAAGGGCGGCTTGTCCAAGCCATTGACGACGAGTCTTGTGGTTCATGAGGTGGGCGGGAATCTTCAACGGGAAGGGGGCGGGGCTTGTTGCACTAAGCTTGGCTGGCCTTTTGGTCCAGGACCCAGGCGGAGACGCAACCCTGATGGGCTTGCGTGACCGTGGCGGCAAAATCCGCCAAGTAACCACGACCTGGATTGGATGCTGGGCGCTGGGTTGGTCTCGCCGCCAAATTGGCGCACACCTCCACGGTGCCCGCCAGCAGGTCAAAGACGATTTCATCCCCGTCCTGCACCGCGGCGATGGGCCCGCCAACCGCAGCCTCCGGCGAGGCGTGAATGCCCATCACTCCATGCGAGACCCCCGACACGCGGCCATCGGAGAGAAATGCAACCTTGCCATCGAGGTGCGGCACCGCCAGCGCGGCGCTGGCGACCAGCAATTCCGGCATTCCTGCCGCCACAGGACCCACTCCACGCAGAACCACGACATGACCGGGCTCAATACGCCCGGCCGCAGCCGCATCGGAGACCTCGCGCACCGAGGTGAAACAAATGGCACGGCCCCTGAAGCTGGGCTCGGCACGCGAGGACACTTTGAAGACCATGCCCTCCGGGGCGAGATTTCCAAAACAGACCTGAAGATCCGCGTATTCCTTGAAGGGCTTGCCCAAGGGGGCAATCAGCTCTTGAGCCGCCGGCACCGGTCCCACCTGCGCCAGGTTTTCAGCGAGACTTTGACCGGTGACGGTCAGGCAGCTTCCATCGAGTAGTCCGGCATCGAGGAGATGTTTCAGCAACACGGAAGTGCCGCCAATGCGATGCAGATCCGCCATGGTGCCGCTGCCTCTTGGCGCGAAATTGCAGTACACGGGGGTGCGCCGACAAATCTTCTGGATGTCGCGCAGGGTGAACTCCACCCCAGCCTCATGGGCAAGCGCGAGCATGTGGAGCACGCCGTTGGTGCTGCCGCCCATGGCAGCAATCGCCACCATTGCATTGGACAGGGCGGCCTTAGTCAGGATGTCGCGCGGACGGATGTTACGCTCCAACAACCGGCGTATGGCAGCTCCGACACGCGCGGCGTCATCGCGCTTGGCGCCGTCCACCGCAGGGATGCTGCTGCTGTCGGGAAGGCTTAAACCCATCGCCTCCAAGGCGACGCCCCAAGTATTGAAGGAGGCGGCAATGCCGCAGCCGCCTGCCCCCGGGCAGGCATGGCGGATGATCTCTTCTGCCTGCTCTACTGGCAACTGTCCGCTGTTGGCCTTGGCTTGGGAATCATAGGCATCAAGGATGGTGATTGGCTTGCCCGCATGACAACCCGGCAGAATGCTGCCTCCATTGACGATCAGCCCCGGGTAATTGAGGCGCGCCAGAGCCATGGCGAAGGCCGGGCCGTTTTTGTCGCAGTGATGCAGACCGATCATCGCATCGTAGCGGTGCGCACTGCAGATCATTTCCGCGCCATTGGCCATCAGATTGCGTGAGACCAGTGAGGCCGCTCCGCCCTCGTGGCCCTGCGTGATGTTGTCGCTGACCGGGCTGACGCCAAAGGCGAAGGCTTTCATGCCCTGCTGCTCGCAACTGGCACGCAACTGCGTTGCCAGATCATGGGCCTGCAGGTTGCAGAGGTTGCCCTCAAGCAACGGCGTGGCGATGCCAATCTGAGCTTTGTGAAAGTCCTCCGGAGTAAAGCCAAGGCCCCAATAGAACGCCTTGACGCCGCGCTGCCAGCCTTGGGTCAGGGCGGAAGAATTCCAATTCAGAACAGATGCCGTTGCCATGCCTGCCTTTCAACGCTGACCGGTAGTGATGGCAAGCAGAATTGCGCCTGCTTGGTGCGGCACTCTGCGGGCCTTTCAGCCCAAAAAAAACCACCGGCTGCCCGCATCACGGGAGCTGGTGGTTCATTGAAGCGGGACTAGTCCCGGGGAGGAAATCACGCCTGCAATGCAGCCTCGTCAACATTGACGCGACGGCCGTCCTGATCAAAGCGAACTCGGCCGTCAACCAAGGAGAAGAGAGTATGGTCCTTGCCGATGCCAACATTGCGACCCGGGACCCACTTGGTGCCACGCTGACGAATGATGATGTTGCCGGCGATGACGACTTCGCCACCGTATTTCTTCACGCCGAGACGCTTGCTGTTGCTGTCGCGTCCGTTCTTGACGGAACCTTGTCCTTTCTTATGAGCCATGGCGGTGTCGGGAGGGAGGTTGAGAAAATGCGGGGTGATCAGGCCTGGATGGCAGTGACCTGCACACGGGTCAGGGGCTGGCGATGGCCCTTGGTCTTGTGATAGCCCTTGCGCTTGCGGAATTTGAAGGCGGTGACCTTCTCGGCCTTGAATTGGCGAATCACCTTGGCCTGCACGCTGGCTCCGGCGAGGGTGGGAGCTCCGACCTTGAGGCTGGAGCCTTCTCCAGCAGCCAACACCTGATCGAAGGTGGCGACTTCACCTTCGGCCACTTCGAGCTTTTCGACATTGATCTTGTCGCCAACAGACACCTTGTACTGTTTGCCACCGGTCTTGATGATTGCGTAAGCCATAAAACTCTGAAATGCAGGGATTTGGGTGCCCTCGAGCCGCAGGCACGGCGTGCCAAAACGGGAGTAAGGGGTAGGTAACATGACATGAATGTCAGTGGAATCAACCGGTTTTTCGATCCGTTGGCTGCAGTCTGGCCTTGCCAGCCCCGATCAGGCAGTCCAAAGCAGGGCCAATGCTGCGCGGTGCCAAACAGTGGCTTGTTCCCTATCTCCGATCCTCGGCGCGCCGCCTCGAGGTTCATCCAGATCGGCCTTTGCAGGTTTTCATCGCTCTCTGCGATCACTTTGAACCCCTGCACCACACCGATCTTCAGGGGGCAAAACGGAGGGTGCAGACCTGGTGCGAGCAATGGCCAGCTCAGGTGAATGGCTTTCACGATCACAGCGGTCGAGGGCCGAGGCACAGTTTTTTTTATCCCATCGAGAAGTATCACGCCGAGCTGCTCGCCCCGCTGGCGGATCTCTGCGCACGCACTGGCAGCGAAGTTGAGGTTCATCTTCACCACGACAACGACAATGCCCAGAGCCTGCGCGCCAAACTGCAGCAAGGCATCGACGAGCTGCGCAGCCACGGGCTTTTGGGACAAGACGCGCAGGGCAAGACGCGCTTCGCCTTCATTCATGGCAACTGGGCCTTGGACAACTCCCACCCCTCTGGCCGCCGCTGTGGCGTCAATGACGAACTGGCAGTGCTGCGACAAGCTGGCTGCTACGCAGACATGACCATGCCCGCGGCACCTGATCCCTGCCAAAGCCACCAGGTCAATCGGCTCTATTACGCCAGGGAGGATGGGCGCGCGCGCTCGCAGGATGAAGGCTTTCCCTGCCTCCGCGGTGCTCAGCAGAACCTGCGCCACCACCCCGAGCATCTGCTCATGGTTCAAGGGCCGCTGGCCCTGAACTGGCGCTGGCGAAAATGGGGGCTGTTGCCCCGGCTTGAAAACGCGGAAATCTGCGCCAGCAATCCGCCATCACTGCAACGCTTCCAACTCTGGCTCAAGCACGCGCCGGGCATCCTCAATGGGCCGCCTTGGATTTTCATCAAGCTGCACAGTCACGGCGGCATTGAGCCCAATTTTCAAGTGCTTTTGGGAGAGGCAATGCGCCGGTTTTACCGCGAGCTTGAGCAATTCAGCACCGAGCATCCCGGCCTTGGCATTCATTTCGTGACTGCGCGTGAGATGGTGAACCTCATTCATGCGGCAGAAGACGGCCACGACGGACCACCTTCGGCAGCGCTCAATCATCACATTGCCGCACCCCCTGTGCTGGCGGGTTCCAGCAGCCGCTGAACCAACTGCAGATCAAGCCAACGATCAAACTTGCGCCCGGCCTCACGAATGCTGCCGCAGGGGGAAAAGCCCAGGCGATGATGCAAACGCAGGCTGGCTTCATTGCTGGCATCAATCACGCCGATCATGTTGTGGAAACCCCGTTGCCTCGCGTCTTCAATCAATGCGCTCAACAGCCTTCTGCCCAGGCCCGCGCCCCGCTGACTGACTTCAATGTACAGCGAGTGCTCCACCGTGAATTGATAGGCGGCATGAGGACGAAAAGGACCATAGGTCGCAAAGCCCAGCAATTCGCCCTGCTCATTCTCGAGCCCCAACACCGGCCAGTTGCCCTCTCGTTTGGCTTGCCACCACTGGCGCATGAAGGCCTCGTCACGAGGGTGCAGATCATAGAGTGCCGTGCTGTTGACAATGGCCTCGTTGAAGATTGCCCGCACGGCCTCATGGTGGCGCTCGACACAGGGGATGCAGCGCAGATCGCGCCCGGGGCTGGTTGAGGGTGAGTTCATAAATCCAGGGCCCGTTGCAAGGGCCGCGAGGCAGGGGAGAGGTCCAGAGAGGCGACCCCAGAGGGCGCCCTGGGGCCATCATGCACGGGGCTGGCAGCAAAGGCAACTGCACTGAGAAAGGCAGCCCAGGAGCCAGTCAAAGGCCGCAGGTTCCGTCTTGCCCCCGGGCGGCGCCACTGCCAAGCTCAACACCATGACTCTGCGCCCCTGTGATCTTGCCGCGTTGCTTTGCGCCTGCCTGCTCTGTTCATGCGGCCCTTCGAAACCGCCGGCAACCTCTTTGGAGCAACCCCCTCAACCGCCAGCCCCAAAGGCCTCCGAAGTTGGGACCGCCGCCAAACCTGCAGAGGTCATGCCCAGCGCGCCTGTGGATATCGGTGACTTCGGAAGCGATCAACCCGTGGAGCGGGATGATTTGCCGTCTCGTGGCGTGATTCGTTTCGGTCCAAAGGAGCATGTTCACAGCAATCAGGCGCACTGGGAGTCCTATGTCTGGGACAAATTCAATGCCAAGCGAACCGGGGATTATCAAGTGCGCCTGACCTACACGCTGCGCCGAGCCAGTCTGGGGATGCAATTTCGCATGGGCGACTTGGTGGCTAAAAAGCCGCTGAAGAACACTGGCATTCCCAAGAAAATTTACCTTGGTGATGTGCAGATCAAGCAGACCGGACCCATGCCCTTTTCGATGATCACTGCGCCTTCTGAGGATGGTGGCTTCCAACTGTTGGAAGTGGCTCTCATTCCCAAGCCCGCAGCGCCTCCTCCGGCAGCCGCCAAGGATGGCAGCCTGGTACTTGAAGCCAGACACGCCACCACTTGGTCGGAGCTCATGCGCTATGAGCCTCAGGCACAGAAAAACTGCCTTGGATACTGGACCCAGGTGGAGGACTTTGCGGATTGGTCTCTCCCCGCGCTACCGGCAGGAAAGTATGAGGTCACTGTCCATTACGGCTGCGGCAAGGGTCAGGGCGGAAGCGAATTGCAACTCCGCCTTGGTCAACAGGCTTTGGCGTGGAAGACTGAGGACACCGGTGGATTCCAAAATTGGAAGGCGCTAAACCTCGGCGAAATTCATCTGCAGACTCAGGCCTCAGCCCGTCTTTCCCTGCAGCCCCGCAGCAAGGCGGGCAATGCCATCGTGGACATTCAAAAGATTGTGCTGACTCCCAAAAGCTGAGGCCGGCGATGACTCGGCTTCTGCCTTGGATTCGCCGCTTCGGCTGGCTGGTGCTTGCAACAGGGCTGCTGCTGCGCTGGTGGCTGCGCGATCTCCACCCGTCGTGGGCTCCTCTCTTTTATGCACTCGCTCCCGGGGTGTTGGTCATTGGCTGGGGAATGCTCGCCCTGTTGGAGAAGGGCCTTCGTCGGCGCCTCGTTGCGCTACTCATGGCGCAGGCAGTATGGTTTTGGCCGACGGCTTCCCCGCGGGAGTCGCCGCCGCAGAAACCCTTTCACGAAGCATCCAAGCGCTGGTCAATCTTGTTCTGGAACCTTGCTCGGCCTCAGGGATTGCATCAGGGGGCCTTGGACCTGATTCGCCAGCGCAAACCGGATCTTGCCGCCTTTGTGGAACCCGGGGTATTTTCGCCAGCGCTTCTGGAAGCCTACCGCAAAGAGCTGCCCGATCACTTCGTGGAATGGATGCCTCGCGGGATTTTGTGGGTCAGCCGCGCCCTGTCCCGACGCGGACAACGCGACCGGCTCGCTGCCCAGGGCGCTTGGGCATCATTTCGGGTAGAGGATGAGCAGGGAGGCTTTCCGGTTTTGGTTTGCGATCTGCGCATTGTTGATGGCTGGAATGGGCATCGGGCAGAGCAGTTCTCACAATTGCAACAGCTGCTGCCCAGACACCCCGCCTTCATCGTCATGGGGGATTTCAACACGCCCGTGGATTCCTGTTTTTTTGATTCCTGGATGCCGCACGGTTTCCACGCCTTGAGTCCGGAGCGATTGCCGATGGCGACTTGGCCGGCACTTTTACCGCTCTGGAACCTCGATCAAGTTTGGCTGGGCAGGGCATGGCAGGTGCACAGCGCGAATCGTCTGTGGGCACCGCAGTGCAGCGATCACGCTGCATTGTGGCTGGAGATTCAGCGCTGAATTCAAGCCGCTGAATCACGACAGTGCCTCGAAGATCAGGCAATGCGCCAGTCAACTTCCAGAGTTTGCACTGTCCCGCGTCGGTCGTGGTACTTGATCTGCCCGTGCTCGACTCCGTATTCGTGGAGACACTTCGTCGCCCGAACATCGTGGGCACAGTACTCTGCGATCTCCAACAACCGACCCTGCTGCCACCAGCTCAATGCCTTGAGCCCATCTGCGGTTTTGCCAACGCCAAGCGTGGCCGCGGCGGCATCCTCCAGTTTGATGCGGTGGCCGAGGCGTTTTTCGATGTCTTCGAGCAGGTCAAAGCTGCGCACTTGATCGCGAAAATCCAGCACGGTCTGGCCCATGAGCACTTCGTAGTCAAAGCTGATGTGATTGAAGCCAATCACACAGTCGGCTCGCTTGAGTTGTTCAATGAGCTCTTGGCTGTCATCTTGTTCGTAAATGCGATATTCCGACAGCCGTGTGCTGTAGGTGACGGCAATGGAAATGCCCATCTGGTGCTTATTGCCCCAACCGCCCACATCATTGGCGGTACGACGCGTTTCCAGATCAAAATAGACCAGGTCTTTGGACATGCCGCGAACGGAGCCTCAGAGGCGGTACACAATGCGGGCCTTGTCCATGTCGTAGGGAGACATTTCCAATTTGACCTGATCTCCAATGACCAGACGAATCCACTTTTTGCGCATCTTGCCAGAAATGTGCGCCAAGACCTCGTGACCGTTGCGCAGCTTGACCTTGAACATCGTGCCTGCAAGGACGGCAGTAATGGTACCCTCGAGCTCAATGGCCTCCTCCTTCTGGTGTGCATCAGGCTCAGGCGGCTTAGGCGCGGGACGGCTGACTGGGCGGGACGGTGGGCGTTTGCCACCCATGGGACCGCCATTGGGGCGCCCTCCTGGTCCCCTGCGATTTTGATTTGGAGCACCCGCGGGCTGGCCGGGACGAGTGGCGCCAGGAGCAGAACCGGGTGCACTGGCAGGGGGTCGGGCCGGCGCAGGTTGCGAACTCACTGGGCGAACGAATCCAGCAGGTCTGGAGGAAAATTGGCTGCGCTGGGGAGGGGAACTCATGAACACGCAGATTGTGGCCAAGGCACCCCCTTGACAACCAAAAAAAGCGCTGGCGTCGAGGAAGGATCTGACTAGATTCGCCAACCCAAGATGGTGGTCGTAGCTCAAAGGTAGAGCCCCAGATTGTGATTCTGGTTGTTGCGGGTTCGAATCCCGTCGATCACCCCACCTCGCAGCGACATGGAGGCACTCGAATCCCGGCTCGGCCATCCTTTCCGCCAACCGGAGCTACTCTTGGAGGCGCTGACGCACCCCAGTTGGTCGCATGAGGCCGGGCGGCACCATCGCCACAATCAGCGCTTGGAATTCCTGGGCGACGCCGTGCTTCAACTGGTGTGTTCCCAGTGGGCTTTGGAATTGTTTCCCGCAGCACCGGAAGGCGTTCTGACTCAATGGAGGGCACAATTTGTGTCCACTGACTTTCTTTGCGAGGTTGCCCATGCCCTGGAGTTGCCACGCCACCTACGAATGGGTCGCGGAGAAATCGCTCAAGGCGGGTTGCAAAAGGCCAACGCGTTGGCTGACGCCTTTGAGGCTGTGGTGGGTGCCTTGTTCATGGATGCGGGCTATGGTGCAGTCGAAGCCTGTCTCCGCTGCTTGATGTTGCCATTGATGCAGTCCCGGCAAGTACCCGCAGAAACCCAAAACCCGAAGGGTCAATTGCAGGAGCAACTGCAGCGCCTGGCACCGGAATCGCCCGTTTACCAGGTGACCATGCTTCAAAATGCTCCCTTGCCACCACGCTTCAGAGCCTCGGTTTACTGGCAATCCCATTTGCTAGGAGAGGGAGAGGGGCCATCCAAAAAGCGGGCAGAGATGGCGGCGGCAAGCTCTGCCTTACGCGATCTGAACAACCATGTGAATGACTTGGAAAAGGGCCGCTCGAGCTGTGCATAATCCCCTTTGCTCAAGGATTGCTCCCTGTTATTCGCGATTCATTCACAATCTCTGCTCAACACAATCCCTGCCCAATGACATGGTTTCCAGTGGCTTGGAACAATCCCTGAGTTGTGCACCGCCCCTATGACTGAGAAGATGGTGTGTGTTTTATAAACCCATACCCTTAGCGCTGTGAATTGCTTTGGTGTTTTGCAAGACGGTTTGCTTTTTGAAGATCTGTCCCTAAGCTTGCACAACTCATGGGAAGTTCTTTGGGAACCTTGTTTAGCATTCACACCTGGGGTGAATCCCATGGCCCTGGAATTGGGGTGGTCATCAACGGAGTGCCTCCACGGCTTTCCTTGACGGTCGAGGACATTCAACAGGAACTGGATCGTCGCCGTCCCGGGCAAAGCAAGATTGTTACTCCTCGTGCAGAGTTGGATCAGGTCGAAATTCTTTCTGGGGTGGAACAAGGCCAGACGACAGGAGCAGCGCTAGGTTTATGGGTGCGCAATACGGATCAGCGGCCATCGGCATATCAGGAGATGCAAGAGGCATACCGGCCAAGTCATGCCGATTACACCTATGATGCGAAGTTTGGCATTCGCAGTGTTTCTGGAGGAGGAAGATCCTCAGCACGCGAAACCATCGGAAGGGTGGCAGCAGGAGCAGTCGCACAAAAGGCGCTGACGCAGTTGAGCCCTGGCTACCGTTGCGTGGCCTATGTGAAATCCGTGCAACATTTGCAGGCTGAGGTTCCAGCATTGGTGACCAGAGAGTTGGTGGATGGCAACATGGTGCGCACCTGCGATCCAGCAAAGGCCGTGGAGATGATCGCGGCCATCGAGGCGATCAGAACTCAGGGCAACAGCCTGGGCGGGGTCATTGAATGCCAGATTCATGGAGTGCCTGCCGGTTTGGGAGAGCCAGTGTTTGACAAGCTGGAGGCAGATCTGGCCAAGGCCATGATGAGTCTGCCTGCGTCCAAAGGTTTTGAGATCGGCAGCGGCTTTGCAGGAACCCTCATGACAGGCCTTGAGCATAACGATGCCTTTTACATGGATCAGGGCAAGGTACGGACCCGCAGCAATCATAGCGGTGGCATTCAAGGCGGTATCAGCAATGGAGAGACCATTGTATTTCGAGTTGCCTTCAAGCCTGTGGCAACGGTGTTGCGTGAGCAACAGACAGTAAATCGCGAAGGCGAAGACTGCACTCTCAAAGCTCGTGGCAGACATGACCCCTGTGTGTTGCCCCGCGCCGTGCCCATGGTTGAGGCCATGGCGCATTTGGTGGTGGTGGATCATTTGCTGCGTCAGCGTGGCCAATGCGGGTCCTGGTCGCAGAAATAGGTGATCATGGACCTCTGTCGTCAGCCGCTATGGCAGGAACAATCTCTGGGCACACCCTTGCCGTGCAGCGCTGAGGGAATCAGTGTCAGTCTGCCGCTATGGCGGCATGTGATTGGCTATGAGGAAAAAGATCCGGAGGTGATTGGTAAATTTCGCTCCGGCTATCCAAGGTTCTGTGTGCCCCCGGTGATTTCAGCCGTTTTCCGGCTGGCCATTGGCGAGTGTGCCTCGCAGGGTGAGTCTGCCTTGGTCTTTCCCTCAATGGGGGCAGCGTTGCGTTGTGTGGACTTCATGCAGAAGCGAGGACACATCGCGCAGGCACGGTCCTGGAAACAAAACCTTGGCGTTTGTGTCTTTCCTGAGTCTGGACAGGACTGTGCGCGCAGGTTTTGGCGTTTTACCGGAGAGATTCTCAGCGCCAGACAAGCGCAGCAGTTGCTTTGTCCTGAGAGCAAACAGGCCGTTGAGCAAATATCGGCGACAGAGGCGATTGCTCGAATCCAAGGGCGTCTGGCGCAGTGGTCAGGTCAGGCAGCAGAGGATGTTTTCCTGTTTCCCTCTGGCATGGCGGCTCACTACGCGTTGCATCGAGCCTTGGTGCAGATGAATCCCGGGCGCAAAACCTTGCAGGTGGAGTTTCCCTATGTTGATAGCCTGAAACAACAGCAGGAGTTTGGCAGCGGCGCACACTTCATTCATGGGCCAGAGACCGGTGCAGAGTTTGAGGCGCTGCTCAGGCAGGAAAGCTTGGCGGCGGTCTTTAGTGAGGTCCCCAGCAATCCCTTGTTGAGGACGGCAGACTGGCAACAGCTCAAGACAATTCGGGATCGTTTGGCTCCTGAGTTGCCCTTGGTGATTGATGATACGGTGGGCACCTTGTTGCATGTGGATGCCATGCGCGTCGCCGATGCGGTGACCACCAGTTTGAGCAAGGCCTTCTCAGGCCGAGGCGATGTGCTGGCCGGCAGCGTCATCCTCAATCGTCAGTCGCCTCATCATGCGAGGCTGCAGCAGTTGTTGCGCCAGGATCCGGTGGCCGAACTCTGGGGCGGTGACGCAATCGCCTTGGAGAACAACAGCCGGGACTTTGAGGCCAGAGTCCAGCGCATGAGCCGCAGCGCGGTGGAGATTGCCGCCTTCCTTGCCGAACATCCCAAGGTTGAACAGGTGTGGCACCCGAGTTTGCAGGTCAGTGCAGGCTATGAGTACCTGCGAAGGAACCCAGGAGGGTACGGGGGCTTGATCTCTTTTGAGCTAAAGGACTCAAGTCGTTCATCGCCATTGTTTTATGACGCTGTTCGGCTTTGCAAGGGGCCAAGCCTGGGTACCGAGTTCAGTTTGCTTTGCCCCTATGTTCTGCTTGCCCATTACGATGAGCTGGCTTGGGCAGAGAGCTGCGGAGTGCCGCGGAATTTGCTGCGCCTTTCGGTTGGGCTGGAGGGCAGTGACGACTTGATTGGCCGACTTGCTGAGGCGCTTGGCTGAGGGACTCGCTTTTTAAGGTTGGCGCTTGCGCAGGGCGACGGCAATCAGGGAAAGGTCTGCCGGCGTGATGCCTTGGATGCGGTTGGCTTGCCCGAGGGTTCTGGGTTGGATTTCTCTGAGCTTGAGCTGGGCTTCGCGTTTGAGGCCGCCAAGGCCCTCGTAGTCAAAGTCCGGGGGGATTTCCCAGGCATCCATTTTGGCGGTCTTTTCGATCATGGCTTCCTGCCTTGCCACATAGCCCTCGTACTTGAGGTCGTTTTCAAGCAGGCCCCAGATGCAGGGGCTAAAGCGAGCCCGGATTTCCTCGGGCAATCCATTCCAAAAATTCTCCGTTCTCTTGAACCATTGGACCAAGCGGGAGCCTTCGTAGGCCTGCTCTTTGGCGTATTGATGGGCTTGGGCAAGCTCGGCCTCTTTCTGGCGGGTAAGGACAAGACGCTTGCCATGGATAAGCCCTGCCTGTTCAGCCATCGCCATGAGCCGAAGATCGCAGTTATCCTGACGCAAGAGGAGACGGTATTCTGCCCTGGAGGTAAAGAGCCGGTAGGGCTCGGTCACTCCCTTGGTGATAAGGTCGTCCACCATCACTCCAAGATAGGCTAGGTTACGGGGAAGGATGAAGGCTGGCTTGCCCATAACCTTCAGTGCCGCATTCGCACCGGCGAGGAGACCCTGGCCTGCAGCTTCCTCGTAGCCTGAGGTGCCGTTGATTTGGCCGGCGAAGTAGAGGCCGCTGATTCTCTTGGTCTCCAGCGTCGCAGAGAGCTGGGTTGGGGGGCAGTAGTCGTATTCAACAGCATAGCCTGGACGGATGATCTCTGCTTGTTCAAGGCCCTCGATGGACCTGATCATGGCAAGCTGCACCTCGAAGGGAAGAGAGGTGGAGAGCCCGTTGACATAGAATTCTTGGGTCTGGTGGCCTTCTGGCTCGAGGAAGATTTGGTGTCGATCCTTGTCGGCAAAGCGCACCACTTTGTCCTCCACGCTCGGGCAGTACCTCGGGCCAACGCCCTCGATCTTGCCGCAGTACATGGGCGAGAGGTGTAGGTTCTGCCTGATGCAGTCGTGAGTCTGCGGATTGGTGTAGGTGATCCAGCAGGGTATTTGTTCCACATGGAACTTTTCGGAATCCCAACAGTTGAGGGAAAAGGGAGATCTGGCTTGCCCAAATCCCTCCACTTCCTCAATGCCGCGTCCACTGAAATAGCTAAAGGCCGGAGCAGGTTCATCGCCTGGCTGTGCCTCGCACTTGGAGAAATCAATGCTGCGGCCGTTGATGCGGCAAGGCGTGCCAGTCTTGAAGCGTCGAACCTCGAAACCAAGCTCTCGCAAGCTGTCCGAAAGTGTGCTTGAGCTATCTCCCATCCGGCCGCCGCTCTGGTTTTGAAGACCGACATGCAGCAATCCCCGCATGAAGGTGCCGGAAGAAATGACCAGGGAACTGCAGCTGTACGCAATGCCGAGACTGGTACGAACTCCGCAGACTTGGTCGTCTTCGACCAAAATCTCAGCGGCATTGCCCTGATGCAGGTCGAGATTTGGCTGGTTCTCCAGCAGCCACTTCATGCGGAATTGATAGGCCTTCTTGTCAGCCTGGGCGCGGGGGGCTTGAACGCTGGGCCCCTTGCGGGCATTGAGCATTCGGAATTGAATGCCGGTAGCGTCTGTATTGAGAGCCATGGCCCCGCCGAGGGCATCAATCTCTCGAACTACATGTCCCTTGGCCAGCCCACCAATGGCAGGATTGCAGGACATCTGCGCAATGCTATCGAGGTTCTGGGTGAGGATGGCCGTCTTGCAGCCTAGGCGGGCCGCGGCCAGAGCGGCCTCGACACCAGCGTGCCCAGCTCCACAGACAATGACATCGTAATGCTTGGGGAAGCGGTAGGTGGACATGGACACTGAGGGGGCAGTGGGTCAAAATGTTCCCCGTGGAACGATTGTAATCCCCGAGCAACGGGGTTGCTGCAGGTCAGCGGAAGCTCTTGGCAAAGTCATCAGAGCTGGCCTTGGCAACCACCTTGGTTTTTTGGAAGGTGCTTTTCTCGCCTTTCTCGATGAGGAGGCGCTCGTACTCCTTGCTGTCCATGGGGAGCTCAATGCTGCGGTCGAGCCAAGTGCTCAGCAGAATGGCATTCGCCAATTCAACGCTGTGGATTCCTTCCTGAGCGGGGGAGAGAAGCTTTTCTCCCTTCAGGATGGCATTGGTGAAGTTCTGGAGGATTTCAATGTGCTGACCTCCGCTATCGGCGACTGGGATATCCATGTGCCAGCTTTCAGGCATGGCGAACGCGGCTTCTGCCTCCATGCAGAACTTGCTCATCGGAACGCGATTGCGCTGGAAGTGGATCTTGCTGCCATCCGTGACGCTAAGGCGACCCTGTTCGCCAGAAATCTCCAAGCGATTGATCCCAGGGGCTTCGCCAGTTGAGGTCACAAAGGTGGCTGTGGTTCCGCTGTCGTATTGAAGAACGGCGGTCACATCGTCCTCGACCTCGATCTCGTGGAAGCGGCCAAACTGGCAGAAACCGCGCACCCGCTGCGGCATGCCAAACATCCATTGGAACAGGTCGAGGTTATGAGGGCACTGGTTCATGAGAACACCACCTCCTTCACCCTTCCAAGTGCCGCGCCAACCTCCGGTCGCATAGTAGTAATTCGTTCTAAACCAATTGGTTACCTCCCAATGAATGCGCCGGATGGCGCCCAGTTCTCCGGAGACAATGAGGTCCTTGACCTTCTTGAAGCAGGCGTTGGTGCGCATGTTGAACATGGCGGCGAAGATCAGGTTTTTGTCGCTGTGGGCAGCGATCAGGCGCTCGCAATCGGCCTTGTGCACGGAGATGGGTTTCTCCACCAGCACATGCAGGCCGCGCTGCAGAGCCTCAATGCCGATGGTGGTGTGGCTGAAGTGGGGCGTGCAGATGAGAATGGCGTCAATCAGCCCGGATTGAATCATGGCGCTGACATCCGTGAAGGCCTGTTCCTTACCCTGCAGTTCTGGAATGGGCCCGTGGCTTTCGCAAAGCGCGCCCATCACCAGGCCGGGGACCTTGCCGTTGCGAATGTTGGCGAGGTGGGCTTTGCCCATGTTGCCGAGGCCGACGATGCCGAGTCTGACGCTTTCCATAAGTCTTGTGAGTTTTGGGGTGGAAGGGACGGTCCATGCTAAGCGCAAACGGCTGAAGGGCAAGAACAGGCTACGCGCTGCCGGGGTGGCCCAGGCTGGTGGGCTTGATTGACGAGGCGCGGAGATTGTGGCAACTCAAGGCAACTCGCACCCTGTTGGTGCCGTTGAGTTTGGACCGCATGTGGGATTTTCTGACCAGTCATTGGCGCGACGGCGTGGAGATTCTCATCCTCGCCGCGCTGCTGTATCAGGGTTATCTTTTTTTCCGGGCCACGCGCGGGGCGCGCATTCTCACCGGGTTGATGGTCTTGCTGCTGAGTCTGGCGCTGATCTCCCAGTTGCTCGAGCTCGAGGTGATCAGTTGGCTTCTGGAGCGAATCTCCGTCTTTTTGGCCATCGCCTTGGTGGTGCTCTTCCAACCGGAATTACGCCGCGTCCTTGCGGAGCTCGGGAGTCATCGAGCCTTCTCCTTCAATCGCACGGATCCGGAGTCTCTGGATGTCATCATTGAGGCGATGCAGAAGCTCTCGGCCAGGCGCTGCGGCGCCCTGCTGGCGCTGAAGCGCGGCATCGACCTCAAGCCATTTCTGGAAACCGGAGTGGAGCTCGATGCGGCCATGAGTGTGGAATTGATCAGTACGATTTTTCACCCCAAGACTGCGCTGCATGACGGCGGTCTGATCATTGATCAAGGGCGCATTCGCGCTGCGGGTTGTGTGTTTCCGGTGAGTCAGCGTGAAGTGCGCGATCGCGCCATTGGCCTGCGGCACCGCGCGGGCATGGGCATCACCGAGGAGACCGATGCCATCGCCCTGATTGTCAGTGAGGAGAGCGGCGCCCTGTCTCTGGCTTATCGCGGTCGCCTCGAACACGATTTGGAGCCTGAGGCCCTGCGCAATCGAATCAATGAGATCCTGGTCTTTGGTGCCGGTGAAAACGCTTTGGCAGAACAAGTCCCATGAACTGGAATCGCCTGAGTCAATTCCTGAGCCGCAACTGGCGTGAGAAGTGCCTGGCCCTGCTCATTGCCTTTCTGTGTTGGGTGATGATCAAGGGCCAATCAGGCCGAAGCCCCTGGCAACAATCCCCTCGCGGGGCACTGCGTGAGGCCTTTTCATTGCCCTCTTCCAGTGCGAAGTGACGGATCTTCAGCGCGGTTGTCGGCGACCGCGCAACACCAGCCGCTCGTGCAGCCACCCAGTCATCGCAATGGTCAAAAGAGGCAGCAACCCCACCTTGAGCTGAGCGCCGATCCATGGCAATTGGGGCTGACTCATCAAGGTCAAAGCACTGAACCACTTCAAGCCAAACACCCATCCGGCGTGCAGACCGATGCAGGGCCAAAGGGAGCCGCTGGTGACTCGTGCCCGCGCTAACACAAGGCCGACCATGGTCAGCGTCGTGAACTCGGCAAACAAGACTTGAGGCTGCATGAGATTGCTGCCGATCTGCGCCAGCACCTCAAAGCCGATGCCCCAAGCCTGTGGATCTGCGGGCTTCCAGTCTGCAGGTGGCTTGAGGAAATGAAGCAGCGAGAAAAACAGGCTCGACACCCAAAGGGCAGCCCGCACTCCAATCTTGCGGCGCAGGGAGTCGAGTAAAATTCCGCGCAGCAACCACTCCTCAAGCAGGGCCACACAGAGACCGGCAAGCAGGGCATTGGGCCAGACCTGCCATCCAGGCCGGGGCCGCATCTGATACACGCCAAGGGCGGTGAGTGAGGCGCCCAGCGCCAAGAGAAGGCCGGCGGCCAGCAGCCAGCCGACCAGCAGTTGCTTGCCCCCAGGGCCAATGCGGCCCCAGGTGGGCAGGGACTCAATGCGCAGGCGTCTCCAGAGCAGGGGCAAAGTCAAGGCACAGGCGATGAGCACTGCGCGATTGAAGTAGCGACTGGGGCTGGCGCGGCGGATCTCACCACTCAGCCATGATCCCCAGCCGCTCTGATCCCACTGCTGGATTTGCAGCCACTGGGCGCAGGCGCTGGCAGCATGCTGCAGCAGCGGCGTCAGCAGGGCGGCAAGAAGCAGAACGGCGGGCAGGAAAACGAGCACGGCAGGCAACACGGACCCCTTGGATTGGGTCAAGACGGAGCAGGGGTGGCGTGGCGCGAGGGCGCGAGGATTTGGCTTGATGCCTTGCATCGCGGAGAACCTAGCGCATCCTGCAGGTCAAGGAAATGACCAAAAACCAGGTTCACGAATGGCATGAAAACCGGCCCGAGGACGGCCGGAAACGGTATTTCCGCGCCTACTGGAACAGCAAGGTCTGGATTTTTCGCAAGACCGATCCCGAGGACGAGGATTGGGTGCTTGTGGATCCGCCCACGCCCAAGCTTTGGCAGGATCTCCATGGGGTGCTCTTCCGCAAGTATCAGCGCCGCCGTCTGCCATACCGCCTGCTGCAGATGGTCGAGGCCCAGCTTGATTCCATGGGCTTGACTCCGCCCAAGGTCGGAACCCCTTAAGCCGGGCCCCGATCACAGGGGTATCGCATTCAAGGCTTGAAATGCCAGAGGCTCTCTGCGTTGCTGAGCGCTCACATCGCCATGAAAAAATACAATGTTGGGATCATCGGTTATGGTTGGGCCGCCACGGCCCACATGGACGCCATCGAGGCCACCAAGCAGGGTCAGGTGACTGCCATCTACTCCTCGCGGCCCCTGGACGCCAAGAAGATCAGCGAGAAATACGGGCACCCAGTCAAGACCTACCAACAGCTCGATGAGATGCTGGCGGACCCGGATCTGCATGTCGTTGACATCACCAGCTACCCCAGCCAGCATCGCAATCAGGCGGTTGCCGCTGCCAATGCCAAGAAGCACATCATTCTGGAAAAGCCCATGGCCAACTCGCTGCAGGAAGTGCGCGAGATTGTCGCCGCCGCCAAGAGCAACGGCGTGATGGGCTGCGTCTGCTTTGAATGCCGCTTCTCTGGTCAGTTCACCTCGACCAAGGCCGTGATTGATCAGGGCCTGCTCGGCGACCTGCACTACGGTGAAGTCGACTACTACCACGGCATCGGGCCTTGGTACGGCCAGTTTCGCTGGAATGTGGGCAAGAAGGATGGCGGCAGCGCGCTGTTGACGGCCGGTTGCCACGCCCTGGATGCCTTGCTTATGGTCATGGGCTCGGAGGTGGAGAGCGTGACCAGCCTGAGCACCAAGTCCAAGAGCGACATCTTTGCCCCTTACGAGTACGACACCTCAAGCTGCACTCTGGTGAAGTTCAAAAATGGTGCTGTGGGCAAGTGCGCCGCGATTGTTGACTGCCTGCAGCCCTATTACTTCCACACCCACCTGGTGGGCAGCCAAGGCAGCCTTTTGGATGACCGCTTTCATTCCAACAAGCTGCACACCGACAAAAAGCATTGGAGCAAGCTCTCCATGCACATGCTCGACAGCGGCGATGTGGCCGACCACCCCTATCAAAGTCAGTTCCAGGCCTTCTTTGATGCCTTGGACGAGGGCCGCGAGATGCCCCTGACCAGCTTCTCCCAGAGCCTGCGCACCTTTGAGGCGGTATTTGCCGCCGATCGCAGCGCTGAGTTGGGCGGCGTGCCGGTCCGCGTGGCGGATCTCTAGGCGCGTTGAAACAACGCGCACGGCGGGCCGGGCCCAGGGAAAAGAATGCCCAAGGCCCGCCTTTTCCGTGGCAAGGCCCGGCGCAGAGGCTAGGATGGACCAGCTCAAATCCCCGCGGTCATGGTTCGTCTGCTGACTCAACAAGGACAACTCATCGGTTGGAACGATGAGAAGGTGCGTCCATTTCCGGACAACCTCGTCTTTCTGGATCTGCTCAATCCCTCGCGCAACGAAGAGTTGGAAGCCGAGAGCTGGCTGGAATACAACCTGCCCACCCGCGAGGAGATGCAGGAGATCGAGGAGTCGAGCCGACTCTACACCGAGAAGGGCGCGCTTTACATGACCGCATGGATTCCCGTCGGACTGGACACGCCAGATCCCGACAACACGGCCATTTCCTTCGTGTTGGCACCGGATTGCCTGACCACGCTGCGCTATGCCGACCCCATGGCCTTTCGGCTGTTGGTGGATCAGGCGCGCCGGCAGTGTCCGCTGCCGATGACCAGCGATGCGATGTTTTTGGTGCTCTGCGAGTTGGTGGTGGCGCGCATTGCCGATGCCCTGCAGATGGTTGAGGCGGATCTGAAGAAAATGGCGCGCGAGATTTTTCGCCTCGATCCGCATCGCGCCAGCGCCTCAGTGGAAAAGGATTTGGCGGATGTGGTCAAAACCCTGGGCCGGCGCAGCGCGCTGGTCGCCAATCTGCGCGAAAGCCTGCTGAGTGTCAGTCGCATGTTGCAGTTCTTCCTCAACAACGCCGCCACCTGGATGCGCGGTGACCTGGCGGCGCAGTTCCGCTCCGTGATGCGCGATGTCAAATCGCTGGATGATTACACCAACCAGCAGACTCAGGAGATGACCTTCCTGCTGGAGTCCACGCTTGGCCTGATCAACATCCAGCAGAATCAGATCATCAAGATTTTCACCATTGCCAGCGTGTTGTTCATGCCGCCGACGCTGATTGCCAGCATCTATGGAATGAACTTTCAGCACATGCCCGAGCTCTCTGCGCGTTTCGGCTATCCAGCCGTGCTGGCCGTGCTGGTGGTTTCCGGATTGATTCCCATCTGGTGGTTCAAACGCAAAAAACTGCTTTGATTTTAGGCAGCGCAATGCACAGGCTTGACGGGCCATGAGCGCCTGATGCGGCAGGCCGGCACTCGCGGATTTTGGTTCACTTCTTCATGCAGCAACGGCGTCCTCATTCCTCATCGGCTCCGCGTCATCATCGGGGCAAGGCAGCGCCTGCGCCCAGGGTCTCGCGCGAGCCGCTGCTGGAGATTTTACAGCGCCACGAGCAGTGGCTCCTCGACAAGGGCAGTGCCCCAACACCACAGGCCCTGCGCGAGTATTGGTTGGCCGAAGACCAGCGCATTGGGCCGCGTCCGGATTATCTCCTGTGGCGGATTTGGAATGTGGACGGGGTAAGGCTCAAGGGTCCTGCGATGCAGGAAACCTTGCTCTGGAGGCAGGGATTGGCGCAGGGATATTCAGGGCCTTTGCTGGCCATGGCAGCGGCCAGGGCTTTGGAGGCGCGCGACGCCGCCCCTCGCGAGGCCATGCAAAAGCTATTGCTGGCCGCTCCGCTGCAGCCGGGTGCCGTGGGCTGGTTGATGGAAGTGGCCTTGGGTCGCGGCAGTCTGCAGTCCCTGCGCGAAGCCGTGTTGCGCGAGCATCCCTCCTGGCGGGTGGGCGAGGCGTTGCCGATGTCGGTCCATGCGCCCGTGGTGCCTCGCTGGTGGCGGCGCTGGATGATTGCTGCCTTGCGAGCCTTGGTGGGTCAGGATCCCGAGTGGCTCTGCACGCTTTGGCAGACGCAGTTGCAGTCACTTTGGCCCGGGCAGACGATGCGCTGGACGCACTGGGAAACCCTGTTGGATTGGGGCAGCGCCCTGCGCCTGGCCGGGCGCAATGATGAGGCGGGGCGGGTGTTTTGGTTGGCCCTGCAGGTGTTGCCGCCGCGTGCCCCGCAGGCCTTGTTGCAGCGTGCGCGGGCACAATCCTGGTTTGTGGCGGAGTCGGCGATGAGCTTGCCCGAGGGCCTCTGCTGCGAGGAGGCCTCGCTGATTTTTCCCGGCGAGCCGCCCAACACGGCGCTGGGAGAGCAGGCGCAGCAACTTTACCGCGATGAGCGCGATGCCTTTCAGAATTGGCTGCAGGCCGTTGCGGCCATGGACGAGGCCTGGCGTCCCCTGCGTGATGCGGCCTTGGTTCTGCATCATCCCCAGGCGGCCCTGGCTTGGCTGAGCCGACGCGCGCAGGCTCAGGCCACCAAGGGTCAGCATGCCCTTTTGCAAGCCGCGGCGCAGCTTTGTCTCAAGCATGGTTTGTTGGCCAGCATGGCGCGCATTGGTCAGTGGAGCTGCAGCAACAAGGCCCTGCTTTTGCAATGGGCGCAGGCCTGTCGCCGAGCTCAGCAGTGGATGCCCTTTGGCCGCGACTGGAAGGCTTGGGAGCAGCAGGCCGCGGCACTGCGGCGGGCTTGGTGCAGGCTGCTGGACGAGCCAACCTCCTGGGAAGAGGAGGAGCTCTTTGTCTTGCAGGAGCTGTTGCTCAACCGCGCGGCCACCCTTGGCGAAGCTCTGCCTGAAGGCGCGCGCCCGTGGATGGAAGCGCAGGATCCAAGGTCGTTGGCACAACACCTCAAGGAGCATTGGCGTCTGACCTCAGCCCTGGAGAAGCAGCGGCAGTTGGAATGGTGGTCCCTGCATTCGCAGTGGCGCAGGCGCCCGCAGGCCGAGCATCAGGCTTGGCTCAGCGTGGTGAGCATTGGCGAGGAAAAAAGCGGTCGTCGGCACTGGTTGCTGCAGACGCCCAAACGCCGTCTGCACGGGCGCTTCCGTGCCGTGGATGCCGCCTCTTGGCAGATGCAGCTGGCGCAGTGGTGGGAATTGTTGACGCAGGATGTGCCTGAGTTGCAATGCCTGTGGCTGGCCACGGACAGCAAGCTCGACTCCTGGCCGCAGGCCGATGGTCTGATTCAGCAGGTGGCCTCTTGGGAGGCCTTGTTTCGTCAGCAGCGCATGGGCTCAGGCCCCTCCTGATCTCTCAGCGGGGCCTTGAACCGAGGGCTGTTTACTTCGCCGGCTTCCAGTTGCGCACGAAGTCCAGGCACTGGGTGATTTCAGGCACGCTGGTCTCCCAGTGATGCTCATACTCGCAATGCAGCGGACCGGGATAGCCTTGCGCGTGGTACTCGGCGAGCACCTCAGCGATCTTGCTCTTGCCCTGACCAAAGGGCACATCGTGGGCCTTGACCACACCGAATTCCGTCAGGTCCTTCATGTGGCTGTCAAAGATGCGGCCCTTGAGAATCTTGATGCAGTCCACGGGGTCCAGCCCGCTGCGCACCCAGTGGCCGATGTCGGCGCAGGCGCCCATGCGCGCGTCACGGTTCTTCACCAGGTCCAGGACATAATTGGGATCCCAGAACAAATAGCCGCGATCCAAGGGGCGCTTGGGGTGATTGTGGATGGCCATCTTGATGTCGAACTCCTTGACCAGGGCTTCGATGCCATCGAGGCCGGCCACATCGGGCTCAGTGACCACGACGCCGATCTCCATGGCCTTGCAGAACTCAAACACCTTGCGGTCGGCCTGCGCGTCCTTGCCCAGCTTGACCACGCCGTAGCCCACAGGGGTGAGGCCTTTTTGCGCCAAGGCTTCCTTCACCTTGGCCATCATTTCAGGACTGGCCTGATGATCCCATTTGCGGCTCTCATCAAACTTTTGTCCCGGGTAAAACTCAATGGTCTTGCCACCGGCCTGCGCGGTTTTGTCAATCGCTTCAAAGACGCTGTACAGGCGGAAGCTGTAGGCTTGGCAGCCGGCGTAAAATTGGCCGACCTTGGCGGAGGGCGGAAGGGCAAGGGCTGCCAGTGAAGCGGCCAGAACGAGGCAGAGGCTCAGAGTCTTGATCATGGTTGAGCCTAGGCCAACGCGCTCAGGGGCAACATCCTTGCAGCAACTTCGGCCGCGCTGGCTCAGGCCTGTGGTTCTTGAGGCTCAATCCACTTGGCCGCCCATTCCAAGTCCTGGGGGAAGGTGATCTTGGGGTTGGGCTGCGGGTTGCTGACCACCTCCACGGGTAGGCCAAGCAGTTGCAGAGCAGAGACTTCATCGGTGACCAGCTGGCCGCTGGCGATGACCTCGGCATAGGCCTGCCGCAACAAGGCGAGATCAAAAACCTGCGGGGTCTCCATGATCCAGGCGCCTTCGCGCTCAATCGAGCCGCAGATGCGCCCCTGATCATCGACCCGCTTGAGGGTCTCGGTCATGGGACGGGCGCAGGCCGCGGCACCGCAGCTTGCTGCGGCCCGCAGGCAGGCGCTGATTTGCTCGGGGCTGATGAGCGGCCTTGCCCCATCGTGCACGGCCACCCGTTGACAGTCGGCGGGGCAGCGTTGAAGGCCGGCGAGTACGGAGAGATGGCGCTGGGCTCCGCCCTGCACCACGGCGCTGACCTTGCTCAAATCCACCTGATGGCGCCACAGGGCGATGCTGCCTTCCACCTCGTCGCCTCCGACCACAATGACTTCATCGATCTCCTGACAACGGCAGAAGGCCAGCAGGCTGCGCAGCAGCACAGGCCTCCCTGCCAGCGGAGCCAGCAGTTTGTTGAAGCCCATGCGGCGGCTGGAGCCGGCGGCCACGACAATGGCGCAGTTCATGGTGCGGTTAGCTCAGGCGTTTGCCCACGGCGGCGCTGAGTTCGCCACCTGCGGCTCGGCCGGCGACGCGTTGCTGCAGCAGCTTCATCACTGCGCCCATGTCCTTTTTGCTGGTGGCACCCACCTCGGCAATCACGCTGTCAACCAAGGCATCGAGTTCAGCGGCAGAAAGCGCGGCGGGAAGGTACTTTTCGAGAACGGCAATTTCGGCGCTTTCGGTGTCGGCCAGGTCCTGTCTTCCGGCGCTTTGGTAGCTGCTGACGCTGTCCTGGCGTTTTTTGATTTCGCGGCGCACCACCACGATCACATCGGCGTCTTCCAGGTTGCCCTCGGCTCCGAGCTTCTCGATGGCAGCGTACTTGATGGCGCTTTTGAGGCCACGCACCACATTGAGCGCCACGCTGTCGCGGGCTTTCATGGCGGTCTTGAGGTCTTCGAGGATGCGTTCGTTGAGGTTCATGGTCCGGGCCGGGGTTCGGGAGCCCATAATGTGCCTCAAAATCCCCAACTTGTCCAACACCCAAGGCGGCAAGGCGCTCAAGCCACGCCTTGCGCGCTGCCCCGGCATGGTTCATGGTGAGGGTTTGCTCCCTTCACCGTCACTTCGTCCCCATGGGTAAAACGCTCTTCGCCAAAGTCTGGGAATCACATGCCGTCGCCAAGTTGGCCAACGGGCAGACCCAATTGCTGATCGACACGCACCTCGTCCACGAGGTCACCAGCCCGCAGGCCTTCGGCATGTTGCGCCAGTTGGGTCTCAAGGTGGCCTACCCGCACCGCACCTTCGCCACGGTGGACCACATCGTGCCCACCGACTCGCAGGTCTCGCCCTTTGCCGATCCACTGGCTGAGGCCATGATCCAGGAGCTGAACAAAAACGCCCGCGATTTCGGCATCACCTACTTCAGTCTCAGCAGTGGCAAGCAGGGCATCGTCCATGTGGTGGGCCCGGAGCAAGGCATCACGCAGCCCGGATCCACCATTGCCTGTGGTGATTCGCACACCGCCACGCACGGCGCCTTCGGCGCGATTGCCTTTGGGATTGGCACCACGCAGGTGCGCGACATTCTCGCCACGCAGACCATGGCCCTGAGCCCGATGAAGGTGCGCCGCATCAATGTGGACGGCAGTCTGCGTCCGGGCGTTTACGCCAAGGATGTGATCCTGCACATCATTCGTCTGCTCGGCGCGCAGGGCGGCATTGGTTACGCCTACGAATACGGCGGCAGCACCTTTGACGGCTTCTCCATGGAGGAGCGCATGACGGTCTGCAACATGAGCATCGAGGGCGGTGCGCGTTGCGGTTATGTCAACCCCGACGAAAAGACCTTTGAATACCTCAAGGGCAGGCCTTATTGCCCCAGTGGCGCGGCATGGGATGAGGCGGTGGCCAAATGGCGTGGCGTGGCTTCCGATGCCGATGCGGTGTATGACGATGTCATCAACATCCGCGCCGAGGATGTGCCGCCCACGGTGACCTGGGGCATCAGCCCGGATCAGGCCGTGGCCGTTGATCAAAATGTGCCCAAGCCCCAAGACGCAGGCAGCGAAGCCGGACGCGTGGCCATTGAGGAGGCTCTGGAATACATGAAGCTCAGCGCAGGCCAGCCGATTGCCGGCACCAAGGTTGATGTGGCCTTCATTGGTTCCTGCACCAATGGACGACTCAGCGATTTCCGCGAAGTGGCCGCATTGATCAAGGGACGGCGCGTGTCGCCTTCGGTCAAGGCCATCGCCGTGCCTGGCAGCCAGATTGTGGATGTGATGGCCCGTCAGGAAGGCTTGGACAAAATCTTCAGTGAAGCCGGCTTTGAATGGCGCGGTGCGGGCTGCTCGATGTGTCTGGCCATGAACCCTGACAAGCTGGTTGGCGATCAACTTTGCGCCAGCTCAAGCAACCGCAACTTCAAGGGCCGCCAAGGCAGCCCCACGGGGCGCACGGTGCTCATGAGTCCGGTGATGGTCGCTGCCGCGGCCTTGACCGGCAGCATCTGCGACGCGCGTGAGGTCTTCGCCATGCCCTCCTGAGTTGGCATGCAGCACCACATGCTGATCCTGGCTCAGTCGGCGGCGCAAGTCGCCGCTCCACTCTCCTTTTACGGCGCACTGCTGGGCTTTGGCCTCTCAGGTCTGTTGGCTCTTGTGGTGTCCGGGGTGAAACTCTTTGTGCAGCGGCCAGCGGCCTGGTGCCGATGGCTTGCCGGATTGGGCGCTGGCGCGGGTCTGGCCAGTGGGCTTTGGGCCTGGATGGCGCCGCATGAGGCCTTGGCTGCGCCGCTGGAGGGCGTGCCCAAAATGCTCTGGATGTTGCGCGCCCACCTCATTCCGTTTCTGCCTGCCGCGCTCAATGCCGGCCTGTGGTGGTCGCTGCGGCGTTGAGAGACCGGCAATCGCCAAAGAGCCGCCGATGATTGTCGGCGAGTTGGCGGCTGAGGCTCTCCGAGTCCATGCGACATACTCCCGCCAGCAACTGCAGGCTCAGCCCAAGATTGGCAGGGTGATTGAGTTGCGCCTGGTCACCCGGCAGCAGTTGCGCGCCCTCGATGGCCGGCGGACTCATGTCGGGAGAGTCGGTTTCAATGAGCAACCGCTGCAGGGGCAACTGCCCGAAGATCTGCAGGTTTCTGGCTTTGTGGGGATGGGCAAAGTAGGGGCTGATGGAGAAATAGGCTCCCAACTCCACCAAGGGTTCAATGAGCCGCTCTGGCCCACCGAAGGAGTGCAGCAAAAACCCGCGCGGCGCCTTGGGCATGGCTCGCAACAAGGGCATCAGATCCTCCCAGGCGCGCAGACAGTGCAAGGTGATCACTCGTCCACGCTGGCATCCCTCCTGCCATTGCAACTCGAAGGCCGGCCGTTGAATGGCGATGCTGGGTTCATGCACCCAGCGATCCAGACCGATTTCACCCAGCCCGGCTTGGGGAAACTCATCGAGACAGGCGCGCAGGGTCTCAAGCCAGTCTGCGGGCGCTTGATGCACGCGCCAAGGGTGAAGACCAAAGCTGGGAAGGATCTGCGAGGGAAAGCGCCGCGCCAGAGCTGCCACCTGCGGCCAGTCTGCAGGCGAGGTGCCGTTGACCACCATGCCGCTGATTTGGCCGGAAGAAAAACACTGGCTCAATAAATCCTCGCGCCAGGGATCCAGGCGCAAATCCTGCAGGTGATTGTGGCGTCGAAGATCATGGCTGGGGCGCACAGCGCCAATGAGATTGAAATCAAACAATCTCGCGAATCACTTCGCCGAAGTCGATCTCAAGGCGTTTGCGCCCTGGATACTCCAGACGGTGGGAGTCCAGTCCAAGCTGGCGCAGCAGCGTGGCGTGGATGTCGGTGACATAGTGCGGATGTTCAACGGCGTGAAATCCCAGTTCATCGGTGGCGCCATGCACCACGCCACCCCTGATGCCGCCGCCGGCCATCCACACGCTGAAGCCATAGGGATGATGATCGCGGCCGTCGCTGCCCTGTGAGCCTGGCGTGCGTCCAAACTCGGTGGCAAAGACCACGATGGTTTCCTGCAGCAGCCCGCGCTGCTTGAGATCGGCGAGCAGACCCGCAATGGGCTTGTCCACCTGAGCGGCAAGATTGGCGTGATTGCGCTTCAGTCCGCTGTGGCTGTCCCAGGCACCGGCGGCGCCATCGCCGTGCATGATCTGAATGAAGCGCACGCCGCGCTCCACCAGGCGTCTGGCCACCATGAGCTGTTGGCCAAAGGGCTTGGTGATGGCATGATCCAAGCCGTAGAGGCGCTGCGTCTGAGCGCTTTCTCCCCGCAGCGACATGATCTCAGGGATTTGCCGCTGCATGTGAAAGGCCAGTTCATAGGACTTGATGCGGGCCTGCAGGGCCGCGTCCTCCGGGTAGCGCAGGGCGCTCAGGGCATTGAGTCGGTGGGCCAGCGAGAAGCGCTTGCGCTGTTCCTCATCCGCCATCGCCAACTCAGGTTTGGCAAAGGCCAGCGGATTGGCTGGATCGACCGTGAGCTTCACCGCATCACAGGTTGGCCCCAGGTAATGGCCGTCCTTGAGGTCAAAGAAGCGCGGGCCGAAGTTGATGAACTGCGGCAGATTGTCGTTGAGTGATCCCAGCCCGTAGGTCACCCAGGCACCAATGCTGGGGTGGCGTCCGTCGAGCATGTGCCGCCCACTGTGGAATTGCACCTGTGCACCGTGGTTGTCGTCCGTGGTCCACATGCTGCGCACGATGGCGAGATCATCCACGCTGCGGCGCAGGTGCGGAAACCAATCGCTGATTTCGATCCCGCTTTGCCCGCCCTTGGCGTAACCGACCTGCAGCGGGTAGATGCGGTTGCGCTGTTGGCCATTGGCATCGTTGACCACCACCACGCGCACCTTCTTGCGCCGCTCCGGATCCAGCACCGCCTTGTAGGGCGTCTGGCCGATGTCCATGCCGGCGTAGCGATTGAGCTCGGGCTTGGGGTCAAAGCTCTCCATGTGGCTGACGCCCCCGCGCATGAAGAGCCAGATCACGCTCTTGGCGCGGGGCTGAAAGTGCGGCTTGCCATCGGGCAGCGCAGGCAGGTGCTCGGCCCCCAGAGCCGAGCGCTGCAGCAGGCTTTGCAGGGCCAGGCTGGCCAAGCCCATGCTGCCATGGCCAAGCCATTGGCGGCGCTGCATTGGGGCTGAATTCATGCAATAAGGGGAACCCTGCCTTCATACGCCGCCAAAGCCACCGACTTTGCGGCCTGAGCCTCAGACAGCACTTGTGCTTGGCCCGCCGCTGGGTTCTATCCCCTGCTCCGCTCCCTGCATGAAAATCCTCTCCCGCTTCCTGTTGCCGGCTTTGTTTGTGGCCTGTGCCCCAGCCTCCCTGTCTGCGGCTGCTCCAGCCAACGCGCCGCACGCCAACCTGCCCACTCCAGCGGCGGCCACCAAGATTCGTCCGCAGAGCGTGGCGGCGCCACAAAACGGTGAGCGCATCGTGCTGCTGGGCAATGGCTTGGCCGAGCGCGATGTGTATTACCAGCGCATTGAGCTGGAGCTCCACCTGCGCTACCCGGGCCAGCAGTTGCTGCTGCGCAACATGGGCCATGTGGGAGACACTCCCGGCTTTCGGCCCCATCCCTCGCGCGTCAGCCAATGGGCCTTTCCCGGAGCGGAGAGTTTCCATCCGGATAAAAACATCCATCACGGCAAGGGCTTCTTCCCGATGCCCGATGAATGGCTCACCCACCTCAAGGCGGATACCATTGTCGCCTTCTTTGGCTACAATGAGTCCTTTGATGGAGCTGCCAAGGTGGGCAACTTCCAGGCCGAGCTCGATGCCTGGGTGCGCCACAGCCTGCGCCAAGCCTACAACGGCGTTGCCGCGCCGCGCATCGTGCTGGTCTCTCCCCTCGCCTTTGAGGACCAATCCGCCAGCCGCGATCTTCCCAATGGCAAAGCCGAGAACGCCAACCTCAAGCTCTACGCGCAAGCGGTGCAGACCGTGGCCAAGACGCATGGCCTGACTTTTGTGGATCTCTTCGAGGCCAGCCGGCAATGGTACGCCACCAGCAAGGAGCCGCTGACCACCCAGGGCTACATCCCCAATGAGAAGGGCTATGAACTGCTGGCGCAGGCCCTGCTCACCGACATCTACGGCCATCAAAGCCGCAGCAGCAGCGCCTCGCCCAAGCTGTTGCGCGAGGCCATCGCGCAGAAGGATTGGTTCTGGTGCAACGACTACCATCTGCTCAACGGCGTGCATACCCACGGCCAGCGCTATGAGCCCTTCGGCCCGCAGAACTACCCCGCTGAAGTGCAGAAGACCCGCGAACTGGCTGCCATTCGCGACCAGCTCATCCACGACATTGCCGCCGGCAAAAAGAAGGACCTCAGCGTGGATGACAGCAAGACCACGGCCTTGCCTGCGGTGCCCACCAACTACCAGCCCAGCGTCAAAAACGGCAGCAAGGAGTATCTCTACGGTGAGAATGCCCTCAAGTCCTTGAGCGTCCCCGAAGGCTACAAGGTCGAGCTCTTCGCCAGCGAGAAGGAGTTCCCCAGCCTTGCCAATCCGATGCAGATGTCCTTCGACAACAAGGGCAGGCTGTGGGTGGCCGTGATGCCCACCTATCCGCATTATCGCCCCGGCGACGCGATGCCCAATGACAAGCTCATCATCTATGAGGACACCAACGCCGATGGACGCGCCGACAAGGAGACTGTGTTTGCCGATCACCTGCACTTGCCCATTGGCTTTGAGTTTGCCCCCGAGGGCGTTTATGTCAGCCAAGAGCCCAACCTCGTGCTGTTGCGCGACCGCGACGGCGACGACCGCGCCGACTCCCAGGAAATCATTCTCGGCGGCTTTGACACCCACGACACCCATCACGCCATCAGCGCCTTCACGGCCGACCCCAGCGGCGCGATCATGATGTGCGAGGGCGTGTTCCTGCACAGCAATGTGGAGACCGCCTACGGCCCGGTGCGTTGTGTGGACGGCGGCTTCTTCCGCTTCAGCCCGCAGCGCTCACAACTGGAGCGCACCATTCAGATGTCCATCCCCAACCCCTGGGGTTTTGTGTTTGATCGCTGGGGTCAGGACTTCCTGCTGCACACCTCAGGCACGACGATGAATTGGGGCCTGCCCCTTTCCGTCAAACCCACCTTCGGCACCAAGGCCCCCTCCAGCATTGATTTGGTGCCCAAGGGCCACAATGTGCGCCCCACCAGCGGCCTTGAAGTGGTCAGCTCCTCGCACTTCCCCGATGAGGTGCAGGGCGATTTGATCTATTGCAATGCGATTGGATTCCTGGGCATCAAGCAGGTGAAGATCGAGGATGAGGAATCCGGCTGGAAGACGGCGCATCGCCACGATCTGCTCAAGAGCAGCGATGGCAACTTCAGGCCCGTGGATTTGGAATTCGCGCCTGATGGCAGCCTGTATGTGATCGACTGGCACAACGTGCTCATTGGCCACATGCAGCACAATGCCCGCGATCCGCTGCGCGATCATGTCCATGGCCGCATTTATCGCATCACCTACCCTTCCCGTCCGCTGATCAAGCCCGCACCTGTGGCCGGCGCGCCAGTGGCCGCGCTGCTGGAAAACCTCAAGTCCCCAGAGATGCGCCTGCGCTACCGCAGCCGCCGCGAATTGCGCGCTCATTCTGCCGATGAAGTCAAGGCGGCCCTCAAGACCTGGGTGACGGCCTTGGACGAGAAGGACCAAGCATTCCAACATCATCTGCTCGAAGCGCTTTGGGTGTCCTGGGGCATCAATCAACTCGATGAAGCCCTGTTGCGCCGTCTGCTGCAAAGTCCGGATTTCCATGCCCGCGCCGCCGCGGTGCGCGTGCTGCGTTATCATCTGGACCGAGTGCCCGATGCAGCAGCCTTGTTGGCCAAGGCAGCCTTGGACGCCGAGGGCCGCGTGCGCCTCGAGGCCTCGATGGCCGCCTCATGGATGAGCGACAAGGCCGGCGCGCAGAAGGTGCTGGAGGCCGCAGCCACCAAGCCGTTGGATCGCTGGAGCAAGGCGGCGCATGGGGCCGCGCTGAATCGTCTCTTGGGCAAGGCCGAGAGCGCACAGGCGGAGTATGTGCAGGTCAAGGCTCCCGCGCACTTGGATGCAGCCGCGCAAAAGGCCTTCCTCAAGGGACAGGAGGTCTACCACCGCGAAGGCAGTTGCATGACCTGTCATCGCGGCGATGGCAATGGGTTGGCGCCGGCCTTTCCGCCGATTGCCCGCAGCGAATGGCTCAAGGACCCGCAGCGCGCGATCAAGATCGTGCTCTACGGCATGATGGGTCCCATTGAAGTCAATGGTCTGAAGTTTGATGGGCAGGTTCCCATGACCCCCTTCGGCGGAATGCTCAAGGATGATGAGGTTGCCGCTGTCCTGACCTTTGTGCGCAATCACTTTGGCAACCGCTTCGGCGCCGTTGCGCCGACCGAAGTGGCCAAGGTGCGGGCGTCCCAGCCAGGCCGCCTGAGCTTTTACCAGAGTCAGGAATTGCTGCGCGAGCATCCTCTCAAGCCCTGAGTGGCGGACGGGGCGCGCAAGCCTCTCAGCTTTGCATCCAGCTTGAACAGTACACTTATAAAATGCCTTGCGGGAAGCGGCATCAAACCGCTATTTTGAACGCCTATGGCCTCCGTCAACAAAGTCATCCTCATCGGCAACCTCACTCGCGATCCCGAGGTGCGCTTCACGCCCAAGGGCACGGCGGTTTGTGACATGGCCATTGCGGTGAACCGTCGCTATGTCAACGAAGCCACCGGAGAGCGCGTCGAGGAAGTCACCTACCTGGACATCGTGCTCTGGGGCAAGCAGGCAGAGCTTGCTGGTCAGTATCTCGCCAAGGGCCGTTCGGTTTATGTCGATGGCCGTCTGCAGATGGACACTTGGGAAGACAAGGCCACGGGCCAAAAGCGCAGCAAGATCCGCATCGTCTGCGAGAACATGCAGTTCCTTGGCGGCCCTGGCGGTGGTGGTGGCCAGTCTCAGGGTGGCGATGACGAGGGCGGTGCGCCCATGCGCCGTCCGGTTCAAGGGGGTGCACGCGGTGCGGGGCCAGTGTCACGCGGCGGCCCTCCTCCGCGGCAAAACAAGCCGGCAGCACCGGCGGACGAATACGGCGAGGGCCCCATCACCGATGGGCTCGACGGCGACGACATTCCCTTTTGAGTCAGGCCTTCGACCACAGGCTTCTCGGACGAGGTGGACTTGAGGCTTGCCGATGGGGGGCCTGATCCAAGTCAGTCCTTGAGAATTCAGCGGCCATTGAGCCTGGCTTGCGATGTCGTGGGCGGCTCTTGCGATCAACCAAGGAAGCACCACGGCCCCGCGTTGAAGAGGCAGGGCACAACGCCCTGCTCAACCCATGAAAGCTCTTCTTCCCGCGTTGTTTTTGGCGGCACTGAGTGTCGGCAGTCTTTTGGCCAAGGGCGGACCGGCCATCAACGACAAGTGCCCGGTGGACGGCAAGGCCGTGCGCATCATCTACCGAGTGTTCACCGACAAGGGCACCGTGGCCTTTTGCTGTGTGGATTGCATGGACGCCTACCAGAAAAGCCCGGGGCGCTACACGGTCACCCCCAAGGGCCCCGGTCAGTGAGGCCAACATCAAGGCCGTCCTCAGGCTTGGGCCGACTCAGGCTTGGCTGTTGTTGAGCGGAGGCAGATCGCGCTCCAGCTCAAGGATGCGCTGCAGTGCATCGAGAAATTCATCCGCAGCCTCAAGCGGAAGCATGATCGTGTCGCGGCGTCCACGCACATCCTCGGTGATTTTGATGACACGGCCGCGTTCATTTTCCTTGAGATCGAGGAAAAAGATTTTGCGCTCCGTCACAATTTTCTCGGAGTGCAACGCGGGTGAACCCCGGCGCGGTTGATCGTCAAATTCTTCAGTCCTCATGCGTGAAATCTCCTCGTATAGCTGACTACCACTGCCATTGTAAAAATCTGGGGCGTTCTGTCAATGCTGCTCATTTGCGGTCCCATAGGAAATGCTCAAGGCGAATTTTGGTCGCCCGTTCGCGCGCCTCAGGGGCGCGGTTGCCGTTGCTTTGTGCCAGCTTTTCAGCCAGCCTTGCCGCGGCCTCCCATTGTTTGGATTGCTCCAGCAGATCAATTCCCAAGAAGCCGGCGCGGTAGTACCAGAGGAAGTCTGTGGGCGTGACATTGCGAATGAAGTCATTGGAGGCGATGACCTCGTGGCAGGCTTCGATGGCGGCAGGGAGGTCTCCGGCTTGTCGGTGGGCCATGGCTAGCGTGAAGCCTGCGCGCGCGCGCCATTGGCGCTCAAGTGTCTTTTCGCTCAGCAGTTCCGTCAGGGTGCCGATGGCCTCAGCGATTGGCAGCCCCTGCTTCTGAGCCAGCAACATCTGCAACTCCGCCTTCTCGCAGGAGAGGGTCCAGCGCGTCTGGCGCGGTGTTGCTGCGTCAGCAAGCAGAGACTCAACGACCTTCAGTGCGGCTGGCTCCTGGGAAAATTGGCGCAAGGCACCGATCTGCTGCTGTCTGGCCTGCAGTGCCAGTGGCCCACCCTGATCTGCGAGTTGCTGCCAGAGCGCCAGCGCTGCGCTTCTGCCCTCCTCGTTGAGCATTGCCATGGCACATTGGCCGGCAAAAAACAGCGCGGTGTCGGCGTGAGGGCTGTTGGGATGATTTCGCGCCACCGACTCGAAGGCGCGGCGGGCGGCGGCGTAATCCTCCAGCTGATGGTGGGTCTGCGCCACCTTCATGCCGATGAGTGCAGCCAGTTCGGGATTGGGGTTGGCCGAGAGCATGGCTTCCCCCTGCAGGCAGAGCTCGCGCAGCTCACCCATTGCTTCAAGGCGGCGCAGGCGGGCGAGTTGCAATCGTTCCGTCAACGCGCTGTCCAATGTGCCTTGCCGTTGTTCCAATGACGCGAGCAGGCGCTGCGCCTCTTCAATCCTCGGTGGCTCGCTGGCCAGCAACAACTCAGCAAGCGTGATGCGAAGCAGGGACTCGCCCGCGGGGTCTTGAGGGTTCTTTAGCAGTGCTTCCAGGGCGCGAATGGCTTCATCGGCGGATGCTGGTTGGCTGGCGAGCCAAAGCGCGCGCTCAATCTCAAGGGCATTTTGCGCGGCTGGCCCTCCTTGTTTACGGAGTTGAACCAGCTGAGTTGCGTAAAGCTCGCGGCGTCCCGCCTGCAGGGCGGCAATTCCGCCATTGTGCAGGGCGGCGAGTTGCGCAGCTGCGGGTTTGAGGGTTTTGGCGCTATGGACAAAGGCTTGAGCTGCGGCAAGGAAGTCGCGTTGCCGAAGGGCAACGGCGGCGAGTTGAAACTCCAGCTCCGCGGGCAAGGCCTCCTGCAGCTGCCCGCCCTCGCCGCTGAGGCTTCGCCACTGTTTGAGCAGCTGTTGGCTGCGCGCAGCATGCTGCAGATGATCGTGCCACTGAGCGGCTAGGGCTGTGCCCTCGGCTCGGAGTGCCGGGTCTGGCGCGAGAAGCAGCAGGGTCTCCAGCAGGCCGATTGCCTCGAGGTGCCGCTGTTGCCCTGCTAACCAAGCGCCCATGAGCAGCAGGCCGTAATGCCTTCGGAGATCGCGTTCGGGCTGAGGTGCTTGTCCGTCCTCCATAGAGGCTGGTTGCAGCCATTGCAGCCAAGCGCTCGGGGGTTGCAGTAGGCTGTCCTGCGTTCGAAGCGCGCGTTGCATCAGGCGCAGAGCCTGGGGCCACAACGAGCTGGCGGGCCCCTTGTCCAACAGTCCGCAGCAGCGGGCGAGAGCCTCCGTAATTTCGCCGCGCCGCATTTCCAACTCTGCCAACAGAAGCAGGGCGGCCTGCTGCACTCCAGGCCCGCCCAGCGTGCTGGCAACCAGTTCACGCAGCGGAGCCAGAGCCTGATCCTGCTGGCCACGCTCCACCATGGCTCGGGCCTTGATGTAGCGCGCCCTGGGGCTGGTTTCAGGTCCAATCTCTGAACTGATCGCATTGACCTGCCCCTCAAGCAAAAGCGCTTCCTGGTGCAGTTCCCTTGCTGCGGCGCTGAACTCGGAGTCAGGCTGGGCAAGCAATTCCGCTAGGCATTCGCGCGCTGCCTGAGGCTGCGACTGATCCACCAGAATTTGAGCCAGCAGCAGGCGCTCCTGGTGCGTGGCCCTGCCTTCGCGAAGCCGCGTCTCGAGCCCTTGTCTTGCCTTGGCCGTTTGGCCGGACAAAGCGAGAGCTTGGGCCCGCCAGAATTCCGCATTGGGCACCGGATATTGTTCGATGATCTTCAAGGCCTCATCTCCCCTGCGTGCGCGGGTCCAGGCTTCCACGGCGATGAGGGCTGCGGTTTGCCGTTGGGTGTCGGTCAATGATTGCAGCAATCGTGTGGCTTTGGTGGCCGCAATTTCGGGCAACCCGTCATTCATCGCCTGCAGGGCTTGCTCCAAGTCAGTGGGCTCCTCAACGGCTTCTTCGAGCGCGGGTCGAGTGGTGGCGGCGATGCCCTTGGGCTCGGGCGAACCCAGTAGCCATGGCAGGCTCGCGCCAAGCCAAGCCAGAAGAACCGCGCAACGCGAGGAGCAGAGGCGGCAGGCAGAGGGAATCATGGCTGACTATGGAACCAGATCCTGGCGTTGATCAAGCCTCTCCCGCGGAACCGCCGCTCAGGCCTGCAGTCCCCGCCACTGGGCCTCGTCGTTGAGGTTCTCAAAGGCGGCGAGTTGGTCACCCGAAGGCTCGATTGCCATGGCCAAGCCGAGTTCGAGCAAATGCTCGGCGGCGTGTTGCAGTTTGAAATCGCCCTTGCCGATGGCCTCGCGTAGCACGCCGGCGGCAGCGGGGGTGTAAAGCGCCGCAAGAGGTTCGAAATGTCCTGCAATCTTGGGAATGCGGCCAATTGCGGGAGGTTGGTGACCGCCGCAAATCCAGCGCAGCACAGCGATGTTCATCAGGGGCATGTCTACGGCCAGCACCAGCGTTGGCATTTCAAAATGCTCAAGGCAGCGCAGGATGATGCCCAAGGGACCGCCCTCATGGGTCTCAGGGTCAAACAGCCACTCAATGAATTCTGGCGCTTCCGGGTCTCGATGCAGTTGCTGCCCTTCGCGGCAGGCGACGCCAAGTCGCAGGGGATGCATGGCCTGCAGAATCTGCGCCTGCCGCAGCCACAGCGCCTGACCCTTGAGACGCAAAGTGGCCTTGTCTTGGCCCATGCGTCGGCTTTGGCCTCCACAGAGCAGCACCGCACCCAGGACAGGCGGAAGTTGCAGGTGAATGTTCATGGAACCCAGAGACCAAGGGCAGCTTTGCGCCTTTGCGAGTTGCGGGCAAGTGGCAGCTTGACTCAAATGAAGATGCACAACGCTTGCGTTTGACACCTCGGTGGGTCATACCGCAGGGATGAGTTCTGCTCCACAACCGCGTCTGGCAGATGCCGCCGAGTCAGGCTTGAAACGCTGCGTTGGGCGCTGGGAGGTGCTTTGGTATGGTTTGGGCTCCATGCTTGGCGCGGGCGTCTATGCCCTGATGGGGCGGGTGGCGCAAACTCAGGGCAATGCGGTGTGGTTGGCCTTTGTGGTGGCGATGCTGGTGGCCATGCTTACCGGCCTGGTTTATGCCAGCGTGGGCAGTCGTCTGGCCCGGGCCGGGGGCGCGGCCTCGGTGGTGCATGCTGCCTTCGAGCGTCCTGCGCTGACCTACACCGTGGGGCTGGCCGTGATGATGAGCGGCCTGACCAGCATGGCCACGGGCATGCAGGCCTTGGCCGAGAACCTGGGCCGCCTGATGCAGTGGTCCATGCCCAGCAAGGCCGTGGCCCTCATGCTGGCCAGTCTGGTCTGCTGGGTGGTGGCGCGCGGCATTCGTGAAAGCATGCGCCTCAATGTGCTGTGCACCTTCGTTGAAGTGGGAGGTCTCGTGGTCATTGTGTTGGCCGGCCTACGCTTCTGGGGCGGCGTCAATTACCTGGAAACGCCGCTGAGTCCCGTGCAGGGCACGGCCCTGGCCGGGTTGGATTCGGGCTTGGTGCTGCAGGGTGCGGTGCTGGCCTTCTTCTCCTTCATCGGCTTTGAGGATATTCTGAATTTGGGCGAGGAGGTCCGCGATCCCAAGCGCAGCATCCCCTTTGGATTGATCGGGGCCATGATCTTGGCGGCCCTCATCTATGTGTCGGTGGCCATCACAGCCGTCTCCGTGGTGCCGTGGCGGGAGCTGGCCCAGAGCAAGACTGCGCTGGTGGAGGTGGCGCAGCGGGCCATGCCCGGCGTGCCGCATCTTGATGTGGCCTTTTTGTTGGTGAGCTTTTTTGCCATCGGCAACACGGCCTTGCTCAATGCGCTGATGGGCTCGCGCCTGCTCTACGGCATGAGCACTCAGGGGCTGTTGCCTGCGGGCTTGGGGCGTTTGCACCCGCAGCGCCGCACCCCGCAATTGGCGGTTGGGGTGATGTGGTGTCTGGTCTTGTTGCTCATCGCGCTGGCCGATGTGCGTCAATTGGCCGAGGCCACGGTGCTGTTGTTGCTGGCGGTCTTTACCGTGGTGCATGTTGCCGCCTGGCGTCTGGACCGCCGGCCTCAGGTCGGGGCCGAGGGCGGGTTTCGCGTGCCGCGCTGGCTGCCAGTGCTCGGCGCCTTGGCCTGCCTGATTCTCATTGTCGCCAGAGCGCGCAGCGCCTGGCTGAGTCCCCTGCCCTCAGAGCAGCGCGCCCCCCTGCTGGCCTTGGGCATTGTGGTGGTGGGCATGCTTCTGCACCGGGTCTTCAAACCCCGTCGGGTCCTGCTGGAGGGGTAGGCCCTCTTCGGAGTCCAGGCTCCGGGCCTCGGGGGCCTGGTCTGCAATCCGGGTTGAACTCGCCTCCAGCCTGCGCATGATGGGTGGCTCAAGCCAGACCCCCCATTATTTTTCCATGAATTACGATCTGATTGTCATTGGCGGTGGACCCGCCGGCTATGTCGGAGCCATTCGCGCTGCGCAATTGGGCAAGAAAGTGGCCTGTGTGGAAAATGATCGCGCCGGGGGCACCTGCCTGAATTGGGGTTGTATCCCCACCAAGGCCCTGCTGAAAAACGCTGAGCTCTATCATACCCTCAAGCATCGCGCCGATGAGTTCGGTCTGAAGGTCGGGTCTCTGGATTATGACTGGAGCAAGGTCATCGGCCGCAGTCGCGGCGTGTCTGACAAGCTCAACAAGGGCATCGAGTTTCTCTTCAAGAAAAACAAGGTGGATTACCTGCGCGGCACCGCCAGCTTTGCTGCCGCCGGCAAGGTCAAGGTCACCGCAGCGGACGGAAGCAGCGAGGTTCACGACGCCGCTCAGGTGCTGGTGGCCACGGGAGCCCGCAGCCGCCCCATGCCCGGTCTGCCCTTCAATGGAAAGACCGTGATCGGCAGCCGCGAGGCCATGACCCTGGCCCAGCAGCCCAAGAGCATGGTCATCATTGGCGCCGGCGCCATTGGCATTGAGTTTGCCTACTTTTACAACGCCTACGGCACCAAGGTTACCGTGGTGGAAATGCAGCCCAACATCCTGCCTGTGGAGGACACGGAAGTCAGCCAGACCCTGGAGAAAAGCCTCAGCAAGGCCGGCATTCGCCTGCTGACTCAGACCAAGATTCTTTCGGCTCAGGATCAAGGCACTTCGGTGCGCCTGGAAGTGGAGGGCGCGGCCAAGGAAATCATTGAGGCTGAGGTGGCCCTGGTGGCCATTGGCGTGTCTCCGGTGTTGCCAGAGGGCCTGAACTTTAAGTTGAGCGACCGCGGCTGGCTGGACACCGACGCGCGTTATCAGACCAGCGTGCCTGGAGTCTACGCCGCCGGCGACATCATTGGTCCGCCTTGGTTGGCGCATGTGGCCAGCTACGAAGCGGTGCAGGCCGTGGAGGGCATGTTTACCAAGACCACGCCCAAGAAAGTCACGGTGTTCCCTGGCTGCACCTACTGCCATCCGCAGGTGGCCAGCATTGGACTCACCGAGCGCGCGGCCAAGGAAAAGGGCCTGAAGTTCAAGGTGGGCAAGTTCCCCTACCAGGCCAGTGGCAAGGCTCTGGCCGCCGCCGAGCCTGAGGGCTTTGTGAAGATCCTCTACGGCGAGAAGCACGGCGAGATCCTCGGCGCGCACATCATCGGCAGCGAGAGCACAGAGCTGATTGCCGAGATTGCCCTGGCCATGAACCTCGAAGCCACCTGGGACGAGATTGAGGCCACCATCCATGCCCATCCCACGCTCAGTGAGATGATCAAGGAGGCCACGGAAGTGGCCAAGGGCCACCCCATTCATGTCTGATCAGTTCAGCTCAAATGCATCGGGCAGTCGCGCCATGACGCGGTAGATCGGCCCCATCTGCATCAGCGTCTCGCTCCACAAGTTGGCAGGCTCAGGGCAGTCGATCTGAAGCCTGCTGGGGGCCGTCGAGATCCAACAGCGTTGTTGCAGTTCGGATTCCAGTTGGCCCTTGCCCCAGCCGCAGTAGCCGATAAAGCCCAGCACCTTGTGTCCGCGCTTGAGGGCCTTGGCCGCATCCTCGACCGAGAGATGGGTGCGGCACTTGAACTGACGGCCGCGGGCCTGCCAATGCATGGCGGCGAAGGCCATTTTGTCCGCGGCCACGGGCCCGCCGATGAAGACGGGAGCCTCGGCCAATGGGCCAAATTCCTCATCGGGCAGAAGGTCCGCAACTCGTTGATAGAGGGGGCGATTGAGAATGTAACCAAAGGCGCCCTCGGACACGCAGTGCGCGGCCATGTACACCACGCTGCGGCAGAAGTTTTCGTCGCGCAGCGAGGGCGTGGCCAAAAAAAGTTGTCCGGCAAGAGCGCCCTGGGGCTTGGAGTCAGAGGACATAAGCGCGAATCCCAAGCCTCGCACATTCCCTGCCAATTGCACGGGGAATCGGCGGCCTGAAGAGCAGCCTTGGGATCAAATCTCTGGCGCCCCGGCCCAGCTCTGGCTAGCATCACGGCCCTTACCCTCCATGTCGCAGGCCCTTTCCCCTGAATTCCAAAGCGCAAGGCGCAAGGCCTTCTGGCGCCTGCTGCCGGTTCTCTTCATCAGCTACATGGTGGCCTACATTGACCGCGTCAATGTGGCGGTGGCCAAACTGGGCATGGCCAAGGACCTGCCCGCCTTTGGCGAGGAGGTCTTTGGTTTTGGGCAGACCATGTTCTTCCTGGGTTATTTTCTGCTGGAGGTGCCTGGCTCGCTGATGGTGGAGCGCTGGAGCGCGCGCAAGTGGATCAGCCGCATCATGATCAGTTGGGGGCTGATGGCCGCGCTCACCGCCTTTGTCAGCACGCCCAAGGAATTCTGGACCGTGCGCTTTTTGTTGGGGCTGGCCGAGGCCGGCTTCTTCCCCGGCGTCATTGTCTATCTCACCCATTGGTTCACCTCGCGCGACCGCGCCAAGGCCCTGTCCATTTTCCTGGTCGCCACGCCCTTTGCGCAGATGCTTGCGCCGATCTCCGTGCAACTGCTCGACATTGGCCGCAGTCCCGAGAACCCTGCCCTTCTTGGCATGGTGGGATGGCAGTGGGTGTATGTTCTGTGGGCCCTGCCGGCCTTGGTGCTTGGCGTCGCGGTGCTGTGGCTGCTCACCGACAAACCGCATCAGGCCAGCTGGTTGACCCAAGGCGAGGCGCAGGCCCTGGAAGCCGAGTTGGAGCGCGAACGCGTCGAGCAGGCCCGTGGGCGCCGCATGACACTGGGGCAGGCCTTCTCGCATCCCAAGGTGCTGCTGCTTTGCCTGGCTTATTTTTGCATCACCACCTGCAGCCACAGCATGGAGTTGTTCATGCCCAGTGTGCTCAAGGATTGGTACGCTGTCACCAAGGACAACTTCAAGTGGCTCATCGTGCTGCCGCCCCTTCTGGCGCTGGTTGGTCAACTGCTCGGGGGCTGGAGTTCGGATCGCTTCGGCGAACGCCGCCTGCACGCCAGCGTGCCGTTGATGTGGGGAGCTGCGGCCATGCTCATGGCGCCCTTCACCCAAGGCTCGTTGATGGCCACCATGACCTGTCTCATGCTGGCCTTTGCCGGCTTTAAAACCTACATGCCTGCGTTCTGGTCCCTGCCGAGTCTGTTCCTGATCAAATCCGCTGCGGCAGGCAGCATTGGCCTGATCAATTCCGTGGGCAATCTCGGCGGCGCCTTTGGTCCCTGGATGGTGGGCCGCATCCGCGACACCACGCAGTCCTATGCCGGCGGCTTTTATTTCATGGGCGTCGCGATGGCGCTGGCTGCCGTCATCGTGCTTTCCCTGGGTTTGGGCAAGCGCAGCAGCACCGGATCATGAACCTCTCGGCGCCGCACAACGCTGCGCCGCCGCTGGCCTTGATCAGCGGCGGCACGGGCGCGCTGGGCCGTGAAATTGCCGCGCAACTGCGACAGCAGGGCTGGCAGGTGCACGCGCCTGGTCGCCTCGACATGGACCTGCGCGATGAAGCGGCGGTGGCCTCACAGGTTGAGGCCTTGCCGAGGTTGGATTTGCTGGTGCACTGCGCCGGGGTGCTGCGCGACGCGCCGCTGCAGCGCATGAGTGACGCGCAATTCGATGAGGTGCTGGCTGTGCATCTCGATGGAGCCGCGCGCCTGATGCGCGCCGCCTTGAAGAAGATGCTGCCGCAGCGCAGCGGCCACCTGCTGGCCGTGGCCTCCTGGGCGGCAAGACATGGCCGCGCAGGGCAGGCGAATTACGCAGCGGCCAAGGCCGGCCTCATTGGCCTGATGCAATCCCTGGCGCTGGAATACGGCAAACGCGGCATTCGCTCCAACAGCGTGCTGCCCGGGTTTTTGGAAACGCCGATGACGCAGAACCTGCTGCAGGACAAGGCCACTCGGGCTGCCCTGCTCGATCAGCACGCGTTGGGCCGTTTCAACACGGTGCAGGACGCCGCGCGCTTTGTGGTGTTTTTGCAGAGCATGGCCCATGTCAGCGGCCAGGTTTTTTCCCTCGACAGCCGCGTGGCGCGCTGGGTTTGAGGGTGGTCCTGCCCCGGCTTCAAAACGGGCAGTGGCGCAGCGCCCAACCAATGAAGAGCGGCGTGGTCAGGGTGCTGACCAGGGTGGTGGAAAGCACGCATTGCACCGCCACGGGTGGATGGCCTCCGTAGTGACTGGCGATCATGATGTTGAAGACCGCGCTGGGCATGGCCCCTTGAACGATGAGAATGCGCTTGAGTTCCGTGCTGATGGGCAGCCACCAGGCACAGGCCAGAAACAGCATCGGGATGAGCGCCAGGCGCAACACCGGGGCCAGCAAGGTCACCGGCCAGGAGATCGGATCGCGGCCCCAGATGCCGGCAATCGAAGCGCCGATGATCAACACCGCCAGAGGCACGGCGCAACTGCCCAGCATGCGGAAGGTGCCCATCAAGGCCTCGGGCATTAGGGCGTGGGCACCGGAAAAATTCATCAACAGGGCAATGAGAATGCTGATTACCGGCGGGTTGAAGGCCAGCCTCCATGGCGCCTTGGCCAGGCCCTGCAGCAGGCCCACTCCCGTGATCCAGCAGGCCAACTCCACGCCAAGGGTGAAGGTGAAAAGCACGCCCAGAGTGCCCTTGTCGGGGAACAGCGCAGTGATGATGGGAATGGCGACAAAGCCATAGTTTTGCAGGCCGCAGGACACCGCAAAACAGCGCAGCCCGCGCTGCACCTCCAGCCCAATCAAACGCCCGGCAAGATAGGACAGACCCATGCCCACACTCACCAGCGTGAAGGCCAGGCCCGAGGCCACCAGCACCGCGCTGGGCTGCATCACCGAGGGATTGCCAAGCACCCGGTCAAAGATGAGACAGGGGGTGAGCACCATGACGCAAAGCTTCATGAAGCCGGCCTCCAGAGTCTCATTGAGCCATTGCCGCCGGCGCAGAAAAAATCCAAGCGCCATGGTCAGATAGACGGGCAACACCACATTGAGGATGTTCGAGTAGGAGGGCATGCGGGCGGCTGCAGGTTGGCCCTCAGTGACGCGGGGTGCAAGCCCTCAAGCCATGGAGAAAAAACGGCCCATTGTTTGCGCTTCCCAAAGCCCTGTGTAACCTCAGTGCTTGCCCTCGCAGAGTGCCATTGTTTTTCAGCCGCTGATTGCGGCCCTGCTCTATGCCCTTGGGGCCCTGGTGCTCAAGCGTTCCAGCGATTTGGGCGTGGGGCTGTGGCGCACCACCTTTGTGGTCAACATGGTGGCGGCCCTCGTCTTTGCCTTGCTCTGGCCGCTGCTTGGCGGTCCGCCGGTGGACCGCGCCCTGCTCTGGCAACCCGCCCTGATTGGCACGCTGCTCTTCATCGGGCAGATCGCCCAGTTCCTGGCGCTTGAGCGCGGCGATGTCTCCGTGGCCGTGCCAGTGTTTGGCTTGAAGGTCATTTTGGTGGCCATGTTTTTGCCCTTCCTTGTGGGTGAAAGCGTGAGTGCCAAGACCTGGTTGGCCTCATTGCTCAGCGTGCTGGGCATTGCGTTGCTGGGGGGCCGCAAGCCCGGCGCTGGTGGCGGCAATCTGGCCATCACGCTGTTGTCTGGAGGCGTGGGCGCGGTGAGCTTTGCGATCTTTGATGTGCTGGTCCAGAAATGGGGACCGTCCTGGGGCGCCGGGCGCCTGCTGCCGCTGATCTTTGCCTTCAACGCGCTGTTTTCGTTGAGCCTGATGTTTGGCTTCAGCGCGCCCCTGGCGCAGATCCCCAGACGGGCCTGGTCCTGGTTGGGCGGCGGCGCCATGCTGCTGAGTGTGCAGAGCGTGGTCTTTGTGGGCACCGTCGCCAAGCATGGTGCAGCGGCCAGCGCCAACATCATGTACGCCTCGCGTGGATTGCTCAGCGTGTTGCTGGTTTGGGTGATTGGCCATTGGTTCTCCAACTCGGAGCAAAGCCTTGGCGCTCAAGTGTTGCGCTGGCGTCTGGCCGGCGCCGCTCTCATGTTGTCGGCAATGATGCTGGTGTTGTGGTGAGATCTGCGCCACCCTGCGTCACTCAGCGCGCTGGAGAAAAAAACGACCGCCCTCCCCGCCTGGGCGTATCAGCCAAACCACGCGTTGCCAGTTCGGGCAACACCATCTCCATCCGTCCCATGCCCCACACCATCCAAACTCAGGCCCAGCGCCGTCGCTTCGACCGTTTTGATCTCAGCCGCCTGCTGCGCACGGTCTTCACCCCCACCGAGGGCTGCCGCATCGGCATTCTCATCGACCTGCCTGACTTGGCTGAAGCCAATGGCATGGCCTTTCTCAACAACCCGCAGCGCGCCATTCAGCGTCGCGCCCATGAGCACTTCCAGCTCGCCTTGCAAAACGGCGTGATGGCCGAGCTTGGCATGCACGGCGGCGAGATGTTTGCCTATGTGCAGACCGGTGGCAGCAACCTCGATCTGCCGGACCTCTGCGTGGACATGGAAGGTCGGCAGTTGAGCCTCGAGCGCGACATTTACAGCAACTACGACATCCTTCTGGCCATCACCAGTTTCTCGGCCACGGCGCCCCTGACCGCCTTTGCCAAGCAGTACGGTTTCCGTGCGGCCACCATGCACGGCGTCAATGAAGTCATCCTCAACAGTGGACTTGCCGTCGATTACGAGGTGGTCAGCCGCGATGCCGAGCGTCTGCGTCAGGCAATGACTCAGGCGGATTGGGTGGAGATTGATTTTGCTCTGGAAAGCGGCGAGGTGCTCACTGCCAAGCTCGAGCTCAGCGCCCAGGAGGCGCAAAAGTCCCATGGCCTTTGTCGCGGCAGCAAGCCCGATGTGGCCAACCTTCCGGCGGGCGAGGTCTACTTCGTGCCCACTGGCGCCGAGGGACACTTTCCCATGAAATACGAAGACGGCACGCTGGGCAAACTCACCGTGGAAGGCGGCCGCATCCTGCGCAGCGAACTCATCGAAGGCAATCCACAGACCATTGCCGCACACAACGCGCGCCTGGCCGATGACCCGATGACCGGCGTGCTGGGTGAGTTGGGCTTTGGCACTCAGGTGCTGCCGGTTTCAGGCTCCGACATTCAAGATGAGAAGGTGCTTGGCACCTGTCATTTGGCCACGGGCCGCGATGACCATCTCGGAGGCCACATCACGCCGGATCAATTCAAGCGCCGCCAAAACGCGACGCATGACGACATCCTCTTTGCGCCGCACAAGACGCCCAACTTCGACATCCGCCAAGTGCGCATGGTGCGCGGTGCGCAACGCGAAGTCCTCATCGAGCACTTCCAGCCCAGCGCCTATCTGCTCAAGGCCCTGGACACTCCCGTGCCTGGCGAAGAGCCCGTGGCCTGTGAAGCGGCCGCTGCCTGAACATGAGAGGCGGCGCGTCCTCATCACTGAGGAGCCGCGCCGCCGATGAAGGGAACGGGGTGATGGTTTAGCGCACGTTGCCGACGCTGCCGTCGCCTTCCACCAGACGCAGGGCCCAGCGAATGCCGCCGAGGATGTGGGCCTGATAGGTGCGGGCGATCTCAGGGCTGTTTTTGCGTTGTGCGGTGCCAGCCTGCCACTGCGGATCCCAGACATCTTCGCGGTGGCCAAGCGAGCTGTAAAACACGCGACCCTGACCAAACTCCTTGCACCAGGACACGGGGAAGTAACCAGGCGTGGCATCATTGGGGTGGGCGTTGAGGCCGAGCAGGCCATGCACCTTGTCCTTGGAGAAACTCTTGATGATGTAGATCTCGTCAAAGACCTTGAAGCCCGCAGGGAAGGGCTTGCCAGCGGGGTGCTGGGCATCGTGGATCACGGGTTGGATTTCCACCTGAGCCTTGTGGGTTTCAAACTCGCCGCCGAGCATGTCCACATAACCGCGGAAGGGATGATAGGTGTCTGAGCCACTGTGCATGGCCACCATGGCCTTGCCGCTGCGGATCAATTCCACAAAACCCTCGCGATCGGGGAATTGCAGGTCGCCGGTGGTGTTGGCAAAGACAAAGCCGTCGTAGTGGCGGATTTTGTCCAAGGCCATCTTCTCGGCCATGTAGGCTTTGATCTTCTGGTTCCACTCGCCATTGGCCTTGTTGAACTCGGCCAGGGCTGCGCTGTACTGCGCTTGGCGCGCACTGAATTGCGCTTCAGATTCCTTGTCTTTTTTCTGCGGCGGGCGGCCTGGGTTCTTGGGCTGGCCCTCGGGTTGGTGCACATAGTCCACGCTCCAGGAGCCCGACTCTTCGCCGAGTTGTTTGATGACCTTCTCCGCCGTTTCAATGGAGGAGTGGCGGAAGCCCGTGGTGACGGTGACCACGAGGAGTTTTTTTGGTGCCTGAGCCTGGAGCAGGAAAGCGCCAGAGGACAGGATGGCGAGAGCAGCGAGGAGGGTGGTTTTCATGGACAGAATGGCCAGACTAACGCAACCCGCCGCGCAATTCCAGCAGGGATCTGCGGTCAAAGGCCACAAGGCGAGCGCTCTGGGCGCCTCATTCTTCTCCAGGGCTCAGCGCGCCCTGCTCAGCGCCTTGCGGTAGTTCATGATGCCGTCGGCAATGGCGTTGGCAATCATGCGCTGGTAACTGGGAGAAGCAATCCGCAGGCCGTCTTCGCGATTGGTCACAAAGCCGCCTTCAAAAAGAATGCCTGGGCGGGTGCAGCCGCTGAGCACGCTCCACTGAGCGCGCTTGATGCCGCGATCCACCAGGCGGAAGCGGCTGACGACCTGGGCATGCACGGCAGTGGCCAGAGCAATGTTGGCGGAGTCATGGGAGTTGCCCACCAGGCCGCTCCAGTTGACTCCGCCGCCGCGCTCCAAGCTGGCGGCTCCGCCCTGTGGTGTCAGGGCAAAGGTCTCAATGCCCGTGGCGCTGCTGCCTCCGGAGTTGAAGTGCAGGCTGATGAAGATGCAACGCGGCGTCTGATTGGCGATGGCCACGCGACGGGTCAGAGTGACAAACTCATCGCCCGGGCGCGAGAGCAACACTTTCAGTCCCCGGGTTTGCAGGGCCTCGCGCAGGGCCTCGGAGAGCTGCAGGGCATAGTTTTTCTCGTAACCGTAAACGCCCCGAGCGCCCACATCATGGCCTCCGTGCCCAGCGTCCACCACTACGGTATCGAAGGCACTGCCATCAGTGATGTGCGTGGGGCGCAGCACCGGATCAATCAGTTTGCTCAAGTCCAAGCGCGAGAAGAGCGCCTGATCGCCTTCGCCCAGCACGGGGAAGCTCAAAATAAACTTCACATTATTGAGCAGCAGTTCACTGCTTCCCACGCTGGCCTTGAGGATGATGGAAGGCGATCTCAGCCAGAGGTGTTTGCCATCAAATTGGTGGCTGGGGAACTGATAGAAGCGCTGCATGTCCACGCTGCCGACATAGTGTCTGCTGCCGCGCACCCTGACTTGCCAAGGCCCGCTTTGATTGCCAGGCAGGGGCACTTCGGCACCGCTGCTGCCGGCGACCTTGCCGGGGTCTTGGTCCTGAGAAAACTCGCCCGAGCCAGAGGAGGATCGCATGGCCCCCGAACCTGGCGACAGGGTGATTTTCTGTCGCGTCTTGCTGCCGGCGGATTTGTCTGTGCCGCTGTCGTTGGCCTTGGGGCTGGGGCTGCCGCCACTGTTTTGCGCAGGCGGAGAATCTCCTCCGTTGCCAAGCAGCCGTTGCACCAAACCGCGGGTACCCGGCAACTTCACATCCGCGCCCAACGGCGAGGGCGCCTGGATCATGCAGAGCAGGGCACAAATCGCAGCGGCCGACGAGCGGGACATGGGCGCGGGCTTGTCAGTGACCAACAGAAAGGCGGGCACTCGGCCCGCAGCTTAGGCTTCAGGAGTGCCTGCGGCCTGACCGGCGAGGCGAGCGGCGCGCTCGGCCAGCTCCACATGGAACTGCTCGGGCACGGGCTCCTCTCCGCGGGTGCGGGTGCGGGCAAACCAATCGGCAAAGATCTCTCCGGCCTGGCGCTCGTCCTTGTAGGC
>JAURHS010000015.1 GCA_030833205.1 Prosthecobacter sp.
GCGACCTCGTGATGCAGCACAGAGGTCCGCCTGCCTCTTGGGGTCAGGCAATGCGCAACAGCGATTGGGCTTCCAGCTCACCGTTGTCCAGGAGGCCCATTGTATGCGCTGCCTGCCTCACGCCTCCGTTGCGTTGCCGCGCTGAGAAGTCAGCTCAACCCCGTCGGCTGAGAGCGGCGAGGCCAAGGCTGCAGGACACCTCAAAGGACCTCAAACGAGCATCAGGGCCGGGTTTTCGAGCAACTTGCGCACCTCTGCCAGGAAGGTGGCAGCCACAGCGCCATCCACCACGCGGTGGTCGCCGCTGAGGCCAAGCCACAGGCGTTGACCAGCCACGATCTGGTCCTTCGGGCCGACAACAGGCACCTTGCGAATGCTGCCCACGGCAAGAATCGCCGCCTGCGGCGGGTTGATGATGGCGGAGAACTGGTCAATGCCATAAGCCCCGAGGTTGGAGACCGTGATGGTGCCACCGGCATAGTCATCCGGGCTGAGCTTGCGGTTCTTGGCCTTGCCGGCGAGGTCCTTCACGGCCGCACTGATCTCAGCCAGGGTCTTGCGCTCGGCCTGCTTGATCACCGGCGTCACCAAGCCTTCCTCGACTGCAATGGCCACACTGAGGCCCACGGACTTGTACTTCACCACGCTGTCGCCATCCCAGGCGGCGTTGACGGCGGGCTGCAGTTGCGCGGCGCGCACCACTGCCTTGAGGATGAAGTCGTTCACCGTGTACTTCACGCCGTCAGTGGCCGTGGCATTGAGATGGGCGCGGAACTCCATGAGCGGCGCCGCGTCCACCTCGACCTGCAAATAGAAATGCGGGATTTGCGTCTTGGAGGCCAGCAGGCGCTCGGCGATGACATTGCGCATGCCGCTGACCGGTTGACGCTCATCCTCAGGGCCACAATGGGGCCGAATGCGTGGCGCAGCAGGCGCGGCGGCGGCAGCGCTGCCAGTCTGCGCCGCCTGCTCGACATCGGCACAGATCACACGCCCGCCAGGGCCAGTGCCCTGCACCCGTCCCAAATCCACACCGCGCTCCGCAGCGACTTTGCGGGCCAAGGGGCTGGCCTTGACGCGTGCGCCATTGGCGGCAGCGCCACGGCGCTGAGGCTGTGGGGCCTGGGGCAAACGCGGTCCTGCCGCAGCGGCGCGGGCCGCGGCACTGCCAGTGGCGCCAGTCGCGGAGCCACCGGCACCGGCCTGCGGCTTCTGCGGTGCGGCGGCGGCCACAGCGGCAGCACGGGCCTTTTCAATGATCTGATCCAAATCTGCGGGGGCGGATTCACCCTCCTCAAGCACCACGGCAAGAGGCGCACCCAGCGGCGCTTTCTGCCCGCCTTGCACCAGGATGGAATGCAGCGTGCCCTCAAAGAAACAAGGCATCTCCATGGTGGCCTTGTCGGTTTCCACATCGGCAACACTTTGGCCTGTGGTCACCTTGTCGCCGGCCTTGACCAACCACTTGGCAATGGTGCCCTCGGTCATGGTGTCACTGAGCTTGGGCATTTCGATGATCTTGGGCATGGCAGGGAAATCGGGGAGGGGGTGCTCGAAGGCTGGGAAACTAGACGAGACCTGCGCCAGACTCAACCGAGATTGCGACCCCCAAAATCGCAAGTCCAGGGGGGGATTGCCCCGTTTGACTCTCTCGGCCTCCACCACCACCCTTGACCATGCCCCGATCCCTCCTGCCCCTGATCTGCACCACGCTCGCCCTTGTCATTGGCCCCGGGGCCATGGCCGCTCAACCCACTGGCTTCAAGGCGCTTGAGATTGGGGCCCAAGCCCCGGACTTCCGCCTGCTCGGCATTGACGAGGAGTTTCACACCTTGGGGCAGTACCAGGCCAAACCCTGGCTAGTCATCGCCTTCATCAGCAACCACTGCCCCACCTCACAGGCCGCAGTGCCCAGGCTCAGGCAACTGGCCGCCGACTATGCCCCCCAAGGCCTGCAGGTCCTTGCCGTCAACCCCAACGACGCCGCCGCCCTGCGCCCCGAGGAATTGGGCTACAGTGCCCTCAACGACAGCTTCCCTGAGATGAAGCACTACGCCAAGCAGGCCGCCCTGCCCTTCCCCTACCTCTACGACGGCGAGACGCAGGCCATGGCCAAGGCCTATGGCTGCGAGGCCACGCCACAGATTTTCATCTTTGACGCCAAGCGCCAACTTCGCTACCGCGGCCGCCTTGACGACTCACGGCACGCCGACGCCAAGACCGTCACCCGCCACGATGCACGCCTGGCCTTGGACGCCCTGCTCGCCGGCAAACCCGCGGCGCAGCCCATCACCAGCCCCCATGGCTGTACCACCAAATGGATTGAAAAGCGCGTTGATGTGGCCGCTGCCCAAAAAGCCTGGCAGCAAACCCCCATTGAGGTTGAACTCATCGAAGCCGCAGGCGCAGCCAAACTGCGCGAGAACCACTCTCAGAAATATCGCCTGATCAACCTCTGGGCCACTTGGTGCGGCCCCTGTGTCGAGGAATTTCCGCAACTCGTGGCCACGGCTCGACGCTTCGCGCTGCGCGAGTTTGAATTGGTCACCATCAGCGTCAACGAGCCCTCGGAGATGGCCGAGGTGAAGGAATTTCTGCAGAAGCAACAAGCCGCCGTGCCCAAGCGCCTGCTGCCCAGCCTCAAGGCTGAGGGCCGCCGTGGCAACGCCTATGTCTTCGACAGCAAGGGCGCGCCCAATGGCGATGCCCTGTTTGCGGCGATGGGACCAGGGACTGAAGCCAGCGTGCCGCAGACCTTCCTCATCGCCCCTGGCGGCAAGGTGCTCTACCACTGCAACGGCGAAATCCACGGCGAGGAGTTGCGCGCCAAAATCCTCGGCATCCTGGGCACTCAACTCGAAGGCCCTGCCCAACCCCCAAGCGCCAAGACCAAGGGCAGCAAGTAAGGCCTTGCGCGGCTGAGATGGATTCGCGGGCTCAGGCCGATCTGAGGTGGCCTTTGAGCCAGGTCATGCTGCGCTCCAATTCACCCTTTTGATAGGCAATCTCTGAGGCCTTGCGCTGCTCGCCCTCGGCGGCCTTGAAGGTGGGGATGGGCTTGCCTCGGCGCGTGAACTCCACCCAGGCCTTGAAGCCGGCACTGTCGCGATACTTGGCGAAGGGCTTCCAAAACTCCTCGCTGCGCCAAGGCAGGGGCTTGGCGAAGCCAGAGATGGTTTCCACCTGCAGGGGCACGCCTGGCGCCAGTTGCGCGAAGCGCTTGGCATAGGCGGCAAAGTCCACCAGGCCCTCGCCCACTGCCGTCCATTGAATCACCGCGCCCTGCTCGTCCTCCCAGGCCATGCTGTCGCGCACGCTGGAGCAAAGCGTCAGCGGCCCAAGCACCTCGAGATGAGCCATGGGCTCTTCAAGGGCCCAGACCGCATTGCCGGGGTCAATGTTGACGCCGACATAGCTCTTGCCAGCGGATTCCACCAGACTCTTGAGCTCGTGGCTCTGCATGTCACCGGCGTGATTTTCCAACGCAATCTTCACCCCCTGCGCCTCGGCATGCGCACGGCATTGCACCAACACCTTGAGCGTCTCCTCCATGTGCTTCTCGATGCCGCCATCGCTGCTGCGATCCTTCTGGTTGCCCAGATAACAACGCGCCACCGGCGATCCCAGCGCCTTGGCCAGATCAATGGTCAGCTTCAGGGTTTGCTCAGGTGTGCCATGCACAGGCTTCCAGGTGTTGGAGGTCGGGCAGACGCTGCCAGTGCCCACATAGAGGGCAAGCCCCGCGCGCTGCGCCTGTTCGCGCAGGCCCTTGAGGTAGGCCGGTTCAAAGGACTCAAACACCCCAAGCTCGGAGAGGAAACAGGTGTCCAACTTCAGGCTGGCCGCATACTCAATGTACTGCGCCGCCTTCCAACCCGTGGCTCGCACGGCAAAGTGATCCAAGCCAAGTTTCAAATCAGTGGTTGCTGCACCAAACGACGAGCGCAGGGACAAGGCCGCGGGCATGGCCGCCATGGCTTGGGCGAGAACGTGGCGGCGGGAGAGCTTGGAGGAAGACATGACAAATCGTGAAGTGGAGTGGCCGCACACAGGCGGCGTTGATCAAGCTTGTGCCGCAGCGCGGGCAGAGGCAAGGAAAGACTTCGCCGCTGGAATGGGGCTGGATTGCTCAGGCAGACGAGCCTCTGCTCGAGGATTCAGGGCACGCGGGGGAACTTGCGGAAGTTGGGGCGGCGCTTTTCCACAAAGGCGTTTTTGCCCTCCTTGGCCTCCTCGGACATGTAGTAAAGCAGGGTGGCATTGCCAGCCAAATCCAGCAGGCCCATCTGCCCGTCGCAATCGGCATTGAGCGCGGCTTTCAGGCAGCGCAAAGCCAGGGGGCTATGCTCAAGCATCTCGCGGCACCAGCGCAGGGTTTCCGCCTCAAGCTCAGCCAGTGGCACCACCGCATTGACCAGGCCCATCTCCAAGGCCTGGGCCGCGTCGTATTGCCGGCAAAGGAACCAGATCTCGCGGGCCTTTTTCTGGCCCACGATGCGGGCCAGGTAACTGCTGCCCAAGCCGCCATCAAAGCTGCCCACCTTTGGCCCGGTCTGGCCAAAGCGGGCATTGTCTGCGGCAATGGTCAGGTCACAAACCACATGCAACACATGGCCACCGCCAATGGCGTAACCGGCCACCATGGCCACCACGGGCTTGGGCAGGCTGCGAATCTTGCGCTGCACATCGAGGATGTTGAGGCGGGGCACCCCGTCGCTGCCCACATACCCGGCATGGCCGCGCACCTTCTGATCGCCACCGCTGCAGAAGGCCTTGTCGCCCTCGCCACAGAGAATGATCACCCCGACCTCAGGGTCTTCGTGCAGCATCTCCAGTGCCTGCAGCATTTCCTTGACGGTCTGCGGCCGGAAGGCGTTGCGCACCTCGGGGCGGTTGATGGTCAGCTTGCCAATCCCGTCCTGGGTTTTTTCAAGCTTGATGTCCTTGAACGAAGCGATGGAAGTCCACATGAGAAGAATCGGTTGAATGAGGCCACCCAGTTACGCGCCAAGTCCGCACCTGGTCGCGGTCGCCTCGCCGACGACCGCAGCTCAGGCCCTGGGGCAGCATCAGCGAGGCGGACTTAGAAGCGGGTGTAGGCCTGCAACTCGCCCAGACGCGCCGCGATCTCAGCGGCCGTGACACGCTGCAGACGATGGGTGCTGAAAGCCTCGCAGGTGAAGCTTGCCGTCACGCTGCCGTGAACCACGGCCTGGCGCAGATCGGCAAAGGTGGGCTGATGCAGGCCGCGCGCGGCCAACCAACCCGCCATTCCACCGAGAAAACTGTCGCCGGCGCCAGTGGGGTCAAACACGCTCTCCAGCGGGTAGGCCGAGCAGGCGAAGAATTGCTCCGGCCGCTCGCCAAACAAATAACTGCCATGCTCACCGCGCTTGATGACCACATAACGCGGGCCCTTGGCCAGCAGGCGGCGGCCAGCTTCAATCAAGTTGCCGGTGCCGGCAAACTCGCGGGCCTCGCCGTCATTGATCACCAACAAATCCACACGCTTGAGGACCTCATTGAGACGGGCCTGCGCAATGTTGATCCAAAGATCCATCGTGTCTGCGGCCACGAAGCTTGCGCCTTGGAGTTGGTCGAGGGTCTGAATCTGATTGTCCGGACTCATGTTGGCCAACACCGCAATCTTGGCGGCGGCCGCTGCGGCAGGCAACTTGGGCACCCAGTTCTCGAGCACATTGATGCCCACCGAATGCGTGGTGCGGCTGTTCATGTCGTTGTGGTACTCGCCGCTCCAGGTGAAGCTGGCGCCACTGCTGCGCTCCAGGCCCTCAAGGCGAATGCCCTTGCTCTCCAGCAAACTGAGGTGCGCATGCGGGAAGTCATGGCCAATGATGCCCACCAAGTGCACTTCATCGCAGAACAGGCCAGCCGCCAAGGCAGCATAAGAGGCGCTGCCGCCCAACAGGTTTTGCTGGGAGTCGTGCGGAGTTTTGACATGGTCCAGGGCAACGGAACCGGCGATCATCACAGACATGGTGGGCAGTGGGGTAGGGTTGGGGTCAGGGGCAACAAGACGCCACAGGCCTGAGACAAGGGCGCTGCCCCTGCCTTACAGGCCGCGTTGCGCGCTGTCAATGCAGAGCGCTGAGAGCCAAGCCCTCGGGCTCATGGCCCAACCATGACCCAAGCCCGGGCCGCCGCCATGACCGCAGCCACCCATCCTCAGCGACGCAACTGAAGATCCAAGGGCTTGCCCTCGCTCAAATCCACCCAGGCAGGCCCGCTTCCTGGAGTCAGTTCCTCCGTGGTCACCGTGCCGTCCGCAGTCTGCAGGCCGTCAATGTCCGCAGCGCTGTAACTCAGGCGCAGACGCACCCTGCCGCGCACCGGACCCAGGGCCTCATCGAGCGAGAAGCTGCCACGCATCACCCGCGCACAGGCCAGGGGCTGGGACTCGTCCTCTGGCAGGAAGACCACACTGCCCCAGCTCACCGGCTTGCCGTTGATGCTCATGCGGCCCTTGATCGCCGTGCGCGGCGCGGGCTTTAAAAAACCCTGCGCACGCAGCCAATCGCGCAAATGCCCGCTCCAACTGCCCAGGACAGGATCGCCCAAAAACAGGCCCACCCCGTGCGGGCCGGGGCGGTAACTGTGCAACTCCGCCGGCACGCCGTTTTTGCGACAGGCCAAGTAGAAGGCCACGGCGTTTTCTGCGGGCACCACCTTGTCCTCATCGGTCTGAAACAAAAAGATCGGCGGGGTCTGCGGCGTGACGCGGCGCTCGGTGCTGACCTGGGCGGCCAGGGCATCGTCATTGGCGCGCGGCCCCAGCAGATTGCGCCTCGAGCCATCGTGCCGCCAAGGCTCGATCATCGAGATCACCGCATAAGTGGGCGCGGCCACATCGGGGCGCGCGCTCTGGGCATCAATCTCATCGTGAGTCATGCCCTCGGGCTTCTCGTCAAACAGCGTGGCCGCCATCGAGCAGAGGTGGCCGCCGGCAGAAAAGCCGATGATGCCCACGCGCTTGGGATCAATCTTGAGTTCTCCAGCGCGGGCGCGCACCAGCCGAATGGCGCGCTGCACATCCATCAACTGAACGGGATAATGGTAGCCCTGGCTGCCCAGACGATAGTGCAGCACCACGGCAGTGATGCCCAGGCCATTGAACCACTTGGCCACCTGCGTGCCCTCGTGATCGCTGGCCAAGCCGCCGTAGCCGCCACCCGGGCAGACCACGAAGGCAGCCCCGTTGGCGCGGGCCGGATCGGCGCGGTGCACCAGCACAAAGGGCTGGTCCTTGGGCTCCTTGCCCTTGGCCAGCGGCGCGCCCTGAGCCCAGAGCGGCCATGAAGAGGGTTCATCGCCAAGCAGGGGCGCGGCAGAGACGGCCGCCAACAGCAGGCCAAGAAGGGGCAAAGAAAACTTGTGAGTCATGGCAGGAACCTGTTAATCCAGAGCTTCAAAGAGCGTTGACTACCCTTCCTTTCAACCAACCTGTACCCCTCCCCATGATTTCCCGTCGCCACTGGCTGGGCAGCGCCCTTGCTGCCGTGGGCAGCTCTTCCCTGAGCGCCATCGAGCCCATCGCCCGTCCCGGCCAAAGCCGCATGCAACTTGGCCTGGCCGCCTACAGCTTCCGCGAGTTCTTCCAGTGGAGCCGCGACAAGCAAAACGCCCCGCGCGAGGGCCACAAGCCCTGGAGCATGATCGACTTCATCGACTGGTGCGCCGACCACCATGTGCCCGGAGCCGAGCTGACCAGTTACTTCTTCCCGCCACAGGTCAGCCGCGAGTTCTTGCTCGAGGTGCGCCGCCGCGCCTACCTGCGCGGTGTGCAGATCAGCGGCACGGCCGTGGGCAACAACTTCGCCATGGCCAAGGGCGAGGCCTGGCGCCGTGAGATCGACTATGTCAAGCAATGGATCGAGCATGCCGCGCTGATGGGCGCCCCGCACATCCGCGTCTTTGCCGGGCCCAAGCCCAAGGCCCTAAGCCTGGAGCAGGCCATGGCCAACTGCCAGGAGGCCTATCAGGAGTGCCTGGATCACGCCGCGAAGTTTGGCGTGTTTCTGGGCCTGGAAAATCATGGTGGCATCGTTGAGAAGCCCGATGAACTCGTCGCCCTGGTGCGCAGCGCCAAGAGCCCCTGGGCCGGCATCAATCTCGACAGCGGCAACTTCCACACTGCCGACCCCTACGGCGATCTGGCCAAGATCGCGCCCTACGCCGTCAATGTGCAGCTGAAGATGGAAATGCGCCCCGAGGGCAGCAAGCAACCACAGGCCGCGGATGTGCCCCGCCTGCTCAAACTTCTGCGCGAGGCCAACTATCAAGGATGGTTCACCCTGGAGTATGAAGTCAAGGCAGACCCCTTCGCCGAGGTGCCAAAAATCCTCGACATGCTGCGCCCGCTGCTCGCCTGAACGGACAGCTTTAACCCCAGGCAACAACCCCAACCCATTCCCCTGATTCCATGTCCAAATCCTCCTTCACCCTGACCACCTGGCTGATCATCGCCATCGCCAGCATTGGCTTCCTCTTCGACACCTACGAGCTGCTGATGACACCGCTGGTGGCCCCGGCAGCGATTGCTGAATTGCTCGGCGTGCCCCTCAACAATCCCCTGGTCACCGAGTGGGTGGGACGCCTGCTGTGGATTGCCGCGCTTTGCGGCGGCATCTTTGGTCTGATGGGCGGCTGGCTGGTGGATCGCTTTGGCCGCAAAACCATCATGGGCGCCAGCATCTTTCTCTACTCACTCTCCCCATTCTGCGCCGCCTACGCCAGCTCGCTGCCTGCCTTCGTCTTTTTCCGCAGCACCACCTTCATCGGCGTGTGCGTGGAGTTTGTGGCCGCCATCACCTGGCTGGCCGAGGTCTTCAGCGACCGCAAGGAAAAGGAGAAATGGCTGGGCATCACCCAGGCCTTCGCCTCGTTGGGTGGCCTGCTGGTCACTGGCGTCAGCGTGTGGATCAGCAAGCACGGCGCCGACCTGCCACAGATGGGCCTACCCCTGGGTTTGGGAGCCGATGCGCCCTCCAGCTGGCGCTACCTCCTCATGACGGGCTTTCTCCCCGCCATCCCGATTGCCATCCTGCTGCCCTTTGTGCCTGAGTCCGAAGTCTGGCGCCAACGCCGCGCCTCCGGCAGTCTCAAGCGCCCCAGCTTTGGCGCTCTGTTCTCCCCGGAACTGCGCCGCGTGACTCTGGTCACTGCCGGGCTTTCCGCCTGCGCCTACGGCATCGCCTTCGGCGCCCTGCAGGTCACCGTGGCCCGGGTCACGCCTGGCCTGCCGGAGCTGCGCGATGTCTCCAAGCAGCTCGCCCCGCTGCGCAAGGAAGCCGAGCAACTCAACACCCAGCTCAATGCCCTGCCCAAGGGCGATGAGGCGCGCAAGCCCCTGATTGGCAAGATCAAGGAGAACTTCGGCAAGAGCAAACCCCTCAACGACCAGGTCAAGCAGAAGGCTGATCAGGTGCAGTTGCGGCAGGAACTCGGCGGCCTGATTGGCCGCATCCTCCTTGCTGTTCTGCTCATCGTCGGCATCAGCCGCGTGGCCCTGCTGCGCATCTTCCAATGGCCGGCCGTGGTCCTGCTGCCCCTGACCTACTTCCATTACTTTGAACAAGGCGGCAGCGCCTTCCTCTGGGCCTACGGCCTCTGCGGCCTGCTCACCGTGGCCCAATTCAGTTACTTCGGCGAGTACCTGCCCAAGGTGTTCCCCATGCACCTGCGCGGCACTGGCGGCAGCTTTGCCACCAATGTTGGCGGCCGCATGATCGGCACCAGCATGGCCTTTGTGACCACCAGCCTGATCGCCCCGATGCATGCCGGCAGCGGCCCTCTGCTCCCCTCGCATGTGGCCATGGCCGCCGGTTGCGTGGGCACCAGCATTGCCATCATCAGCATCCTGCTGGGCTTCCTGCTGCCCGAGCCCAAGGCCGAGGCTGAGTGAGCCCCGAACCCAAGGCCCAGCCCTCGCCAGAGAGCAAGGGCTTTACCTTCCGCGGCAGGCCGGGTCCGGCCTCCCGCGGCCGCCGCCAGCGGAATGCTGAAAATTGTGATTGAAGGCGCGCTTGGCCCCAGCCATGTCCGCAACTCAGCAGCGCGACAGCACCCCCTGCCAAGTTGGCCCCGGAAATGATGCGGGCGGCAAGGGCCGGTTCCGGCGCGCCCAGACTGTCTTCATCCCTTTCCGCACCGTTTTTGGACTCATGAAAATCCTCTCGATTTTCTCACCGCCTCACCCCACTGCCCAGCACCTCGACCAAGACTCGTTTCAGCCCCGGCAGAAATGGAGGCAACTGTTGGCCCTTGGCCTTGGCCTGCTGATGGCCAGCAGTTGCTCGCAACCTCAGAACCGCAAACCACGCAAGCCCTCATCGAACCAAGCCGCGGTGACCCACTCGCCCAGTCGCGGGGGCATGGCTCTGCCGCTCCTTGAAAGCAAGGGCATGCGCATGCTTTACCTGGGAGACTCCATGAGCCTCGGCGGATTTGGTGACCGTCTCGATCATCTCCTTCGCATCGAGTCGGAGATCAGTCAGTTGCACACCTACCTGGCCTGCGGCGTCTTCCCCTTGAGCTGGACACAGATCCCGCCCTTTGCCGGTGCCAAGACCGGCTGCGGTTACTGCTCGATTGTTCCTGGATACCATCCACTGCAACCCCAGCGCTTTGACGATGTGCACGGCAAGCCCAGTGGCAATGTGCCCTCCTCCCATCCCGTACCCAAGATCGAGCACCTGCTGCAAAGCGTGCAACCCGAGGTGTTGGTGCTGCAGTTGGGCAACAATTTCTTCAGCTGCTTCAAGGACAAGCGCAGCATTCAGGAAGACTACCACCGCAAGTACATCCGCTCGCTGACCACGCCCTTCCTGCGTCACCTGCTCACCGCCTCACCAAGCCTCAAGCGCATCTACTGGATCACTCCACCGCAGGCGGGAAGTGTGAGCTGGGAAATCCAGGATTTTGTCTACAACGAAATTGCCTACTGCGCCGCCGACTTTGCCACCCTCATTGACAGCCGCAAGCTCACCCACTACCCCTACAAGGTCATGGACCGCGACCAAGAGCACTTCTGGGGCGGCGAGGCCGAGCAATGGGCAGAGCGCGTGCATCAACAAATCCTCAGCGATTTGGTCGCGCGCCCCATCGAGCGTCAGGAGCCGCTGATCGAGATCTGCCGCCGCAATCCTCCCCGCATTCTGCAGGGCATGGCGGCGGTGACGCAGGGTCGGCCCATCCTGCGCGTCACGGCCAGGTTGGTGGCCTGCACTCCCATCCCCGATCCCTCTGCATTCCCTTACGGCGAGTTCCTGGTTGGCTACCGCTATCGCATCCTCAAGAAGCATCAAGGCGAGTACCGCGAACGCGAGATCCTGGTCATGCACCCCTCCTATGTGAAGAAGACGGTGCGCGACCTCAGCGCCTACAAGATCGGCCAAAGCTATGAATTGGAGCTGGTGGAGATTGACGACAAATCCCTCTGGGCCGCCGTGAATCGCCAGGACAGCGTGGGCGAGTTTGACATGGTGCCCTTCATCCAAGTCGCAGACGAAGCCCTGCACCCCGAGCACGCCAAAAATCGTTGAATGCGCCAGGCCCAATGCCTCCGCCCCCTCAAGCGCGTGCTGCTTGCTTCATGGGCCGCGCTTGGACTCTGCCAGTGTCAGCTTGCACCGACCACCTCATGGCCAGTGTCTCCCGCGGCGCTTGGCAGCAGCGGCAGGGTGCTCATGGTTGGTGACTCGCTGAGCGTTGGCGCATTTGGCGAGGCCATTCAGCAGTACCTGTTTCAAAAGGTGGGCACACGCAAAACCTACCTGTACGCCTCCTGCGGCTCCTCGGTGCAGCACTGGCTTTCCTTCACCGACACCTTCACCTCTTCCTGCGGCTACCGCGAGACTAGACCCGGGGTGCAGCGCGTGATGGAACATGCAAAGGGCAGGCGCCCGGTCGCCATGCCCACCCCCAAGATTGAAACCCTGCTGCGCAACATTCGCCCCGACACCCTCATCGTGCAGTTGGGCACCAATCACTACGACGACCTCAAACGCCTGAGCAGCGCCACCCTGCGCGAGGAGCGCGCACGCATCGAGACCTTCGCCGCCGCTCTGGACAGCAACCCCCATCGCCCGCGCTTCATCATCTGGATTGCGCCACCAGACTCCTCCAGGTACTCCAACAGTGTCGAGAATGCCGTGGAGCACGCCATCCTGGAAAGTTGCCGCAGGCATCGCATCATGGTGGTGCGCTCCCGCGCCCTGACGCGCTACCAACGCGGTCGCAGCGGCAGCGACGGCGTGCACTACAATGAAACAGCCGCCAAAGCATGGGCCGCCTGGGTGATCCGCGGCATTGATCCCCGCTTCTGACCCTTACCACGACCCACAGCGAAGTCCTCACACTTCATGGTTTTCAGCTCCAACCTGTTTTTATTCTTCTTTCTGCCGCTGGTGCTGGCGGCCTATTTCCTTTGTCCGTCGCGCTGGCGGCCACATCTGCTCACCCTCTGCGGCCTGTTTTTTTACGGCTGGTCCAACCCCCTCTTCATCACCCTGATGCTGCTGACCACCTCGGTGGATTACGCGGCGGGCCTCCTGATGGCCGGGGGCCGTGGCAGGGCGGATGCAGGCAGCATCAGCCTGCCCATCCTCGATGTGGGCGGGCCGCGCAGCCGCCGCCAAAAATCCGCGCTGGCCTTGAGTCTTGGCTGCAACCTCGCCCTGCTTGGCTTTTTCAAATACTTCAACTTTGGCGTCGAAGCCCTGCGTCAACTCGCCACCAGCCTTGGCCTTGGCGCCTTGATCCAGGGCCCGGTGCTTGAAGTGGCCCTGCCGCTGGGCATCAGCTTCTACACCTTCCAATCAATGAGCTACACCGTGGATGTGTATCGCGGCCATGTCGCAGCTCTGCGCAGCTTCCCGCTTTTCATCTCCTTTGTGACGATGTTTCCGCAACTGGTGGCCGGACCCATCATCCGCTTCCGCGATGTTCACGATCAGATCCTCAACCGCAGCCACACCCTTGAAAAGTTCACCCGTGGCCTGGCCTTTTTCATCATCGGCCTGGGCAAGAAGGTGGTGCTTGGCAATCCCTGCGGCCGCATCGCCGACACCTGCTTTGGCGCCGACAGCCTCAACGCTCTTGAAGCCTGGAGCGGCATGTTGGCCTATGCGATGCAGATCTACTTCGACTTCAGCGGCTACAGCGACATGGCCGTAGGCCTGGGCCTGATGATTGGCTTTGTGCTGCCGCGCAACTTCGACTCACCCTACCGCTCGCAGGGCGTTACGGATTTTTGGCGGCGCTGGCACATCACCCTCTCGACCTGGCTGCGCGATTATCTCTATGTCACCCTCGGCGGCAATCGCCTCGGCACCAAACGCACCTACCTCAACCTGTTCCTGGTGATGCTGCTCGGCGGCCTCTGGCATGGAGCCAGTTGGAACTTCATCATTTGGGGCGGCGCTCATGGCTTGTGGCTGGCAGCGGAGCGCTTTCTCAAGCCGCGCCTGAGTTGGAGACCTTCCGCACTGACGGGCACCCTACTGACCTTTCTTGGTGTCAGTCTGCTCTGGGTGCCCTTCCGCGCCCACAGCCTCGCAGACACGATGAATTATCTGGGCTTCCTTCTCGGCAGCGGAGGCAGTGGCGCGCCGCTGGTCTGGTCTTCCATCAGTTCGCCCTATCTGTTGGGATCTCTGCTGCTGGCCGTCCTGATTGCCTTTGCCGGTCGCAGTTCCTGGGAGTTGACACGCCAACTCAAGGCGGGCCGCGCGCTGATGCTGCTGGCCCTGCTGGCCCTGAGCCTCTCACTGCTGGCCAGCCAGAGTTACAACCCCTTCATCTATTTCAACTTCTAAGCATGAGCGCGCATCCCCAAGCCCAAAGCGGCGAGGCGCAGGCCATCGCCGACATCGCCGCAAGCCGCAGCAGCAAGGCGGCCAAGGTCCTGCTTTGCGGCGGTTTCCTGCTGCTGATTGCGGCGGTGGCACTGAGCAATCTCCGGCCCCTGCGGCAGTCCTGGCAGCACTTGGCAACAGCCCTGATCCATGGCCAGGGCAGGACAGAGGGCAGCCCCTGGCAACGCCTGCTGCAACACAATGAAGCCGTGTTGGATGCGCTGCGTGCCGTGGACAAGGCCTACGACGATCAATCCCCCTTCTGTGTGGCCCTGCAACCGCAGGTGCAGGCCGCCCTCTGTGCGATGGGCGAAGGCGGCGATGAGGTGCTCATGGGCCGCGCAGGCTGGTTGTTTCATCGCAGTGGCCTGCGCGCCCTGACGCGCGACGCAGGGGCAGCCCAAGGTCCACAGGCAAGCGCCTCCATCCGCGCCATCGCCGAGTTGGCCGACTTCCTCAAAAAACGCGGCATCGCTCTGGTGCTGCTGCCCATGCCACCGAAACTCGCCGTGCATCCCGAGGCTTTGGGCCGTGACCTACCCGCGCAGGTGCTTGAGCCCGCCTGGTGGTCCGCATGGAAAGCTCAGGCCCAGCGCGCAGGTGCCGAGGTCTTTGATCCCCTGCCCCTGCTGCGGCAATGGCGCAAGGAACAGCGTGAGGCGCTTTATCTGCGAACCGACACCCATTGGACAGCCGCCACCATGCAGCGTTGCGCCGAGGCCCTGGCCACTCACCTGCAAACCCATCATGGCCTTGTGGCCAAGCCGGATGCCGCTGCCCGCACTCTGGCGCAAAAGCAGACGGCCCACGGCGACCTGCAACGCATGCTGCGCCTGCCTGCAGGATCAACGCAGTTCCTGCCGCAGGAAATCCCCATTGCCCAAGTCCGCAACGCCGAGGGCCTGCCCTGGCCGATGAGCAACCGCGGCTCCCTACTTCTGCTCGGCGACAGCTTCTGCAACATCTACAGCCAAGCCAGTCTGGGCTGGGGCAGCGGCGCTGGATTCGCCGAGCATCTCGGCCGAGCCCTGGGCCAACCGATCAACGCCATGCTGCGCAATGGCGATGGCGCCTTTGCCACCCGCGCCATGCTCTCGCGAGCCCTGCAGACCGGTGATGACCGACTTGAAGGTTGCAGCGTCCTGGTCTGGGAATTTGATGCCACCCAGATCCTCGAAGGTCAGTGGAAGTCGCTGCGCTATGAACTGGGCAAGGCCCCGCCCTCGTCATTTTTGGAGCTTGCCCCCAAGAGCCGCCAACGCCTCATCGGCAGCGTGGTCAGCCTCTCTCCCACGCCCCTGCCCGGCAGCGTCGCCTACCGCGACTTTGTCGGCACTCTGCATCTGCGCGGATTGCGCACTGCCGAGGGTGGAGCGCTGTCTGCCACTGAGGTCCTGGCCTACGGCCTGGCCATGCAGGACAACCGCCTGACAGCGCTGGCCCAATTGCGCCCCGGGGATGAAGTCGAGGTTGAACTTCGGCCCTGGGCGGAAAAGGAAACCGAGATGGGCCCGCTGAATCGCGGCGAGCCACAGGGGGATCTCTTCTTGCAACCCATTCATTGGTTGGATAGCCTGCGGCCCCTCCCCTCTGAGCCCTGAGCCAACCCATGTTTCGCCGCCTGCCACGCGCCGCCCGCTTCCTGCTTCTTGTTGCTGCCTTGTGCTCCAGCCTGCCTGGCCTACGGGCCCAATCGCCGCTGCTGCAATGGCTGCGGCAAGAGGGAGACCCGGCCCACGCAAGCCCGCATCAGGGACAGGGCTCCTGGCGCTTTTTGCGCAGTGAGCTGCGCCATCTCGCAGAAATCACCGACCCCAGCACTGCTGGCAAGGCCGCTGAAAAGGCCCTGCCCGCCTTGGCGGCCTATCATCAGGCCTTGGCTGCCCGACAGATTCGGCTCATCCTTGTGCCCATCCCCGAGAAGGCAAGGATGCGTGCGGATCAGTTGCAACCGCCGCTCTCAGCAACCGACATCGCCCAACTCGATCAGGCCAGCAAGGCCCTCTACGACCAACTACGCGCCAAGGGCCTTGAGGTTCTGGATTTCAGCGCTGACTACCGCGCTGAACTCAAGCGCGGCGAGGATCCTGGATACTGCCGGAGCGACTCGCACTTTTCACCCAAGCTCTGTGAGTTCACCGCCAATCAGCTCGCCTCGGCGCTGCGCAGCACCCTGCCCAAGGCAGAACCTTCCCTGGGTCCATTCAAGAGCCGTGAGCTGCAAGTCAGTTTTTCCGGTGACCTCGCTCAAGACAAGGCACAGGAGACCCTCAGCTGCCGGCAAGTCACCTTGGGCGGCGCGCGCATTGAGCCAGCAGAGAGCTCCCCACTTCTGTTGTTGGGCGACTCGCACTGCCTGATCTTTCACGCGGGCGGTGACATGCTTGCCTCCTCCAGCGGCCTCTGCGACCACCTCACCGCCGCCACTGGCCTGGTGCCTGCCGTGGTTGCCGTGCGCGGCGGAGGCGCGACAACCTCGCGCATCAACCTCTACCGCAAGGCCAATAAGGACCCCGCCTTTCTGGCCAAGACCAAGGTGGTGCTCTGGTGCCTTGCGGCCCGCGACCTCACCCAGGCCATGGATTGGAAGATTGTGCCCTTGGCGAAATAGGGACTCAAGGATTCAGGGCAGGCTGGCCTGATGACGGCCAGTTGCTGGAGATTGTCGAGTTGTCGCCTTGCCCCGCGTAATCCCCGGCAATCCATGCTGACCACGGAAAACCTCACCGCCATCCTGCTTGCTGAGCGCCTGGCGCTCACCGCTTTTTTTGCCAGCATCACCCATGACTTTCATCTCGCCGAGGATGTGTTTCAGGAGATCTGCATCAAGGCCCTGAAACGCAGCGAGAGCTTTCAAAGCCCGGCCCACCTGATTCATTGGAGCCGTTTGAGCGGCAAAAACCGCTGCATTGATCTGCTGCGCGCAAGGCATGGTCGGCATGTGGGCTTGAGCCCTGAAATGCTCGATCTGCTGGCCCAGGAATGGCCGACGCAGGAGGGCCTCAAGCCCATGCAACGGGCACTGGCACACTGCCTGCGGCAACTCAATGACAACAAGCGCGGGCTGTTGCGCCTGCGCTACTTTGAGGGCCGCAAGTGCGCTGAAGTCGCCTCCATCACGGGACGCAAAATTGAAACCATCTACCAGGCTCTCGCCCGCCTTCACCGCGAATTGGGCGACTGCATCCGCCAACGACTCAGCACCCCAGCAAGCCCATGAACCAAGAGCAGTTTTTGCAACAACTGATGCGCCTTGAGGACGGCACGATCGAGCCCGAGGACCTCGCCCAACTCGAGGCCGCCATGCGCCAGGACCCCCAGTGGCGCGCGCTCTTCACCCAAACCCACCTGCAAACCATGGCCTTGCATGAGGCCCTGCGCAGTGAGTCCTTTGTCGGCACCGCAACCCCCAAGGTACTCTCCATGCCCAAACGCGTGTTGGCCTGGGTGCGCCGGCCTGTGGCCGCCATGAGCATGGGCCTGCTGCTTGGCCTGCTCGGCGCTTCCTGGGTTTGGTCTGCGGCCTCTCCGCATGGCACCTCACAGCGCATGGCCAGCCTGATCAACGGCGGCTTTGAGCAATCCCAGCCCGAAGCCGGATTTCCGGGACAAAGCGGGCTGTGGAGCGGGGACCAAGCGGAGACCGATGACAGGCAGGCCATCGAGGGCCGACGCAGTCTGCGCTTCGTCAACACCGGAGCCGATGCCACCGACCCCACGGGCCGAGCCATCTCCTGTGACCTATTTCAAATCGTGGACCTGCGACCACTCAAAGACCACCTCAGCGAAGACTCCCAGGCCCTGCTTGAACTCAGCGCCAGTTTTCTCGATGCGCGCGCCAGTGGCAGTCATCCCTCCGTCACCTTCACGGCTCAACTCTTTCTCTTCAGCGGCGACCCTGCGCAGGCCAAGGATCGCTGGCCTGCCATGGGCCGCGATGCCCTCGCCAGCGGCGCTGCCTTCTTCACCAGTCTGGGTGGAGCCAACTGGAAACAGGCCACCGCCCGCTGCCTGCTGCCCCCGCAGGCCGATTACGCCGTCATCCAGATTGCCGCACGCCCCGATGTGCGCCCCACCAAGCTGCAACATCTCCATGCCGACGATGTGCGCCTTACCCTCAAGACCCAGCCCGCGCTGCCCTTGCGGGTGGCCAGCCGCTGAGGCTGCTGGAATCTGCGAAATCAGCCCCAACATCACTCCACCTCAACGCGTATTTCACTGATGCCCCAACGACGCCACTTCCTGCGCAGCAGCAGCGCCATGATTGCCCTGCCGGCCCTGGAATCCCTGGGCTTTCGGGCCTTTGCCGCCAGCAAGCCTGTCGCCGTCCCCAAACGCGCCATTTTTCTTGGCTTCGGCTGGGGGGTGACGCAGGAGACCTGGTTCCCCGATGTCAGGCAAACCGGCGCCCAGTGGAGCCTGCCCGAAGGCCTCAAGCCGCTGGCCCGTCATCAGCGCGAAATCACCGTGGTGCAGGGCTGCTCGAATCGTTTCAGCAATGAAGCGCATTGGGGCAGCACCTTCTGGCTCACCGGCGCCAATCGCTACGCCGAACCCGGACAGAGCTTCCACAACAGCATCAGCGCCGATCAGGTCGCCGCCGCAGGGCTTGGCCGCGACACCCGCTTTGCTTCACTGCAACTCGGCACCGCGGATGCCGCCAACAGCGGCCACGGCCCGGGCCTGTCCCTGGCCTGGGACCGGCGCGGCAAGCCTCTGGCCGCACTCGACAACCCGGTGGCCGTCTTTCATCGTCTCTTCTCCGATGACCAAACCCCGTTGAGCCAGCGCCAGGCCATGCTCAGGCAAAAGCGCAGCGTGCTTGATGCCGTCAGCGAAGACGCCAAACGCGTGCAGCAAAACCTGAGTCGCCTCGATCAGGACAAGCTCGACGAATACTTCCAGAGCATTCGCGACATCGAGCTGCGTTTGAGCCGCGATGAGGACTGGCTGCAGGTGCCCAAGGCCAAGCCTCCGCTGCCGCAACCGCGCGAGGGGCTCAGCGGTCGCGAGGAAATCCAGGTGATGTACGACCTCATTGTCGCTGCCCTGAAAACCGACAGCAGCCGCGTCATCACCTATCGCCAACCCGTGGGCACCCTGCTGCAAAGCCTTGCCATCAAGGTGGCCCCGCACGACATGAGCCATTACACTCCAGGCGAGCGCACCACGGCCTCGCAGAAGCGCGATCAGGCCCAAAGCGAATTGCTCGCCGGACTCATTGACAAGCTCAAGGCCAGCAAGGAGGCCGATGGCAGCAGCCTGCTGGATCACAGCGTGCTGGCCTATGGCAGCAACATCCGCACCGTGCACTACCTGGACAACTGCCCCACACTTCTGTGCGGCGGCGGAGCCAAACTCAAGCAGGGCCAGCACCTCGTGCTGCCCAAGGACACGCCGTTGTGCAATGTGTGGCTGACGATGCTGCGCGGACTTGGCCTTGAGGTCGAGCGCCATGGCGACAGCAGCGGCACGCTCTCCCAACTCATGGCCTAAGCCCGCCGCCATCTGCCATGCCCAGGATTTCATTCGCACTGCTGGTCCTCATGCTGGGGGCCGCAGGCGCCCAAGGCCAGGACCCCCATGGCCCTGCCGCCCGGCTGGACCCCTCGCACCAGGCCTTTCTCAGGCAGTATTGCCATGCCTGCCACAACGCCCAAAAACAAAAGGGCAAGGTGCGCCTCGATGACCTCTCCTTCACCCTGGACTCGGTGGAACGCGCCGATCTCTGGCAAAAGGTCCTGAACAACCTCAACAGCGGCGAGATGCCGCCACAGGAGGAACCACAGCCCAGGCCCGAAGCCAAGGCCACCTTCCTCGAGGCCCTCTCGCAAACCATGGTCCTGGCCCGCCGCCACTTGAGCGACAGCGGCGGCCGCATCACCCTGCGCCGCCTCAATCAGCGCGAGTACAAAAACAGCATCCGCGATCTGCTCGGCGTTGAAGTCAACGCCCGCGAATTGCCCGCCGATGGCGGTGCCGGAACCTTCGACACCGTGGGCTCATCACTCTTCATGTCCTCGGATCAGGTGGAGCAATATCTGGCCTTGGGGCGGGAAGCACTCGACAACCACTTCAGCCGTTTCATTGGCAGCGCCCCCACCCAGGTCACTCCCATTCACATCGAGGCAGAAGCCAGCAACGCCCGCATCATCAAGGGCTATGAGCAACGCCTTGATGAACGCCGCCGCTACGAGCAATGGACTGCCGCCGTGGACGCCGCTGCCGCCCTGCCCAACAACCTTGCCTTGGCCGCCGAATTGCGTGCTGCCAAACCCCATGACGACACGCATTGGTACGGCCAGTGGCAGCGCATCAAAGGCGCGCCGCCACCCTCACAATTTGGTTTTGTGGACGCCACCCGCGCCGATCACAGCGGTCGCCGCGATTGGCTTCACTATGTGCCGCATCACCGGGCCTATGTGGAGCATCCCCTCACCAAGACCGGCACCTTCCTCACCATTGACGATGCCTACATCAATTCGCGGCAGCTTTTTCGCCTTCCCGCCGAGTGGCCAGCCGGCGAGTATCTCATCACCCTGCGCATCGCCGCCATGGACGGCATCCCGCGCGCGCGGCGCTTCGTGGAGTTTGGCCCACAGCATGACAGCGGCGTCTGTGCCGTGGCCAGCACCCACGAAGTCACCGGCACGCGGCAGCAACCGCAACTGCTGCAAATCCCGATCAAACTGCAGGCCGGCGGCCCGCGGGTCTTCATGCTGCGCGAGCGCGGCTCGCACGACAGCGATGGCCTGGCCAACCGTCTGTTTGCCGAGGCCAAACAACGCAACGGCATTGGCCCGGAGTTCAATCTCTGGCTGGATTGGATCGAGGCCAAAGCCGCCGCCACCACCCCTGTCAAAATCATGCGCCAGCGCCGTGAGGTTGAGCTGCACGCCAACGCCATGGTTGGCGGCACCTACAAGGGTTATTACCAACAAGGCGCCGCCAATGCGCAGGCCTTTCTCGATGGCAAACGCCCACAAAAAGGCATCCCTGATGAAACCGAGGCGCGCTTTCGCCTGCGCGTCTTTGAGCAACACGGCCCCAGCTTCGATCGCTACCTCAAGGATCCCCTCAACCAAACCGGCGCCCAACTCACCATCTTCAACGCACACACCGAGGAAATCATTGCCCTGCCCCCTGATCAGCCCTCGGGCTGGCTGAAGACCAAGCATGAAGTCGAGCAGGTGCCTGCCGGAGAATATCGCCTGCGCGTCCGCATCGCCGCCCTGCCTGACACTTCCAAAAGCCGTCATTTTTTGGAAGTCGGCAGTCGGGCCGAACCCAATCAATTCAACCTGATCAAGACCTTCGAAATCCAGGGCAGTCTGCAACAACCGCAGACTCTGGAACTTACAGTCAACCTCTCGGCCAACAGCCCGCGCAGTTTTGTGCTGCGCGAACGCCGCGATGTGAAGCTCGACAACGCCTGGTACAACGAGACGGTGAAACAAACCAAGGTCGGCCCACCGCCGGCCCTGTGGATTGACTGGGTGGAGTGGGAGGGCCCACTGCCTGCGGCAGGCCAGGATGAGGTGATGCCGGTGATGAAACTCGCGCAGCCCGATCCCCGCGCGATTCTGCAGCGCTTTGCCCGGCGCGCCTTCCGCGGCAGGGAACCAAGCGCCGCCTACCTCGACAAACTCATGCTCCTGCATGAAGCGCGACGCCAAGCCGGCGAGGCCGCCGAGGTCGCCATTCGTGAACCCCTCAGCGCCGTGCTGGCCTCACCTGGTTTTTTGTATCTCGCCGAGCCTCAAGCCAACCTCAAGCCCACCCGTCTCAGCGGCCCTGAGTTCGCCTCGCGGCTGTCCTACTTTCTGTGGAGCGCCCCGCCTGATGAGGCCCTGCTTGCCGCCGACCTCAACCAACCCGCCATCCTTGAGCGCGAAGTGCGCCGCCTCATTGCCAGCCCCAAATCCTGGGAGTGGGTCAGCGGATTTGTGCCGCAGTGGCTGGGCATGGAACGCTTGGATTTTTTTCAGTTCGACACCACGCTGCACCGCGATTTTGATGAGAGCACCAAGGCCGCCGCAAGGCGTGAGGTCTATGAAACCCTGGCCCATTTGCTGCGCCATGAAGGCAGCCTGCGCCATCTGCTGAAAAGCGACCAGATCCACATCAACGGCCTTCTGGCCCAGTACTACGGCATCGAGGGCATCAGCGGCGATGCCTTTCGCCCCGTCACAGTGCCGCCGGATTCACCACGCGGCGGTCTGCTTGGCATGGCCGCCATCATGGCCATGGGCAGCAACGGCCAGCGCTCCAGCCCCGTGGAGCGCGGCGCCTGGGTGATGCGCAAACTCTTGCATCAACCCCCGCCTCCAGCTCCGCCCAATGTGCCTCAACTCAGCCGCCTTGAAGGGCGCCTGCTCAGCAGTCGCGAAACCCTGGCCATGCATCAGGAGCAGGCCCAATGCGCTCAATGCCACCGCCGCATCGACCCGATTGGCTTTGGCCTTGAGAACTTTGATGCTGCCGGCAAGTGGCGTCACCTCGAGGAAATCGACAAACGCGCTTCGGGCCGCCTGACCTGGGCCATCGACGCCCGTGGTCAGTGGCCCAACGGCCAAGGCTTCACCAACTACTTTGAAATGCGCAACCAACTCGCAGCCATGCCGCAGCATCTTGCCCGTGGCCTCGCCGAGGCCTTGGTGGAATATGCCTTGGGCAGGCCGGTGAGTTTTGCCGATCAGGACCTCATTGAGCGCATGGTCGAGTCCTGTGCCCGGCAGGATTATTCCCTTTCCGCCTTGATCCTCGCCCTGACCAGCAGCCCGGAGTTTCGGCGCAAATAAATCCCTTGGCCGGACCTCGAGCTTGTCGAGTTCGATCAACTCCTGCGTAAGCACTGCAATCATGCCTCGCCGACTTGCCATCCTTCCTCTGATTCTCGCCGCCCAAGGCCTGAGCGCTCTGGAGTACCCGCATCCCAATGCCGAGCCGCAGCCCTCGGGCTGGCCGCTAAGCGCGCAGGAACGCGCCTACATCACCGACAAGCCCGAATATGAACGCCGCCCGGGTCGAGAACTCCACAAGCACCTGCCCCAACTCTGGCCCCAGGTGCCCACGGCAGGTCACTTCGGCGGCGATGCCTGGCTCAGGCTGCACGAGGACCATGTCAAGACCGTGCAATCGCAACCCGGTCCACTGCCCGTGCTCTTGGTGGGCGACAGCATCACCATTCAGTGGGGACAGTCCTGGGAAAAAAACTTCCCTGGCATCAAGGCGATCAACCTTGGCATCGGCGGCGACAAAACCCAGAACCTGCTCTGGCGCTTGGATCACGGCGGTGTGCAGGGGCTTGAGCCCTCCAACATCCTGCTCATGATTGGCAACAACAACGCCTTCTTCACTCCGGAAACCGGCATTGAAGCCGCCGCCAAAGGCGTGGCCCTCTGCGTTGCCAACCTGCGCGAAAAATTCCCCAAGGCCCGCATCGTGCTCGCCAAAATCCTGCCTGCACATGCCCCAGGCAACCGCTTTCACGAAGATCTCAAACAAATCAATCAGGCCCTTCATGCCCTGCCACTGGAGAATGACCCCAATCTGCGCCTGCTCGATCTGTGGCCTCATTTCACTCAAGCCGACGGGCAACTGCGTGCCGAGCTTTACAGCCCCGACCAGATTCACCTCTCGCCGCAGGGCTATGCCCTTTACGCCAAGCACCTGCGTCCCCTGCTGCAACTGCCCTGATCCGTGAATCCATCGCCCCTGATTCTCCTCGGTCTTCTCGGCCTTGCCGCCAACGCACTGGGCGCAGCCCTGCCAGAGTCTCTGCAAGGCTTCCTGCAACAGCACTGCCTGGACTGCCACGACAAGGACACGCGCAAAGGTCAGATGGATCTCAGCCAAGGTCCTTGGACGACGCAATCCCTGCCCACCCTGCAGCGCCTCATTGAGGTCATCGAACACCGCGAGATGCCACCGCCCAAACGCAGGGGGCCAGACGATCAAGAGCGCCAGCAGGCACTGCGGCAACTGCGACTTCAGCGCCAGACCCTCGCCAAGGCAAGCGCCCCGGCCTCTGGGCTGCGGCGACTCACCCGCCTCGAGTTCCAACACAACCTGCAGGACCTGCTCCAACTGCCAAGGCTCGACATCCTCAACCTGCTGCCCGCCGATGGGCGGGTTGGCGGCTACGATAAAATCGGCAGCGCCCTGGAACTCTCCCCCGCGCATTTCAGCGCCTATCAGGAGGCGATCGAAAAGGCCCTGGACGCCGCCATCGCAACTCAACCCAAACCACCGCCGGTGTACCGCAAGCGCGTGTATCCCGCAGGCTTGTTCAAGTTCGGCGGCAATCTGCTGCAAGGCCAGTTTGTGTTGCTCAAGGACCAACAACCCGATCCCGCCTTGCCCGTGCGCGGCGGCTTTGAGGACAAACAAGGCCATGTGGGTGACGCAGGCCCCGATCTGGAGGCACGCCGACTGCAGCTCGAGGCCCTGAAAAAAGCCGGCAGCACCAGCGCCGTGGGCCTGCTCAATCCCAACCTCGCCGGCTACGAGGCGGCCATGAATGTGGCCCCCATCTACGCCGGCAACTACCGCCTGCGCCTCTCGCTCTGGGGCTTTGAATGGAACCAAGGCAAGCCCATGCCCGGGCCTGATCAAGCCGCCGTGCTGCGCGCCCACGAAGAAGGCCATCAACAGGAAGGCGGACGCCTGCTTGCCTTGTTCACCGCCGCCTCCATGCAGAGTCAGGAAAAGGAAATCGTGACTTGGCTTGATGCCTTGGAGAGCCTTGTCTTTGATCCCGTCTCCATCCCCTGGAATGGCCTGCGCATCGGCCAGGTTGCCGGGCGCGCCAAGAAACACCGCGGCCCGGGCGTGGCCTTGGATTGGTTTGAAATCGAAGGACCCATCAACCCCAGTTGGCCACCTCCAAGCCACCGCGCCTTGTTTGGGGACCTGCCCATCGCGCCATGGCCTGCCGATGCCAAGGCCATCAAGCCGCAGCGCAGGGCCCCGCGCAGCCTTGGCGGTTATCTGCCCAGCATGCACCTCGATCTCAGCCCGCAGGAACGCCAACCCGCCCTGCACAGCGTGGCCAGCAATCAACCCCGACAAGACGCAGGCAGCCTGCTTGCGGCCTTTTTACCCAAGGCCTTCCGCCGCCCGGTTCAAAGCGCAGAGATCGAGCCCTACCTCGACTTGCTGCAACAGCGCCTGGAGGCCGAAGACTGCTTTGAGGAGGCCATGCGCCGCGTCTATGTCGCGGTGCTGAGCTCACCGGAGTTTTTGTTTTTGGACTCAGGCAGGACCGACATGGCCCTGGCCTCGAGGCTCTCGCATTGGCTGTGGAATGGGCCGCCTGATGAACCACTCATGGCCACTGCGGCCAGCGGCAAGCTGCACCAACCCGATGTCCTGCGCGCCGAGGTCAATCGCCTGCTCGATGACGCCCGCAGCCAGCGCTTCCTTCAGGATTTCAGCGACCAATGGCTTGAGCTCAATCGCCTTGAGGAGACCACCCCCGATCCTCAACTCTACCCGGAATACCGCTTCCTGCTGCATGAGTCCATGGCCGCGGAACCCCGCGCCTTGCTGCGCGAAATGCTGCAACAGGACCTTCCCATCACTGCCCTACTTGAGCCCGACTTTGTCATGCTCAACCAACGACTGGCCGAGCATTACGAGATCAGCGGCCCTCGCGGTGTGGAGTTCACCCGCGTGCCCAGGCCTGCAGGCAGCATGCGCGGTGGCCTGCTGGGCATGGCCGCCATCGCCAAGCTCAGCGCCAATGGCACCACCACCTCGCCGGTGAAACGCGGCCTGTGGGTGATGGACCGCCTGCTCAACGAACCGCCGCCACCGCCGCCGCCAGGCATCAGCCAGATTGACCCCGACACCCGCGGCGCCACCACGGTGCGCGAACAACTGCAACGCCACCAACGCGACAGCAACTGCGCCTCCTGCCACAGCCGCATTGACCCACCGGGCTTTGCCTTGGAGGCCCTCGACCCCATCGGCGGCCTGCGCCAACGCTACCGCAGCAATGGCAAGGGGGAGCCTCCACCTCAGCGCGATCAAAAACCCTGGCGCATCACCTACAAACTCGGCCCCAGCGTGGACAGCAGCGGCGAATTGCGCGATGGCCGTGCCTTCCAAGGCCCAGCGGATCTCGCCCGCCTGCTCAATGCCGATCCGCAGCGACTGGCTCGCGCCCTCGCCTCACACCTTGCGCGCTATGCCTGCTGCCAGGACATTGGCCCCACCCAGAGCGCCGTCATCGAGTCCATCGTTGAGCAAACCAAGGACAAAGGCCACGGCCTGCGCTCCCTGATTCATGCACTGGCCCAAAGCCCGCTGTTTCTCCGCCCCACGCCCTGATGCCATGAACCGCCGCCGTTTTCTTCGCGCCAGTGGCGCCCTGCTTGGCCTGCCAGCCCTTGGTCACGCCGCTGAACTCAAGGCCCCGCGCCGCCTGCTGGCCATTCATGTGCCCCTGGGCATGATGCCGCAGTTTTATGAGCCCGGCGCGGATGGGCACAGCCCCTACCTTCACCTGCTGGCCAAGCAACGCCAACACTTCACCAGCTTCAGCGGCCTGTCCCACCCCGGTGTGGACGGCAACCATCACGCCGGCCAATGTTTTTTAACCGGGGCAGTGCACCCCGGCCAACCGAGCTTTCGCAACAGCATCTCGCTGGATCAATGGGTGGCTGAGCGCATCGGCTTGGATACCCGTTTTTCCTCCCTGCAGCTGAGCGTGAGCAAGGGCGACCACTACGGCGACGGCATCGCCATTTCGCGCAGCGCAGTGATGCTGCCCACCGAGAAAAGCCCGGCCAATTTGTATCGCCGCCTTTTTGTGCCAGGCAGCGCGGAGGAAAAGGCCGCCGCCCTGCGCCGCATCCAAGCCGGCGGCAGCGTGCTTGACCTGCTGTTGGGCAAAATCAAAACGCTCGAGAAAAGCAGCGACGCGCAGGACAAGGCAAGGTTGGACCAATACTTTCAAAGCCTGCGCGAGCTCGAAGGCCGACTGCAGGGCAACCTCGCCTGGGAGAACCGCCCCAAGCCCAAGGTCAACTACGCCGCCCCCAAAGACATTGCCGATGCCAATGAAGTCATCGCCCGCTCGCAGCTCATGTTTGATTTGCTGCGCCTGGCTCTGCAAACCGACAGCACCCGCGTCGTGACCCTCAGCCTGTGCACCTTCTCCGTGGTGCCCCATGTGCCCGGAGTCAAAAGTGAAACCCACAGCCTCACCCACCACGGCAACGAGCCGGAGAAAATCGCTGAACTGCGCCGCATCGAGGAGGCGCAACTGCTGGCCTTTGGCCGCCTGCTTGAGGACTTCGCCGCGGTGCGCGAGGGCGCAGGCAGTCTGTTGGATCACACCCAGATTCTCTATGGAAGCTGCCTTGGCAACGCCAACTCCCACAGCAACCAGAACCTGCCCATCCTGCTGGCAGGCGGCGGCTTCAGGCACGGCCAGCATCTCAAATTCGACGCTGCCAACAACACGCCACTGGCCAACCTCTATGTCTCGATGTTGCAGGGCCTCGGGCTGGAAGCCGATCGCTTCGCCAGCAGCAGCGGCACCCTGCGCGGCCTGAGCCACACTTGAGGCTCCGTGCAGGGCTTGGCTCGGCGGCAACTCACAGCCATCCAGCGGTCTTGGTTGCCCCTTCAAGGCTGGAGACTTGCTTGAGGAACCAACGGAACCAAGCGCAACTCCGCCAGCAAGAAAGGGCTCTCTGAGCGTGCCCGCCTGAGGTCTTCATTGGCCCATCCAGCCATCGCCAGCGCCGGGACTGGCAACGGCAGCCCCGCATCAGCCGGCTAGAGCAGCGTCTCAGGGAAGCTGGGATGGCCGCGCAGATAGTCGGCAGCACTCAACCGCTTGCCGCCCTCGGCCTGCAACTCGGTCAGGCGCAGCGCCCCCTGCGCGCACTCAATCACCAGCCCCTCCTTGGGGTTGGCGCAGCGCACTCGGCCAGGTTGGGTTTCATCGCCGCTTGGCTCAATCTGCGCAGCATGCACCTTGAGCACGGCGGCATTGGGCAGCAGCAGGTGCGTGCCCGGCCAAGGGTTGAAGGCGCGCACCAGGCGCTCGAGTTGCAGAGCGCTGTTGTTGAAGTCCAGCCGCCCATCCTCGCGTCGCAGTTTGCCGCAGTGCGTGACCATGCTTGGATCCTGCACCTGACGCGGGCAGTTGGGCTTGGCCAGCAAGGCCAAGGCGCGTTGCAAGACCCCTGGAGCCTGTTGGGCCAGTTTGTCGTGCAGACTGCCGCCCGTGTCCGTGGGCAGAATGGGCAGGGCCTCCTGCAATAAAATGTCGCCGCTGTCCAAGCCCACATCCACAAACATGATCGTGATGCCGCTTTGCGCATCGCCCTGGGCGATGGCCGCATGAATGGGCGAGGCACCGCGGTGGCGCGGCAGAAGCGAGGCGTGAATGTTCACGCAGCCCAATCTCGGAGCCTCCAGCACACTGAGCGGCAGGATCTGACCATAGGCCACCACCACCGCCACATCGGCCTGCAAGGCCCGCAACTCCTCGAGACAATGCGCAATGCGCTGCGGCTGCCACACCGGCACCCCAGCCTGCTGCGCACAGAGTTTGATCGGCCCAGCCCGCAGTTGCAGATTGCGCCCGGAGGGCTTGTCCGGCTGAGTGATCACCGCCAGAACCTCATGGTCACCATCGGCAAGCAAGGCCTGCAGGGAAGGCAGGCCGATCTCGCCGGAACCAATAAAGACCAATCGCATGGGCCCAGAGTGTGCTTGGCCCGCGCTGCGCTGCAACTCAGACCTTGAGCTTTTCCATGTCGTGCCAGGCATCGAGGGTCATCACCCCACCCAGGATGTCGTAGAGCACCTTGGCCGGCGGTTGGCTGGCATCAATGTCCACCACGCGATTGCCCTCGCGGTAGTAGTCGAGGATCGGCTTGGTCTCAGCCTCGTAAGTGGCAAAGCGCTGCTGAATCACGCTTTCATTGGCATCGTCAAAACGGTTGTCCTTCAGGGCGCGCTTGCGCAGGCGGCGTGCCAGTTCGCTGCGGTCCGGGCAGCTGAGATGAAACACCTTGAGCACCTCGATGTCGTTCTCCATCAACCTGGCCTGCTCGGCGTTGCGAGGGATGCCATCGAGCACCAGAAAATCAATCTCCGGCTTGAACTGGTAGGCGTCCACGCGGTTTTTCACATTCGCCCACCACAGGGCCACGGTCACATCATCGGGCACCAGCTCCCCGCGACTGGAATACTCCACAAACTTCTGGCCCAGCGGAGTGCGGGTGTCCAGCGAGCGAAACACATCGCCGCAGGCCAGATGATGAAAGCGCGGAATGCTGCCCAAGACCTTGCCTTGCGTGCCCTTGCCACTTCCTGGCGCGCCGAGGATCAGCAGAGTACGAAAACGGGGATGAGCGGGTAGGGGAGCCGACATGACCTTCCTGCCATAGCAAGGGCCATGCCTACCTCAAGGCTGGGAACTGGTAAGTTTGTGCGGCCTGAACCCCTGAGTCAAAAAAGCAGGGGTAGCCCGCAGATTGTGCTGTAGGAATTTGGCGATCCACCTCGTACTCAATGGTTCGCGGCGTCTTGGGGCATGGTTCCCCGGGGCCCAAACCCCTGTCTCACTCGCATCCACCCCATGAAGTCCTGGCTCCTCACCGCCCTCCTGCTCGCTGCTCCCCTGCTGGCCTCGGCCGCGCCCCTCGTCTTTGAGGGCGAGTCAGGCTTGGGCAAGGGCAAGCACATCGTCTTCATGGCAGGCGATCACGAATACCGCAGCGAGGAGAGCCTGCCGGCCATTGCCCGCCTGCTGGCCCGTCACCACGGCTTCAAGTGCACGGTCCTGTTCAACATTGACAAGGCCAGCGGTGAAATCACCGCCGGCAACAACAACATGCCAGGCCTCGAGGCCCTCAAGACCGCGGACCTCGCCGTGGTCTTCCTGCGCTTCCAGAACTTCCCCGCCGAGCAAATGCGCCACTTCGACGACTACCTTGCACGCGGTGGCCCGGTCGTGGGCCTGCGCACCGCCACCCACGGCTTCAAGATCCCGGCCAATGCCCCTTACGGCGCCTACAGCTTTGACGGCAAGGACCCAGCCTACACCCTGGGCTTTGGCCATCAGGTGCTGGGCCAGACTTGGGTGGGCCACCACGGCCGCAACCACCAACAAAGCACCCGCATCAACATCGCCCCAGGCAAGGAAAGCCACCCCATCCTGCGCGGCGTGCGAGACATCTGGGTGCCCGTCGGCGGCTATGTCGGCAAGCCAACCAGCGGCGAGATCCTCACCATTGCCCAACCCCTGCAGGGCATGAAACCCTCCGACCCCATCGCCGCCGACAAGGCGCCGATGCCCGCCGAGTGGACCCGCAGCTACCGCAGCCGCAGCGGCAAGGAAGGCCGCGTCTTCACCACCATGCACGGCACCTCGGAGGACATCCAAAACGAGGGCTACCGCCGCCTGCTTTGCAACGGCATCCTCTGGGCCCTGGGCTTGGAAGACGCCATCACGGCCAAGCTGGACTACAGCTTCGTTGGCCCCTTCTCGCCCAACACCTTTGCCGGCGGCGGCCATGCCCGCGGCATCAAGCCTGAAATGTACGCCGGATGGACCAGCCCCATTCCCGCCAACCACAACACCAAGGGCGACAGCAAACCCGCCGCCAAAACCAACAACAACAAGGCAGGCAGCGCCGCCGCCAACGACACCCCCAATCTCAAACCCAACATCAACACCGGCAAACCCGCGCGCTTCGTCCGCCTCGAAATCCCCGGCGACCGCAAGTGCCTGCAGATTGCCGAGATTGAAGTCATCAGCGGCGGCAAAAACATTGCCCGCGGCATCAAGGCCAGCCAATCCACCACCGGCCACGGCGGCGAGGCCAATCGCGCCGTGGACGGCAACAAAAGCCGCGCCTGGGGCAGTGGCATGACCCACACCCAGGAAAACAAACCCAACCCCTGGTGGGAAGGCGACCTGGGCAGCGCCCAATCCATCGAGCGCATCGAGCTCTGGAGCCGCGAAAACTTCGAGGACCGCCTTGGCGGCTTCACCCTGACCCTGCTCGACGACAAGCGCCAGCCCGTGTTTGAACTGCGCAATGTCGGCGGCCCGCAGCACCTCAAGATCGACCTGAAGGCCGGTGGCAAACTGGCCTACTTCAACGCCGACGGCAAACCCGGCAAACCTGCCGCTGCACGCCCCTCAGGAGGTGGCAATCCGGCCAAGCCTGAGCCCGCCCTCGTGGAGGTGCCCGCCAATCACCGCGACCCCCTGCCCTTCGCCTTCCGCAAAAACGACCGCATCGCCATCCTGGGCAACGGCCTGCCCGACCGCATGCAACACGACGGCTGGATGGAAACCGTGCTGCAAAACGCCCTGCCCGACCTCAACCTCAGCCTGCGCAACATGAGCGCCAGCGGCGATCGGCCCAACAGTTTCCCTCGCAGCAGCGGCCACATGCACATGACCGACTACCTGCGCCATGTGAAGCCCGATGTCGTCTTTGCCTTTTTTGGATACAACGAATCCTTCGACAACAAACCCGCCGAGTACCGCCAGCAATTGGTGGACTTCGTCAAGTACATCCGCGGCACCAAGCCCAACGGCCAAAGCTTCCCGCGCATCGTGCTTTTCAGCCCCATCGCCCACGAAGACACCCGCAACCCCAACCTGCCCACCGGCGCTGATCACAATCCGCAACTTGAGGCCTACACCAAGGCCACCGCGGAAGCCGCAGAACAAGCCGGTGTGGCCTTTGTTGATCTCTTCCACCCCAGCCTCGAGCGATTCAAGGCCGCACGCGAGCCCCTCACCATCAACGGTGTTCACCTCAGCGCCGAAGGCAATCGCCAACTCGCAGAAATCATCGGCAAAGCCCTGCTCAACAAGGACATCACCGCCTCCGCCTCCCTGGAAGAACTGCGCGAGGCCGTGCTCGAAAAAGACCTGCACTGGAACGCACGCTACCGCGCCCGCGACGGCAACGATGTCTGGGGCGGCCGCAGCACCCTCGCCTTCACCGACGACCAAACCAACGCCGTCGTGCTGCAGCACGAGCTGACCATGTTTGATGTCATGACCGCCAACCGCGACCTCAAGGTCTGGGCCCGCGCCAAAGGCGCTGACCTCAAGGTGGACGACAGCAATGTGCCCAAGCCCGTTCCCGTGATCTCCAATGTTGGCGGCAAGTCCAAGTCCAGCAGCGCCATGAAGGAAGGCCGCACCGAATATGTCAGCGGCCAGGAAGCCATCAAGCACATGGCCATGGACCCACGCTTCGAGATGAAGCTCTTCGCCGATGAGGCCCGCTTCCCCCAACTCGTCAACCCCGTGCAACTCCAAGTGGACACCAAGGGCCGACTCTGGGCCGCCGTCTGGCACACCTACCCCATGTGGGAGCCCCTCAAGGAAATGAAGGACGCCCTCGTCATCTGCCACGATGACAACAAGGACGGCACCTGCGACCGCATCACCGAATTTGCCCGCGTGCAAAACCCCCTGGGCTTTGAATTCTGGAACGGTGGCGTCATTGTCACCTCAGCCCCCGACATCTGGTACTTCAAGGACACCGACGGCGACGATGTTGCCGATGTGCGCCAAATCATGCTGCAGGGCGTGGACTTCGCCGACACCCACCACGGTGCCAACAACCTCATCATGGGCCCTGACGGCGGCATCTACTGGCAAAGCGGCGTCTTCCTGGTTCACAACCACGAGCACCCCTGGGGCCCATCGCTGCAGGCCAACAGCAGCTCCGAATACCGCTTTGACCCGCGCCGCTTCACCATTGCCCGCCACGCCGACAACAGCCCCAACCCCCATGGCATTGCCTTTGACCGCTGGGGCTATCACTACGCCACTGACGGCACCGGCGGCCGCGCCTATCAGGTGCGCCCCGAGGCCAACGGCTTCAAAATGCATGAACTCCTCAAGAAGGAAGTGCGCCCCGTCACCGCCAGCGAAGTCGTCAGCAGCACCCACTTCCCCGAGGACATGCAGGGCGATTTCCTCATCTGCAATGTCATCGGCTTCCTTGGCATCAAGCACTATGACCTCGCACGCAACGCCGAGCAGGGCACGGTCTGGGGAGAACCCGCCGGCGCGGAACTCAGCGTCAAAGTCACCCAGGCCGACGGCAGCGTCACCGAGGACAAGTCCCGTGGCCTGCTCATGAGCGGCGACAAAAACTTCCGCCCCAGTGACGCCGTGTTTGGTGAAGATGGCGCACTCTACATCGCCGACTGGCACAATGTCATCATCGGCCACATGCAGCACAATGTGCGCGACCCCAACCGCGACCACAAGCACGGCCGCATCTACCGCATGACCGCCAAGGGCCGCCCACTCCAGGCCCCAGTCGCCATTGACGGCCAACCCATCCCCGCACTGCTGGAAAACCTCAAGCACCCCACCGACAGCGTGCGCCACCGCACCCGCGTCGAACTCAGCGAGCGCCCAACTGCCGAGGTCATCGCCGCCACCAAGGAATGGATGAAAACCTTCGACCCCAAGAACAAGGAACACGCCCATCACCTCCTCGAAGCCCTCTGGGTGCATCAACAGCACAACATTCGTGACACCGCCCTGCTGGCCTCACTGCAACAATCCCCGGACCTTCATGTCCGCAACGCTGCCAATGTCGTGCAGCACCTCTGGTTCAATGTTGAAGCCAGCATGAAGGGCGGCGTTCTCGCCGGTGAAGTCGAGGCCAAGGCCGAGAAATCCGGCGTGCTCAGCGACAAGCCCGAGCTGACCACCATTCGCGTTGGCACCATTCGCGAGCGCCTCATGTACGATGTCAAGGAACTCAATGTGAAAGCAGGCCGCAAGATCAGACTCACCTTCGCCAACACCGATGTCATGCCGCACAACCTGCTGGTCACCAAGCCCGGCAAGGCGGACGCCGTCATGAACGCCGCCGTGGCCATGGGCGCAGCAGGCTTTGGCAATGGCTTCATCCCCGCCGGTGGCGACATCCTGCACCACACCAAACTGCTCGACGGCGGCAAAAGCGAAGTCCTCGAGTTCACCCTCAACGCCCCGGGCGACTATCCCTTTGTCTGCTCCTTCCCCGGCCACGGCATCCTGATGCGCGGCGTGCTCAAGGCACGCTGAGTTCAGCCGCCCCAAGCCTCAAACTACCCCAGACCACCAGACCTGGGCACAGACCTCTGTCTCCGCACCCCAACCCGAGCGCAGGCCACCAAGCCTGCGCCTTGGCCCCACCCTCGCCTCCCACATGATCCGCCCGCTTCTTCCCATCGCCTGGCTTGCCCTTGGCCTCAGCATCGCCCGAGCCGAAACCCGCGACCTCTTCATCGTCGCCGGCCAATCCAACAGCGTGGGCTACGACGCCCTCTCCTCGCAACTGCCGCCCGATGCCAAGGACGCCGAAACCCTCTTCTGGTTCCGCGTCGGCGATCCCCCACCCGACGAATTCGACAGCATCGGCGCCAAGTGGCAGAGCCTGATCCCACAGCCCCGCGGCAACCCCATGCCTGCGGGTGCCGACGGCAAAAAAGCCCCACGCCAATACGGCAACTTCGCCCGCGCCGAAGGCGGCTTCGGCCCGGAGATCGGCTTTGTGCGACACCTGCGCGCCCAAGGCCACAACGCCCCGGCAGTCCTGAAAGTAGCCTTCAGCGGCACCGATGTGGCCCGCGACTGGGACCCCAAGGGCGAGGGAGAAATCGGCGCCTGCTACCGCGCCCTACTCGAGCAATACCGCAACGCCATCGCCGCAGCTCAAAGCCGACAGATTGAACTCCAACCCCGCGCCCTGATCTGGGTTCAAGGCGAAAGCGACGCCACCGCAGCCTTTGCCGACAAATACCAAGCCAACCTAGGCGCCATGCTGCAGGCCCTGCGCCGCGACCTCGAGGCACCGGACCTGCGCGCCCTGCTCAGCGTCAACACCCGCTTCGGCAATGGCCGCAACAGCCACATGCCCACCGTCATTGCCGCCCAAAAAGCCCTCGCCGCCGCCCACCCGCAACACACCTCCTATGTGGACACCGAAGGCGCTGAAACCCTGCCCCCAAGCCACACCCACTTCACCACCAGCGGCACCCTTGAAATCGGCCGCCGCCACGCTCAAGCCTGGTTGGCCGTCGCCAAGCCAGCGGCCGCATCCAGCCCGCAGAAACCCAGCGCTGGCAAGGCCACCGCCACCGAACCCACCAACGCCACAGAAGCCGCAGCAGCACGCGCACGCGCCAATCAAATCATCGCCCAACGCTACGCCGCCATCGTCGCCAAACTCCCCGCCGATGAACAAGCCTGGGAACGAACCCTTGAGCAACAACTCGGCAACTTCTACCTGCCCCTGCATCAGGCCGACAAAGTCGCCGGCCGCAGCAACGCCTGGGACTTCGTGCGCGATGACCAAACCCTGCCACGCATCCTCATCATCGGCGACAGCGTCTCGCGCGGCTACACCCAAGCCCTGCGCCGCGAACTCAAGGGCATTGCCAATGTCCACCGCGCCCCGGCCAACTGCGGCCCCACCGCCAGCGGCCTGAAAAACCTCGAAGTCTGGCTCGGCAAAGGCCAGTGGGACCTCATCCATTTCAACTTTGGCATCCACGACCGCAACACCGCCACCGAGCTTTACCGCAACAACCTCAAAACCCTCATCACCCGCATGCGCCCGCGCTGCAAAACCCTGATGTGGGCCAGCACCACGCCCTGCCCCGACACCCCCGACGGCAAAAGCAAATCCGCCCCCATCATCGAGCGCAACCAAATCGCCGCCGCCCTCATGCAGGAACAAGGCATCCTCATTGACGACCTCCACGCAGCCATCCTCCCTGAAATCGCCCGCCTGCAAAACCCCAACGACGTCCACTTCAGCAACGCCGGCTACGACTTCCTGGGCAAGGCCGCCGCCCAAGCCATTCAAGCCGCCCTCAAGCACTAAATCCCGCCCTGGCAAACCAGGCCAGGCTCCGCTTTGCCACAAGATTGAGCGACCGGGCCGCGTTGCCATGGCCGATGCATCACCACTTCATTGCTCGCGGCCTTGCCGCAATGCTGCTTGCCGCCCTCGTGCTTGCCACCGCGGGCAGCCAAGCCGCAGCGCCCCACATCGTCTTCTTCCTGATTGACGACCTCGGCCATGCCGACTGCGGCTTTGGCGGCGGCAAGGACATCCGCACCCCCAACATCGACGCCCTGGCCAAGGGCGGAGCCGTACTCAATCATCACTATGTGCAGCCCGTCTGCTCGCCCACCCGCAGCGCCCTGCTCACCGGCCGCCTGCCCACCAAGACGGGCGTTTACACCATCGTCCGCCCCAAGGCTCCCTGGGGCCTGCCCCTGGCCGAACGCACCCTCGCCCAAGCCCTTGGCAGCGTTGGCTATCAATGCGCCATCGTCGGCAAATGGCACCTTGGCGAGTATCAACCCGGCTATCTTCCCCTCGCCCGCGGATTCCACCAACAACATGGCCATTACTTCGGCGCCATCGACTACTACACCCACGAGCGCGACGGCAAACACGACTGGCAACACAACGACCAACCCCTCAAAGAAGAAGGCTACAGCACCGAACTCCTCTCCCGTGAAGCCTGCCGCCTCATCAAGGCCCACCCCCAAGGCAAACCCCTCTTCCTCTACCTCCCCTTCAACGGCATTCACAGCCCACTTCAAGTCCCCGACAAGTACCTTCAAGGCTACGACCACCTCCAAGGACCACGCCGCACTCTCGCCGGCATGCTATCCGCCGTTGACGAGGCCATCGGCCAAGTCTTAAGCGCCCTGCAACAGCAAGACATGCGCAAGGACTGCCTCATCGTCTTCAGCGCCGACAACGGCGGCCCGCCCCCGGGCAACAACGGCCCACTGCGCGGCTTCAAAGGCAGCCTGCACGAGGGCGGCATCCGCGGCTGCGCCTTCGCCAACTGGCCCGGACACATCCCCGCCGGCCAACGCCTCGATGAACCCACGCAGATCTGCGACTGGTACCCCACCCTACTCAAACTTGCCGGCGCCGATCTCAACCAAGACCTTCCCATTGACGGCCATGACCTCTGGCCACTGCTCACCCAACAAGCCCCCTCCCCGCATGCCCACCTCATCGTCGCCCAAAGCCCCCAGCAGGCCATGATCCGCGAAGGCCCCTGGAAACTCATCCAACTCAGCCCCCGCAGCAGCGGCCCCAAGGCCAAAACCAAAAAGGCCAAGACTGGCAACAAAGCACAGGCCCACAGCAGCGAACCCCTGCAACTCTATCACCTCGGCGAAGACCCCGGCGAAACCCGCAACCTCATCAGCAGCCAGGCGGATCTCGCCAAACGCCTGCAACAAACCCTGCAACGCGAACTCGCCAAGGCCGTGCCCGGCGGTGACCGCAGCCCACCCTGACCCACCGCCCCATCCAAGCTCAGCCCCAAGGCAACCACCCAGCCACCCAACCACCAAGCGCATGCAACAAGCGCATGCTCATGATTCACGCCGCCGCGAAGCGTTGGCAGAGCGGTCACTCTTGACCGCCCAATGAGGGCCAATCCCGCCGCGTCCGTTCCATGGTCACGCCTGCAAAACCCGCACCCCAGGGGCCAACCAACCTACAGTCAGCGCCCACTGAATCAGGGCTTGGAGGGCTTGCGATTGAGCACCGCATCCTTGGTGCTCGCCGCAATGGTCATCACCTCGGCCACCAAGGCTGCAGGCACTTTGGCATCCACCAAGGTGGCCTGTAGATTTTCGGCCACGGCATGAAAATCACCCTCGGTGAGGGACAGGTTTTCATGAGCGCGTCGCATGTCCTTGCCCGACCAGGGCTTGGGCCCGCCAAACGCTGCCGACAAAAACGCCTTCTGCTTGCGACGCTGCGCCGACATGTTGATATCCTCAAAGAAGTGCTTCACCCGCGCATCCTTGAGCATGCGCACATAAAAGGCGTCCACCACAGCATCAATGGCCGCCTTGCCCCCGAGGCGCTCGTAGAGGCTCGCCTTGCGCGCCTTCAACCAGGCATCTCGGCTGGCCTCATCGCAAAACACATAGGTCTCGCCTTCATAGTTGGTGGCAATCGCGGGATTGGCGGGCTTGCCCGTCAGCGCACACTTGGGAGCCTCGGCGGCAGAGATGCATTCCACAGGAATCAGAGCAATACTGACCATGATCAAGGGCAAGAGAAACAAGGTTTTCATCACATCAGGGGTTGGGTTGGGTTGGGTTGGGTTGGGGCAGTTTCAAGACTGAGGGCCGCCGCCGCCTCACCGCGGCATGAGACCTGCATCAGAACCACCACAGAACTTCTGCAGCATGCCTTTGGGGACGGCGGCGACACAGCATTTAAAGAGGTATTTCAAATACTTCTTTCAAATCATGTGGATTTTTTCCTGTTCAAAAGCCTAGCTCAAGGCTTGCTCCTCACAGCTGCCAGCCCGAGCATGGAAGGCCCATGAAGCTTAGCCTCTTCAGCGATTATAGCCTCCGCACCCTGATCTTTGCCGCTCTGAAGGACGATTGGTTCCAGATTGATGAACTGACCCGCTCCTATGGGATCTCTCAGCATCACCTCAGCAAGGTGGTCCAGAACCTCGCCAAGTCAGGCCATTTGCAAACCCGTCGCGGACGCGGCGGCGGAATCCGCCTCGTCGGTGCCCCCTCAAGCATCAACCTCGGCACCCTCCTGCGCCAAACCGAGAGCAACAGCCCCCTGCTGGAATGCTTTGCACCCGCCACCAACACCTGCCCACTCATGGGCTGCTGCGCCGCCAAGGCCTATTTTGCCCAGGCCATCGAGGCATTCTTCCAAAGCCTCGACCAACGCAACCTCCAGGACCTGGTGCAAAACAGCAAGCGCCCGCGCATGATTCAGGCCCTCAACCTTGGCCATGCAGCCACGCCCTCCGCCGAGTCCATTTCGCCAAGGCCACCCAAAACAAGCCCATCGGCAGGCAAGCCGAGCCCAGGCGCAACCAAGGCCACGCGGAGCAAACCAGCCCCCGCAAAGGCAAGCTCCAAGCCCTTGAACACTCTGCCCTCAAAATCCAAGGCCAAGCCCAGGGCAGGCGCAGCGAATACCGTCAAGAACTGAGGCCGATCACCCCATCCGGGAATCGCACACCAGGCCCGGCGCAAGCCAGCGCCAACCCGCCACCAACAGGGGCTCCACAAGCCCCTGTTGACCCACCGCTCTGTCGTTGTGCACGCCAGCACAGCCACATTCTCAACTCTGCAACGACAACCAACACGCTGGGCAAATCCCCATCGCAGGCCAAGGCGGGACAGCACAACCTAGGGCACTCATGGAAGAACCCCTTAGCGTGCAACTGTGCTGCCTCAGCCCGATTCACCTCTCCCTGCGAAGCCTGCACATCACGGGCCTGCGCAGCCACCACTTCTTTGTTCACTACGGCGGCAACATCGCCGCCCTTCCCCGTCTTCAACCCGCCAAGCGCCACTACGAAGACCCACAAATCCTGGCCGCCTTTCGCCACAACCCCATCTGCAGCCTCAGCCTTATCGTCATTGACCATCCCCTCTCCCAACAATCCTACCTGCGCCGCCTCAGCCCCAGCGTCGCCGTCCTGAGCTTTGCGCCTCTCCTGCCACGACTCAGGGGCAAGGGCATCGCACCGGAACTCCTGATCCTACGCACCCTGCACCTCCTCACCCTCCTCTACCGCGCCAATCGCGGCAGCCTCCCAGACCTCAACTCCTTGAGCACTCAACACCTTCTCATCAACCGCAACCCCAACCAACTCACCACCCAAGACCTCGACAACCCCCACACCTCCCCGTTGATCGCCTCCTGCCTGCTCGAACGCCACCACCACCGGCACAGCCTCATTGACTCCCTGCCCCACCTTCACCTCTGCCAGCCCTGCCAAGAGCGCCTTCAACACCTCAACCTTCCCCTGCCCGACCTCAGCCGCGTCAACCGCGAACTCGTCAACCTGCAACCACCACTCACTCGCCTCACCCACCTGATCCGCCGCCTGCCCAGCCACCCCCAAGAGATCCCGGCAGCCCTCATCCACTTCCCCATCCTACTGATTCGCTCCATTCTCCAACTCCCCCCCTTCAACCTCGCCACCTACATCCTGCTCGCCACACTCAAGCTCCTGACTCAATCCATCCGCCAACTCATTCAGGCCCTGAGGCAACGGCCGATCCACTTCATCACCACCAACCTCATCATCCTCTACATCCTGCGCACCCTCAGCTGCACCGAACCCGCTCAAGCCTACCTTCGCCAAGCCAGCCAACACTACGACGGCAACCTCCTCACCCATCGCCCAGAGCAAGAACGCCTCAACCCACCCCTCCCCCCGCCTCACATCGCCCCAAGCCACAGCACACTCCAAGACGAACTTCTCCACCTCCGCCACATCCTCGGCGAAATCAGCTACATCAGCCTCAAATGGCTCAGCCAAGACCTCAAAACAAAGCGCAACCAACCCACCCAACCCACCTCACCAGCAGGGAGCGAGAACAGAACCAACCACCATCAGCTCAGCATCTCCAAACTTCTTACCTCTGAGAGTTTGGCCAGCACCTTAGCCTCATCAAAACCTACGCCGAAGACCCACCACCACACTCAACACGCACTAGACCACTGCGAAGGGACCTCAGCAGCCCGCAAGGCACGAACATTCACCAAGCCAAAAACCAAAAGCAGCGCGCAAGGCCAAGCCGCAATCTACGCAGGCCTAGGTCGCGACTCCGTGTCAGAAAACATTTGGTCTCGCACCCGCCGGAGCATTGTTGTCTCGCACAACATTGACACAACTGCGGATGGCCAGAGTTTTGATTTAGCCCCCAACGGGGCATTGTGGTAAAGTGGCTAGAGCCGCCTCTGCGGCGCAAAGTAAGTGCACACCATGCCGAGGATGCTATGCGGCTTGGATAGGCGGAGTTCACTGCTCGGCCCGAAGCAACTTCAATTTCTGCCAGTGCCTCCAGATGACAGGATTTCCTTATTTCCTGCACCGTCACGCAACTGCCCCTGGGCATGTCCATCATCCAAAAGGTCGGACCATAGCAAGGGCGAAAGGCACTATCCTGCCTCAATGAGGTAAAAGGTCGGACCATACGGTGAGGCCGAGCGCGCTGTACGCCCGGCCAAGCTATCCTGCCTCAATGAGGTAAAAGGTCGGACCATAGCAAGGGCGAAAGGCACTATCCTGCCTCAATGAGTTCACGGCACTGTGCTCGTCACTTGACCTGGCCTTATCGGCTTGGTGAGGCGGGCTTTGGACGAGGCCTGTGATGCTGAACAATGGTTTTCGCGCTCATGGATTCTCAAGTTTGTCTGAGGTTTTTTTGGTTGAGCGGCATCAGGGCTGGGCTTGCCGCAGGGACTTGGTGAAAATGCGTAGCGCTTTGGCCCTGCGGCTGAGGTGTGTTTGGTGGATCCCGTTTCAAGGCGAGTGGCTGCGGCAATTGCTGCGCTGCCTGATCTACAACTGAGTCTGCCGATCCGGTTCCCGAGTCAGTTCACTTCCTTCTTCAAACAACCCTAAACTCCTACGCGTCCCTTGTTCCCGTCCATCTCATCCCTCAACCCTCAGCTCCCCCCAATGTCATGTCCTCCAGAACCTCCCCCCAGCGTCGCACGGATGCCCTCTCCACCGGGCCTTCCCCCTCCCCATTCGCAGCGCCTCAGCCGCTTTCAGCTTCCTCCGCTTTAGCCACGAAGCCCGCGAAGCCAACAAAACCCGCGAAGCCAACAAAACCCGCGAAGCCCACA